>JBDUDX010000072.1:0-32795 GCA_040002735.1 Frankiaceae bacterium | reverse complement strand
TACCGTTGTCCACAGGCCCGTCCGGGCTATGGCCAGCAGCCGACGCCTGGGCAGCAGCCGACGCCTGGGCAGCAGCCGACGCCTGGGCAGCAGCCGAGGCCGGTCCCGGCCGTCGATCTCCCTGGCCACCCGTATTGCTGCCCGGGGCCGTCCCCTGGGCGTTGTTGCTGCGACAACCGGGGCCAACGAGATCCTCACGCGCTCCGTTGAGCCCCATCGACCTGCTGGCTGGCCTCGTACGCCGCCCGGAACGCGGCGCGGTCGAAAGCCGTCCGAAAGCGAGCCGCGGTGTCAGCTGGCCGTCGGGTCGCCTCATCCCAGGTGAACCGTACGACCTCGTACCCCATCTCGCGAAGCCACTCCTCGCGCCGCTTCTCGGCATGCAGCGCGGACAGGCTGTCGTACTTCGCCATACCGTCCGCCTCGCCGACCGTCATATGCTCGCGCCACCAGTAGTCAACCCTGGCAGAGCGACCGTGCCGGTCACCGAGAGTCACTTGCGTTTGCGGTGCTGGCAAGCCGTGCCGGTACATCAGAACCCGACCGACGGTTTCCAGCACCGACTCGGACTTCCGATCGGTGAAGGCAACGGCTCGAGCCGCGGCGAGTGATCCGGGCCAGTCCTGGCAGTCGTGCAGTACGCGAAGCAACTCCGACTTCTCGCAGCCCGATTGCCGAAGCACCGAATCGAGGACCACGACCGCGGGCAGGAACGGCAACCGTCGTGCCAGGTCGATGCCGGTTCGCGCTGCCGACGTCACGCGTACGCCGTATGCGCTGGCAAGGTGGTCCGGCCACAGCGCCGCCGGCTGCAGGGTGACGCCGGGCATCCGACGGCTACCGCCCGGACCCCTGCGCCAACAGGCCAGCCAGATCCCCGGCGGGATCGCACCGAGCGTTTCGAGGTTGTGCAGGCGGGCCGCCGACCATGCCGAGGCAACCGTGTTGGCGTCGATAGCACTGCCGGCGGCCGCCACCTCCAGGGCGTGTCGCGCGCCGCCTTCGGTTGCCGCGAGCAGGTCAGTCTGGACGTATCTGCCGCGACGCAGGACCGCCCATCGCCCGATGGCAAGGTTCTGGCGCATTGCCCCGGGCGTGTACCCGGCGGTCAGCGCGTCGTTCCGGCTGAACACGCCGCCTTGCGCGGCGGCAAGGGCGGCTAGTGCGGTATTCACGCCACCAGGGTGTCGGTGCGGGTACGGCGGTGTAGCCCTGTCCACAAGCCCAGTTGCCGGCAGTACGACCAGCTATGACCGTGCACAGGTCGATCTCCTTGGCGCCCCCAACTGTCGCCCATCTGTCCCGCCAGCCCCACTTCACGACAACGCAGGAAGCCAAGGAGATCAACCACCCGGCTACCCGCCCGCCAAGCCAGCGGAGGGACCACCTGAGAGCCAGCGACGACCCATGGATCTCCTTGGCGCCCCCAACTGTCGCCAGCGAGCCCCCAGCGGCCCGGTCCAGAACTACCCCCGTAGCCAAGGAGATCGACAGTTCCAGTCGCCCACGCCCGCCGAGCGCCGAGGAGGTCCGGCAGTGCCCGAACCGCGCGGAACGAGCGACGTACGCTGACCCGGTGCTGACTTTCCTGCGCCCCGGCTTCGCACCACACGCGGTGCCGTACGACGTGGCGTGGGCCGAGCAGCGGCGACTCCACGGCCAGCGGGTGGCCGGGCTGATCGAGGACGTGTGCCTGCTGCTGGAGCACCCCTCGGTCTACACCGCGGGCCGGCGGACCGAGCCGCACGAGCGGCCGCTGGACGGCACGCCGGTCGTGGAAGTCGACCGGGGTGGCAAGATCACGTGGCACGGGCCGGGTCAGTTGGTCGGCTATCCGATCATCCAGCTGCCGTCTGGGGTATACGTCGTGGATTATGTACGGCGCATCGAAGCGGCGCTGATCGAGGTGTGCGCCGATCTCGGCGTGACCGCTATCCGGGTCAAGGGACGAAGCGGGGTCTGGACGGTCGACGGCCAACGGAAACTCGCCGCCATCGGCATCCGGGTCAGCCGGGGAGTCACCATGCACGGTTTCGCGCTGAACGCGGACTGCGACCTGGCGCCCTACCACCGGATCGTGCCGTGCGGCATCACCGACGCCGGCGTCAGCACGCTCAGCCTCGAGACCGGGCGGCAGGTCACCGTTGCCGAAGCTGTGGAGGCCGTCGAGCGGCGCCTTCCGAGCGCGCTGGAGACCCCCGTCGGGCGAGCCCTCGCCCCGATCGCACGCTAGCCATGGAATGCTTGACGTGCGGGTTCTCCCCCGCCCACTGGTCCACCGAGCAAGCTGCCAGCACGCTACGCATCGTCAACCGTTGGTACGACCTGCTGGCCGAGGACGCCTCCCCCGAGCTTCTCCGGATGCTCGTTCCGTTGGCGGACCGAATCGCAGCGGTGGTCGGCAATCGCGACGCGAGCGTGTTGGACCGGGTACACGACGCCGTGCACGCCTTGCACGAGGCGGGCCGCTGCCGCCGACGCACCGGCGAGGGCGCCCCGCCGGCCACCGGCCGTCTGGTGCAGCTCAACGTCTCCGGCGGCGGCGTACCCAAGTCCCCCGTCCCCCGTGCCACCCTGACCACCGACGGGATGGCCGGTGACCGCCAGAACGATCGGGAACACCACGGCCGGCCGTGGCAGGCGGTCTGCCTGTGGTCCGCCGAAGTGATCGACGCACTGGCCGCCGAAGGTCACCCGATCGGGTACGGAAAGGCCGGCGAGAACGTCACCGTCGCCGGCATCGACTGGCTCACGCTCCGCCCCGGGGTTCGGCTGGCGATCGGCAGCGCCCTGGTCGAGACCACGCCCTATGCCATCCCGTGCCGCAAGAACGCCCCGTGGTTCCTCGGCGGCGATTTCGGCCGGATGGCCCACGAGCGTCAACCCGGAGTCAGCCGGATCTACGCCCAGGTCCTGCGCCCCGGCTCGGTGGCGGTCGGCGATCCGGTGATCGTGGAGCCGGAGCCCGTGGAGCCCCAGGCCGCCGCCGGACCCCGCGTAACCTGAGCGCATGTCCGCCGCCCCCGACGGCCGCCGGTTGCTGCGGCTCGAGGTCCGCAACGCCGAGACGCCGATCGAAAAGAAGCCATCCTGGATCAAGACCCGAGCGCGGACTGGCCCGGAGTACACCGAACTCAAAAGCCTGGTCAAGCGCGGTGGCCTGCATACCGTCTGCGAGGCGGCCGGCTGCCCCAACATCTACGAATGCTGGGAAGACCGGGAGGCCACCTTCCTCATCGGCGGGGACCAATGCACCCGGCGCTGCGACTTCTGCCAGATCGATACCGGCCGGCCGGAGCCGCTCGACCGCGACGAGCCTCGCCGGGTTGCCGAGTCGGTGGCCACCATGGGACTGCGGTACGCGACCATCACCGGGGTGGCCCGGGACGACCTGCCCGACGGCGGCGCCTGGCTGTACGCCGAAACCGTCCGGCAGATCCACGCCCGCCTGCCCGGTTGCGGGGTGGAGTTGCTCATCCCCGACTTCAACGCTGAACCGCGGCTGCTTGCCGAGGTGTTCGACGCGGCGCCGGAGGTGCTGGCGCACAACGTGGAGACCGTACCGCGAATCTTCAAGCGGATCCGGCCGGGTTTCCGGTACAACCGTTCGCTTGCCGTCATCCGAGCCGCCCGGGACGCCGGTCTGGTGACGAAGTCGAACCTGATCCTCGGGATGGGCGAGAAGCGGACCGAGGTGAGCGCGGCTCTCCGCGACCTCCATGAGGCGGGCTGCGAGCTCATCACCATCACGCAGTACCTGCGCCCGTCGGCGCGACATCATCCGGTGGAACGCTGGGTACGGCCGGAGGAGTTCGTCGAGCTCGCCGCGGAGGCGGAGACGATCGGTTTCGTGGGGGTGCTCAGCGGCCCGCTGGTCCGCTCCTCCTACCGAGCCGGACGGCTCTACTCCCAGGCGATGGCCAGCCGGGCGGCTCTTCCCGGCTGAGCTCTTCCGGCTGGGCGGCCGCAGCAAAGTATTCTCGCGGCATGCCCAGCATCCGCCTTCCCGGCCGCCGGTCGGCCGCTCCACCCGGCCGACCGAGCAAGGCGACCAAACCGGCGAAGCCGGCCAAGGTGAAGCTGTCCCGGACCGAACGCCGGGACCGCCGTCGGGCCAGATTCTCCCAGTTGCGACAGGCGTTCACGCTCACCCGGCAGAACGATCCGAAAATGCTGCCGATCGTGCTGGGCGTTTTCTTCGGCGTTCTGCTGGTCTTCGTACTGCTGGGCATACTCCTTTCGCACCCCATCTACTTCACGATCTTCGGCGTCCTGTTCGGTCTGCTCGCCGCTTTCAGCGTCTTCGGCCGGCGCGCGCAACGCGCGGCACTTTCCCAGGTCGAGGGACAGCCCGGGGCCGCAGTCGCCGTTATCCAATCCATGCGCGGTCAGTGGGACGTCACGCCGGTGGTCGCGGTAAGTCGCAACCAGGACGTTGTGCACCGGGTGATCGGACGGCCGGGAGTCATCCTGATCGGCGAGGGGAACCCGGCGCGGGTGGGCGTGCTGTTAGGACAGGAGAAACGCCGTATCGCCCGGGTCGCGTCGGAAACCCCGATGTATGACATCGTGATCGGCGACGGGGACGGCCAGATTCCACTTCGCCGACTCCAGGTACATCTCACCAAGATGCCGCACAACCTCAAACCGGCCCAGGTACGTATGGTGGAGGGCCGAATGCGAGCGCTGGGCGCCGCCAAGCCACCGGTGCCGAAAGGGCCGATGCCCCGCAACGTCCGGATGCCCCGGGGCCGGCCCCGCTGAGCGGCTCGTTGTAATCGGGGTGAAACATACGGGACACGGCCGGGAAACGGCCTGGGACTATTTTCAGTACTGATATGGCCCGGTCCGAGACCCGCGGACGCGGTCGGGCCAGCGCGACGATCCGCCCGCATAGGCAGCCAGGAGGCCGGTTTGTTCAACTCCGCCGATGAGGTTCTCGGCTATATCAAGGACAACGACGTCAAGTTCGTCGATGTCCGCTTCTGTGACCTGCCGGGGGTGATGCAGCACTTCACGTTCCCGGCGGAAAACTTCAAGGAGTCCGTCTTCACCGACGGTCTGATGTTCGATGGATCCTCCATTCGCGGTTTCCAGGCGATCCACGAGTCGGACATGCTGCTGCTGCCGGACCCGACGACTGCAGTGATGGACCCGTTCCGACAGCATCCGACCTTGAACATGAACTTCTTCATCCACGACCCGCTCACCGGCGAGGCGTACAGCCGCGACCCGCGCAACATCGCCCGCAAGGCGGAGTCCTACATCGCCGGCAGCAACATCGCGGACACGGTGTACCTCGGCGCCGAAGCCGAGTTCTACATCTTCGACAGCATTCGGTTCGACACCACACCGCACTCCGCCTACCACTACATCGACTCCGTCGAGGGCGCCTGGAACAGCGGTCGGGATGAGGAGCCGCGCGGCGGCAACCTGGGCTACAAGCCGCGCTACAAGGGTGGCTACTTTCCGGTCTCCCCGAGCGACCACTTCACCGACCTGCGCTCGGAGATGGTCCGCAAGCTGATCGAGGCTGGCATCGAGGTGGAGATGCAGCATCACGAGGTCGGCACCGGCGGCCAGGCGGAGATCGACTTCCGCTTCGACACGCTGCTGAAGACCGCGGACAACATCATGTTGTTCAAGTACGTCGTGAAGAACACGGCACGGGCCGCCGGCCACACCGTCACGTTCATGCCGAAGCCCATCTTCCAGGACAACGGCTCCGGCATGCACGTGCACCAGAGCTTGTGGAAAGACGGCAGCCCGCTGTTCTACGACGAGCTGGGCTACGCCGGCCTCTCCGACACCGCCCGGCACTACATCGGCGGCCTTCTGCGGCACGCTCCGGCGCTGCTGGCCTGGACCAACCCGACCACCAACTCCTTCCGCCGGCTGGTGCCCGGGTACGAGGCGCCGGTCAACCTGGTGTACTCCCAGCGCAACCGTTCGGCCTGCTGCCGGATCCCGATCACCGGCAGCAACCCCAAGGCCAAGCGGGTGGAGTGGCGGGTGCCGGACCCCTCCTGCAACCCCTACCTGGCGTTCGCCGCACTGCTGATGGCGGGTATCGACGGCATCAAGAACAAGATCGAGCCGCCGGAGCCGGTCGACAAGGACCTGTACGAGTTGGCTCCGGACGAACTGTCTGCGGTTCCCACCGTGCCCGGTTCGCTCGAGGCGGTGCTGGATGCGCTGGAGGATGACTCGGACTTCCTGCTGGAGGGCGGCGTCTTCACCCCCGACGTGGTGGAAACCTGGATCGACTACAAGCGGACGGCCGAGGTCGACGCGGTACGGCTGCGCCCGCACCCGTACGAGTTCTCGCTTTACTACGACATCTAGCCCCACCAGGACGCGCTGCGTCCACGATTGCCCTGACCCCGCACGAATCGACAACGGGCCCCTTCCGGGGCCCGCTGTCGTCGTTCGTTCAAGGTCACTCGTCGTATCCGGGCATCAGCCAACGCTCTGCAAGGCAGGCGCGGCATCCCGCGCGGGCGGAGTTGGCAGCGTCGACGGGGACGTCCTCGACTTGGTCACCGCGTACCCGATTGCCACCAGGGCCGCGAACGGGAATGCGACGTAAAGGGCAATCCGGTTGCCGGCGTCGAAGCCCAGCAGGACGAACACCAGCGCGAGGAAGGCCAGGACGAAGTAGTTGGTGTACGGCGAACCCGGCATCCGGAAGGAACTCCCCGGCACCGTGCCCGCGCTGACGGCCTTGCGGTATCGCAGGTGCGAAACCATGATCACGCCCCAGACCCACAGCGCGCCCACGGTAGCGATGCTGGTGACGTAGGTGAACGCCTTCTCCGGCACGAAGTAGTTCAGCACCACACCGATGAGCAGTACGGCGAATGAGGCGTGCAGCGCGTTGGCTGGCAGGCCGCGCCGGCTAACTCGGCCGAGCGCATGCGGGGCCTGCCCTTGGCGGGACAGGGCGAAGAGCATCCGGCCGGTGCTGAAGATGCCGCTGTTGGCGGACGATGCGGCAGCCGTGATCACGACGAAGGTGATCACGCCGGCCGCAGCGGGAATACCGATGTTGTCGAAGACCAGCACGAACGGACTGGTCTTGCCGTCCAGCCGGGTCCAGGCCATCAGGGAGAAGATGACGGTGAGTGCGCCGATGTAGAAGATGCCGATCCGCCAGATCACCTGGTTGACCGCCTTCGGTATCGCCTTTTCCGGGTGCTCGGCCTCGCCCGCAGTAACGCCGATCAACTCGACGCCGAGGAAGGCGAAGACCACCATCTGCAGGGCGAGCAGCGGTCCGGTGATGCCCTTGGGCATAAAGCCGCCGTGGCTCCACAGGTTGCTCACCGACGCGGTGTCACCGATGGAGGTGAAGCCGAAGATCAGAATGGCTACGCCGACCACGATCATCGTGACAATGGTGACCACCTTGATAATGGCGAACCAGAACTCGATCTCACCGAAAAGACTCACAGCTATGAGGTTGAGCGCATACAGAACAAGCAAGGCGACCAGCGCCGGTATCCATTGCGGAATCTTGAACCAGTAGTTCATGTAGATGCCCACGGCGGTGAGTTCGGCCATCGCGGTGACGATCCACATCGACCAGTACGTCCAGCCGGTGGCGAAACCGGCCCACTTGCCGATAAATTCATCGGCATAGGAGCGAACGCCCCGGACACCGGGCGGTACAGCATCAATTCACCCAGCGCGCGCATGATGAAATAGATGGCCACGCCGGCGGCGGCGTAGCTGACCAGTAGGGACGGCCCGGCCTTCTGGATCGCGGTGGCCGAGCCGAGGAAGAGGCCAACGCCGATCGCGCCACCGATCGCGATCATCTGGATGTGCCGTGATTTCAGGCCGCGGTGCAAGTCAGCGGTGTCGGCGGTGCCGACTCCGCCCGCACGCCCGGTTGTTTCGGTTGTCACAGGAGTCTCCGTGAGGTCGCCGCACTGCGGCCGGGCGGATGTGCGGGCCCAGCCGCAGTGCGGGTCAAGAGGGGTGATCGCGCTGCCATCCGCAGCACGTTTGATCAGACTGACTGGTCTGGTCAGAGGAGCATGCTGAGCGGGTCTACGGTCGAGATGCCGAGCGCCTCACCGACCGGGGTGCAGGTGAGTTGGCCGTCGACGGCATTGACACCGAGCAGCAGGGCCGGGTCGGCCATGATCGCCGCCCGTAAGCCGTTGTCCGCGATCTCCAGCGCGTACGGCAAGGTCACGTTCGTCAACGCGTACGTGCTGGTATGCGGCACCGCACCCGGCATGTTCGCCACGCAGTAGAACGTCGACGCGCCGACGGGAAACGTCGGATCCGAATGCGTCGTCGGCCGGGTCGACTCGAAACAGCCGCCCTGATCCACCGCGATGTCCACCAACACCGAACCCGGCTTCATCCGCGACACCAGATCATCACTGACCAACTTCGGCGCCTTCGCGCCGGTCACCAGCACCGCGCCGATCACCAGATCCGCATCCAGGCAGGCCCGCTCCACCGTGTACAAGTTCGAGGCGACGGTCTGCAAATGACCCTGGTAGATCAGATCCGCCTCCCGCAACTTCGCGATGTTCTTATCGAACAACAGCACCTCAGCCTGCATACCCAACGCGATCGCCGCCGCGTTCATCCCCGACACCCCAGCCCCCAGCACGACGACCTTCGCCGCCGGCACCCCGGACACACCACCCATCAACACACCCCGGCCGCCGGCCTCCCGCTCCAGCAGATGAGCACCCACCTGCGGCGCCATCCGGCCCGCGACCTCCGACATCGGCGCCAGCAGCGGCAGCGTCCGATCCGGCAACTCCACCGTCTCATACGCCACCGCGGTGACCCCACTATCCAAAATCGCCTTCGTGCACGGCGCCGACGCCGCCAGATGCAGATAGGTGAACAGCACCTGCCCACGCCGCATCCGCCCGTACTCCTCGGCGATCGGCTCCTTCACCTTCAAAATCAACTCAGCCTCGGCCCACACATCATCAGCCGTACCGATAATCTCCGCCCCCGCGGAAATGTAATCCTGATCCGGAATCGACGAACCGACCCCCGCTTCCTTCTCCACCAACACCGTATGACCGTGCCGACTCAACTCATGCACACCAGCCGGCGTAATCGCCACCCGATACTCATGGTCCTTCACTTCGCGCGGAATACCAACCTTCACTACAAACGCCTACTTCGTGAGATACGGCGGATACGCGTTGGCGCTGGCGGGATCACCGCCTTTTGCCACTATCGCGTGGGATACCTCACAGTCCGCCGCATCGGCTTCGCCGCCTAGAGGCAATAGTCCCGCCACAGGAAATATCGGGAAGATCTAGCCGAAATCCAGAAGAAATAGTACCGAAATGACGCACATGGCTGTCACGGAGTGGTCAAGGCACCATCCAGCTGAGCACGGGGGTGGACTGCAGGTAGACGAGCGCGCACATGAGGACGAGGGACCCGAGGCTCCAGCCGATGACCTTGCGGAAGAGGTCGCCTTCCTTACCGTCGAGCCCGACCGCCGCGGCCGCGATCGCGAGGGTTTGCGGGGAGACCATCTTGCCGAGTACTCCGCCGGAGCTGTTGGCTGCTGCCATCAGGGTCGGTGACAGGCCGACGCTCTTGGCGGTGGTCACCCCGTTTCGCGCGCCGTGTGCCACGACGGGTAGGTTCGGCGGCGTCGAAACCTCGCTCGCGGCGCCGGCTCTGGCACACTGTCTTGATGGACTCCCGAGTGTTGCCGCGCAGCCGGCTGCGGTACCTGCGGCCCCAGCGGTGGACTTCGGCTCGCCGCCCGCGTATCTGGGAAGAATTGCTCTTCATCGGCGTGGCCTATGAACTCTACTCACTGATCCGAAACGGGGTCCCCACCCGGGCGGCGAACGCCTTCGCCAACGCGTACTCCGTGCTCAGCCTGGAACGTGGGCTGCACCTGGATTTCGAGCCGGCCGTGAACTCGGCGATGGCCGGCGTGCACTGGCTCTCACTCACCGCGGCGTACTGGTACGCGATCATGCACTTCGTGGTGACGATCGGGGTTCTGGTGTGGCTGTGGCGGGTGCACCCGCTTCGTTACCGGGCCGCCCGTTCGGTACTGATGATCACCAATCTGGTGGCGCTGATCGGGTTCTGGGCGTTTCCGCTCGCCCCGCCGCGCATGCTGCCTGGTTTCGTCGACACCGTCGCCCGCGATCACATCTGGGGCGAGTTCGCATCCGCGGGGGTCGCCTCGGCATCGAATCAGTTCGCCGCGATGCCCTCGATGCACGTCGGCTGGTCCCTGTGGTGCGGGATCGTGCTCCTGAGCCTGAGTCGCCGCCGGGTGGTACGACTGCTCGGCATGCTGTATCCGATGATCACTCTTCTGGTGATCATCGGTACCGGCAACCACTACATCCTCGATGCGGTCGGCGGCGTCACCGCACTCGCCTGCGGTTTAGGCGTTCAACGATTGCGATCCGGGCAGTCCGCCCTCGCTTCGCCGGTGACTCTCCCGGCCGCCTCGCGCACCTTCTGCGACGCAGCCTGACCGCCACAGCGAGCTGCTAGTCGGCGCGCAGGAACGCTCCGACCGTCTCGTTCACCAGGTCCGGGGCCTCTTCGGGCGAAAAATGCCCGACCCCCGGCAGCACGACCAACTCGGCGCCGGCACCGACGTCGCGGACAACCGACTCGGCGACCGACAGCGGCAGTACCGGATCGGCCGCGCCCCACAGCACCAGCGTCTGCTGTCGCAACCGGTGCGGTTGACCCGCCGGCGACCCGGTCAGCTTCCGGGGTAGCCCGGCCACGCGGCTGCGGACGACTGCCCGGTAGTACCCAAGCATGGCGCCGACCCGGGCCGGATCGGCATAGGCGGTCGCGTAGTGCTCCAGCACGTCGCGGTCCAGCGGCGGCTCGCTGCACCAGGCGTACCGAATCATCCGCCGGACGAGTTCCCGACCGCCGAGCGCGAAGGCGATCTCGGGCGCGACCGGCAAGGCGAAGAACGGGATGTAGAAGGCGCGCCGGTAGTCGATGTGCCGGTACGATGCGTTGATCACCACGAGGCGGCGAACCAGATCCGGCCGGCCCGCGGCGAGCGCGAGCCCGAGGGAACCACCCCAGTCGTGACCCACCACGTCGATCTCGCCGTCGACCTCGTGCAGCACCAAGGCGGCGAGTTCCCGCACCAGTGTGGGCACGTCGTACGGCCCGGCCACTTCGCTGTCGCCCAGTCCCTTCAGGTCCGGCGCCAGCACTACCCGGTCGACGGCGAGTTGCGGCAGCAGGGACCGCCACACCAGAGCGGTCTGCGGAACGCCGTGCAAGAGCAACACTGGACGCGCGGACGCCGTCCCCGCCGGCCCCCCGCGGTACAGCCGAAAGCGCACACCCTCCACGGCCACCTGGCGGCTTTGCGCACCGGCAAGTTCGTTCACGAAGCGAAGACCCTTTCCACCACGACGCGGGCGCGCCGGGTGAGCCGACGGTAGTCCTCAAGCAGCCGAGCCGACTCCGTTGGGGGGTAGCCCAGGGCCCGGGCGACCACGGCCAACTGGCGGCCGGTGGTGGGTACGGCGTCCGACGGCCGGCCGGCCGCGAGCATGGTCCCGTTACGCACCCGGCTCGCCAACCGCCAGGCCGCCATCAGCACGTCGGCGTCAGACCGGGCGAGCAGACCCGCATCGGTCGCCGCCGCCAACGCCGGCAGCGTGCCGGTTGTCCGCAACGCCGGCACCTGGCCCGCGTGACGCAGTTGCAGCAGCTGCACGACCCATTCCACGTCGGCCAGGCCGCCACGACCGAGCTTGGTGTGCAGCGCCGGGTCGGCACCGCGGGGCAACCGTTCGGTCTCCACCCGCGCCTTGATCCGCCGGATCTCCCGTACCGCCGCCGGTTCGAGGCCTCGTAAGGGGTAGCGGATCGGGTCGATGGTCGCGAGGAACCGAGCCCCGACATCGGGATCACCGGCGATCGGGCAGGCCCGCAGCAACGCCTGCGCCTCCCAGGGCGCCGACCAGCGAGCGTAGTACGCGGCGTAGGACGCCAGGCTGCGGGTCAGCGGGCCTTGGCGACCTTCCGGCCGGAGATCAGCGTCGACCACGAGTGGCGGATCGGGCGCCGGTACGGCGAGCAGCCGGCGCAGCTCGTTCGCCACCTCCGTGCCCGCTTGAGCGGCGACGTTGTCCGGTACCCCCACCGGTTCGTGTACGAAGAGCACATCGGCGTCGCTGCCGTACCCCTGCTCCCAGCCGCCGAATCGACCCATCGCCACCACCAGCATCCGGACCGGCAGCTCCTCGCCGCGCTGCTCCGCGACGGTGCGGGTGGCCACCTCCAGCGCTGCCGCCAGTGTGGCGCCGGCGACATCGGCGAGGGCCGCGCCGACGACACCGAGGTCGATCAACCCGAGCAGGTCGCCGCACGCGATCCGCAGCAGTTCCTGGCGTCGCTTTCCTCGTACCGTGGCCACGGCCGCCTCGGCGTCGTCGTTGCGGGCCACCGCGGCTGCGAAACCCGCCCGCAGTCCTTCCGGGTCACTCGGTACCAGCTCGGCGTCGTTGGCGAGCATCGCTACGGCTTCCGGTGCCCGGGCGAAGAGATCTGCGACATACCGGCTGGTGGCCAGCAACCGGGCCAGCCGCTGGGCCGTAGCGCCCTCGTCGCGCAACAGTCGCAGGTACCAATGCGTACCGCCGAGAGCGTCGCTGACCTGCCGGAAGGACAGCAGCCCGGCATCCGGATCGGCCGCGTCGGCGAACCAGCCCAACATCACCGGGAGCAGCGTGCGCTGGATCGCCGCCCGCCGACTCACCCCGGCGGTGAGCGCCTCCAAGTGGCGCAGTGCCCCACCCGGGTCGGCGAAGCCCAGCGCCGCCAGGCGCGCGCGGGCCGCTTCGGGAGAAAGCCGGGACGCCTCCGCCGGCAGCCGGGCCACCGCGGAGAGGAGCGGCCGGTAGAACAGCTTCTCGTGCAGCCGCCGTACCTGCCGGGCATGTCGTGCCCGCTCGGTCCGCAGCCCGGCCACTGCATCCCCGCGGAAGCCGGCGGCCCGCGCCAGCCAGCGCAACTCCCGTTCGGCGGTCGGCAGCAGATGGGTACGGCGCAGCTGCTGCAGTTGCAGCCGGTGTTCCAGCAGCCTGAGGAACCGGTACGCGGTGGTGAGCCGCTCCGCGTCGTCCCGGCCGACGTACCCCCCGGCGGAGAGCGCCGCCAACGCGGGCAGGGTGCCGCCGACGTGCAGCGACGGGTCGGTGCGGCCATGGACCAGCTGCAGGAGCTGTACGGCGAACTCCACGTCGCGCAGCCCACCAGGCCCCAGCTTCAGTTCCCGATCGACCTCGGCGGCGGGCAGCGTCGCTTCGACCCGGCGGCGCATGGCCTGTACATCGGCCACGAAGTCAGGTCGTCCGGCCGCGCTCCACACCATGCGAGCGGCCATCTCTGCGTAGGCCGCGCCCAGTTCCGGGTCGCCGGCGACCGGGCGCGCCTTGAGCAGGGCCTGGAACTCCCAGGTCTTGGCCCACCGGGCGTAATACGCCTCATGGCTGGCCAGCGTGCGGACCAGCGGGCCGGCCTTCCCTTCCGGCCGCAGCCCCGCGTCCACCGGCCACAGCGTCCCCTCCTTGGTGGTGGCCGAGCAGACCCGCATGACCGCGGCGGCGAGAACTTCGGCTGTGCGCAGCGCCGCTGACTCATCGTTGCTGCCTTCGGCCGGCGCCCCCACAAAGATCACGTCCACGTCGCTGACGTAGTTGAGCTCGCGGCCACCGCACTTGCCCATGCCGATGATCGCCAGCCGGCACGGCTCCCGGCCCGGCGGCAGCGATGCCTGGGCGATCGCCAGCGCGGCCGCGAGCGCCGCGCCGGCCAGTTCCGCGAGGTCGATGCCGACCTGATCCAGCGTGACGTCGTCGGTGAGGTCGGCGGCGGCGATGCCCATCAGCTGTCGCCGGTAAGCCAGCCGAAGGGTGTCCAGAGCGGCCGGCGTGCCCAGATCCGGCTGGACGGCGTCCCGCAGTCGGCGGGCCCGCCAGCCCTCCCCGGGGTCGACCGGCTGCGGCCGTGCCAGCAGGTGCCACTCCGCGGGATGGCGACCAAGATGATCCCCCAGCGCCGCGCTCGCGCCCAAGACAGCCGTCAACCGCCGGCGGAAGTCGGGATTGCCCGCCACGGCGCCCAGCAACTGCGCTCGATCCGGCGCCGCGTCGGCGAGGTTCTCCAGCCCACGAAGCGCGAGGTCGGGGTCAGCGGCCTCGGCCAGGTCCGGCTCGATCTCGGCGTCGTCGAGGAGCCCCAGCGCCGCCAGCCGGCGTTCCGCCGCCGGCGGATCCGCATACCCCAGGCGGGCCAGTCGGGTGACCGCCGCGACCCCGCGTGGATGTTCGCTCACGTCGGCTCCGACCCCGTTAGCCGGCGATCATGCTGGTACGGAGGTCATACGGCGGCGATGACCTTCGTACGGGCATGATCGGCGAGAAGGATGGGGGCGTCACAGCACCGACAGGTACCGCTCCAGCTCGAACGGAGTGACCCGGCGTCGGTATTCGTCCCACTCCGCCTTCTTGTTGCGCAGAAAGAAGTCGAACACGTGCTCGCCGAGGATCTCCGCCACCAGCTCCGAACGCTCCATCACCGCGGTCGCGCGGGCCAGCGAGTCCGGCAACGGCTCGATTCCCAGCGCCACCCGTTCACCGTCGGAGAGTGTCCAGACGTCGTCCTCGGCACCTTCGGGCAGTTCGTAGCCCTCTTCGATCCCCTTCAGGCCCGCACCCAGCATTACGGCGAACGCCAGGTACGGGTTGCACGCGGAGTCCGGTGAGCGGATCTCGATCCGGGTGGCTTGCCCCTTCTGCGGCTTGTACATCGGTACCCGGATCATCGCCGAGCGGTTGTTGTGCCCCCAGCAAACGTACGCCGGCGCCTCGCCGCCGCCGTAGAGCCGCTTGTAAGAGTTCACCCACTGATTCGTCACTGCGGTGATCTCCGCTGCGTGAGTGAGCAGCCCGGCAATGAACGCCCGACCCACCTTGGAGAGCTTGTACGGGTCCGACGGGTCGTGGAAGGCGTTGCGATCACCCTCGAAGAGCGAGAGGTGGGTATGCATCGCCGACCCAGGCTGCGCCTCGAACGGCTTGGGCATGAACGAGGCGTAGACGCCCGCGTCCAACGCCACCTCTTTCACCACCAACCGGAAGGTCATGATGTTGTCGGCCGTGGTGAGCGCGTCGGCGTACCGGAGGTCGATCTCCTGCTGGCCCGGAGCCACTTCGTGATGGCTGAACTCGACCGAGATCCCGACCTGTTCCAGCATGTCGATGGCCCGGCGGCGGAAGTCGTGCCCAGCGTCGTGCGGGGTGTGGTCGAAGTAGCCCCCGGCATCCACCGGATCCGGGAGATCGCCCAGGAACTCCGGCCGCCCGCGGAGCAAGAAGAACTCGATCTCGGGATGGGTGTAGAAGGTGAAGCCGAGGTCGCTGGCGCGAGCCAAGGCGCGTTTGAGCACGAAGCGTGGGTCGGCGTAGGACGGCGACCCGCCCGGCAGCAGGATGTCGCAGAACATCCGCGCGGTACCCGGAGCCCCGCCTCGCCCCGGGAGGACGCCGAACGTCGAAGGATCGGGACGAGCCAGCATGTCGGACTCGTGCACGCGAGCGAAGCCCTCGATCGCCGAGCCGTCGAAGCCGATTCCCTCGGCGAACGCGCCCTCCAACTCCGCGGGCGCAACAGCCACCGATTTCAGGAAACCCAGAACGTCGGTGAACCAGAGCCGGACGAAACGTATGTCCCGCTCTTCGATCGTGCGCAGAACGAACTCCTGCTGCCTATCCACAGTCAGAGGTTACCGACGCCGGGTTACCAACAGATACGCAGCGTCGGTCAGCCGGCGCTCGGCGGCGGTCAACAGATCCGCGGCAGTTGCTCGCCGATCAACATGTCCACGATGCGTCGGGAGCCGAGCAGGGTACACATGGTCACCCGGCCGGGGTCTTCGGCAACCACCGAGCCGACGATGGTCGTACCGGCGCCCGCCGGCACCGCCGGCATCGCGGCCACCACCGCGTCCGCCCGATCGGGGGCCAGGAACGCCAGCAGCACGCCTTCGTTGGCCACGTGCAGCGGATCGAGTCCCAGTACCTCGCAGGCCGCGGACGTTTCCCGGGATCGGCAGGGCCGCCTCGTCGAGCACGACGCCGACGTCGACGGCCTCGGCGAGCTCGTTGAGCACCGAGGCCACCCCGCCGCGGGTGGGATCGCGCAGGGTGTGTACGTCGGTCCCGCCGACCTCGACCATGCGCCGGACCAGCCAGTGCAGCGGTTGGGTGTCCGAGGCGATGTCGGAGTCGAAGCCGAGACCTTCCCGGGCGCTCAGGATCGCAGTGCCGTGCAGCCCGATTGGCCCGGACAGTACCACCACGTCACCGGGTTGCCCGCGGGTCGCCGACGGCGCGGCGTCCGGCAACCGGACACCGACTCCGGTGGTGGTGACGAACAGGCCGTCGGCGGCGCCGCGGTCCACCACCTTGGTGTCCCCGCTGACGATCGGCACCCGGGCCGCCCGGGCCGCCTCGCCCGCCGAGCGCAGCACCCGCTGCAGATCGCCGACCGCCACGCGGTACTGCTCCTGGACGCGGTCATCGCCGGGGACCGGGCACCCGGCACGGTGCTGACGCTATCGGGGAACGCATTCCCATGGCCCGGTCGCTGATGATGTCGGCGCACCAGATCGGCGTGGTGGACGCACTGGCCGCCGCCGAACTCGCCGGCTGCGCGCCGCAACGGCTGGCCGCGGTCGGCATGGTGCCGATCTCGTTGGAGATGGGGTACGGACTCAGTTCCGGCGCGGAGCAGGCGATGGCCGAGGTGGTGGAACAGGCGCTGGCGCAGCTGGCCGCCTGGGGCGTGCCGGTACCTGCCCATGCATGGGATCGGAGCCGTGCATGCCGCCGCGGTCGGTTTCCTCGCCGAGGTGGCCGGCCAACCCGTGCGTCGGGTGACGCTGGGCCTCGGACCGGGAGTGGATCCCGACGTCGTGGACACCACCTGGCGATCAGCCGTGCAGGACAGTCCGGCCGCAACAGCCGAGGTGATCTGGAGCCGCCAGCAAGACCTGCTGCGATGCCTCGGCTGCCTGACGGACTACCGAGGCGGCAAACTGGACCGCTGCCCATCCTGCGGCAGCGACGGCTTGGTGATCGAGGCCGCCCCGGAGGTGGCGGTGATCGAATGGCTGCCGACGGAACACCGCTAGCCGGGCACGTTCCCCGGCGCCCGTAGGCTGGCCGTTGTGCCGGTGCTCCGTCTCGCGCTCGCTCAAGTCAACGTCACGGTCGGCGACCTCGCCGGCAACGCGGATCTGGTCCTCCGTTGGTCCCGGCACGCCGCCGCTCAAGGGGCCCACCTGGTCGAGTTTCCCGAGATGGCGCTGACCGGATACCCGGCCGAGGATCTCGTCCTGCGGCGGTCCTTTGTCGAGGCTTCCCGCCGAACGCTCGACGAACTGGCGCGGCGGCTGGCGGCCGAAGGTCTGGCCGACCTCGCGGTGGTCGCCGGCTACCTGGACCGCTGCGACGACGCGGTACCCCGCATCGGCCGGCCGGCCGGTGAGCCGCAGAACGCCGTCGCGCTGCTGCACGGCGGGCGGATCGTCGCCCGATACGCCAAGCACCACCTGCCCAACTACGGCGTGTTCGACGAGTTCCGGTACTTCGTACCAGGTGAGCGATTGCCGGTGATCCGGCTGCACGGCATC
Source organism: Frankiaceae bacterium (assembly GCA_040002735.1). Taxonomy (GTDB): domain Bacteria; phylum Actinomycetota; class Actinomycetes; order JADGOV01; family JADGOV01; genus JADGOV01. The sequence continues at coordinate 15,091 of JBDUDX010000072.1, read as the reverse complement.
GACGTGGCGATGACAATCTGCGAGGACCTCTGGCAGGACGGCGGCCCCATCTCGGTGGCTCGGGTGGCGAACGTCGGGCTGGTGCTGTGCGTCAACGGTTCGCCGTACGAATGCGCCAAGGACGACACCCGCCTCGCGCTAGCTTCCCGTCGTGCTGTGGAGGCCGGCGCGCCCCTCGCCTACGTCAACATGGTCGGCGGGCAGGACGAGTTGGTCTTCGACGGCGACTCCCTGGTTGTGGACGCCACCGGGGCGTTGCTGGCCCGCGCACCGCAGTTTCGCGAAGGTTTGGTGACCGTCGACCTGGAGTGCGCCGCGGCGTGGGACGACCGGACCGGAGCGGTAGCCGCCGGCGCTGGCACGGTGATGGCGGTGGAGCGGGTCACCCTCAGCGCTCAGCCGCTCCCCCCGTCCGCCGAGCCATTGGTCGCCGGCATCGCGGATCGCCTCGATGACGACGCTGAGGTGTACGCCGCACTAGTGACCGCCACCCGGGACTACGTCCGGAAGAACCGTTTCGGGTCAGTGATTCTCGGGCTCTCCGGCGGAATCGACTCGGCGTTGGTGGCAACTGTCGCGGCGGACGCGCTCGGCCCGGACGCGGTATACGTGGTCGGCATGCCGAGCCGCTGGTCCTCCGACCACTCGGTCGCCGACGCCGAAGAACTCGCCCGCCGGCAGAAGTTGAACTGGTCGCTGCAGCCGATCGCCTCGATGGTGGATGCGTACTCCGAGCAGGTGGAACTGCACGGCCTGGCGGCGGAGAACCTGCAGGCCCGGGTCCGCGGCACGCTGCTGATGGCGTTGTCCAACGAGCACGGCCATCTCGTCCTCACCACCGGGAACAAGAGCGAACTGGCCACCGGATACTCCACCCTCTACGGCGACTCGGCCGGTGGGTTCGCGCCGCTGAAAGACGTCCCCAAGACGATGGTGTGGCGGCTGGCCCGGTGGCGCAACTCGGATGCCGAAGCCCGCGGCGAGCCGCCGCCGATTCCGGAGAGCAGCATCACCAAGCCGCCGTCCGCGGAACTGTCCCCCGATCAACTGGACACCGACAGCCTGCCGTCGTATGACGTACTCGACCGGCTGCTCGATGACTACGTGGCCCGCGACCTCGGGCATGACGCGTTGATCGCCGCCGGGCACGACCCGCAACTCGTGGAGCGGGTGATTCGGCTGGTGGATGCCGCGGAGTACAAGCGGCGGCAGTACCCGCCGGGGCCGAAGATCTCCCTCCGCGCCTTCGGGCGGGACCGTCGGTTGCCGATCACGTCGCGCTGGCGCGAACTGGCCGCGCCGAGCGTGAACGAACCGGATCATGTCCGCCCGGAGCAGACCATCCCCGAAGGCTAACGGAGTTCCGGCCCGCCGGAGCACAGTCGACCGACCCACCGACCCACCGACCCACCGACCACCCGGCCGACTCCGGGAAGTGTCGCTGGTGCCCGCTAGCGTCGCACGCGGCCGGACCGGAAAGGAGGGAGCGGATGCCGCGGGCGCGGTTGCGGCGTGGGCGGGCCTGGCTCGAGTCCCACGTGCTCGGCGCGCTGCTCATCGTCGGGGCGGTGACCGCAGGCGTCGGCGCGTACCTGGTCAACTCCTCTCTCGCCGGTGCCGGTTCCCGCCGCCGGCTGTTGCTGCTGCTCGGGGGTGCCCTCACGGCAGCGACCATCCTGCTCGCTGCGGCTCAGCAGTACCGGACCAGCCAACGACTCAAGACGGCCGAGGAGGTGGCCGTCGAGGCGGAGGAAGAACTGACCCTGACCCTGAACGCCGCGCTGGCGCCGATCACGGATTACCTCGCCGGCATGGCCGATGCCATTGAGAACACCGCCCGGCAAGTGATCGTCGGCCAACTGCTGCAGGCGGTCGTGGATGCGGCCGTACGACTCACCGCACCGGGCGCCCGAAGCGCGTTCTACGCCCTCGACCCGGCTGGCCAATCCTTACAACGGGTCGCCTACGCCGGTCGGGCCGCGCAGCCTCGATCAGAGTTCACCTTCGGTACACCAGACGGGGACTTCGTCCTGGACCTGGTGGACCGTGGCGATCTGGTGTTCATCGACGACGTCGACGCCCACCCGCTGGTCACGCCGAGCGCGCCCGGCTACTGCACCGTCATCGCCGTCGCGGTCACCGCCGGTGATCGCCGGCTCGGCATGCTGACCGTGGATGCTCCGGAGACGGGCGATCTCACCAGCACGCACGTCGAGCTGATTCGGGTACTCGCGAACCTGCTGGGCTCCGGGTTGGCCCAGGCGACACCGTGAACCGTTACGGCGACATCGCCGCTCAAGGCTGGGTAGGCGCACCGCCGGGCGGGTACCGTAGGAATCAGTGGCGGAAGTCCACGTGCACGGCGAGTTGGTGGAGGGCCTGATGGTGCAACGCGAGAAGGTGACCAGCCAGCGCGGCCGCCGGTGGGTCAGCGGCACCCTACCCGCCGACGAATATTTCGCCGAGGCCCGGGCGAAGGCCAAGGAATCGGCCCGTCGGACGGTGGCCGCCCGGTTGGCCCGCGCCGATCGCCCGGCCAAGATGAACGGTTCCGCCTGACGCTGGGTACGCGCGAGCTACCCCATCGTCTTCGATCCGTCGATCGCCTCCCGCACGATGTCCGCATGCCCGGCGTGCTGCGCGGTCTCGGCGATGACATGCAGCAGCACCCGCCGGGCCGACCACCGAGCGCCCGGCTCGAACCACGGAGCCTCGGGCAACGGCTGAGACGCGTCGAGGTCCGGCAGCGTACGGACCAACTCATCCGTCCGGCGGGCTACGTCCTGGTAGGTGTCCAGCAGCTCCGCGAGCGTCTCAGTCTCCCGCATGGTGAAGCCCTCGGCGTGCGCCGCCCAACTCGCTTCGTCCGGCGCCAACACGGCGGGGCCGTCGAGGATGAAGTCGATCCACTGCCGCTCCGTGATCGCGACGTGCTTGATCAATCCGCCGAGGGTCAACTCGCTCACCGTGGGAGCGCGCCGAGCCTGCTCGTCGGGCAGATCACGGACCGTGTACCGCAGGAAGTGGCGGTGCCTCGCCAAGCTCTGCAGCAGGTCGGCTCGCTCACCGACCGGCGGTTGGTCGTTGGGGCTCATGTGTCTGGCCTTCCTCAACGGGAGGCCTAGCACGGTACCGCTGCGCGCTCACCGCGGCCGCAGCCCGGCCAGCACGGCGTCGACGAGCCGTTCCGGAAGGTCCGCCGGAAGCGCTTCATCCGGTCGGGTGAGCAGGCGGTAGATCACCGGACCGACCAGCAGGTCGATGGCGAACTCGATGTCGGTGTCGAGGTCGGCGCGCAATTCACCGGCGGCGATACCGCCGCGCAGCACCTCGGCGATCCGCTTCCGTCGTGGGACGATGACCTGCTCGCGGTAGTGCCGCAGCACCTCAGGGTGGCTCACGCCCTCCCCGAGCAGCCGGGGCAGAATCCGGGCGGCTTGCGAGGATCGGCTCCGGGCCGAGAGGGCGTCCAGCAGTACGACCAGGTCGTCGCGGAGATTGCCCCGCAGGGCCGGCCGTACCGGTTCGGTGAGCCGAGCCACCGCGTCGATCAACAGCTCGTCCTTGCCGGACCAGCGGCGGTAGATCGTGGCCTTACCGACCCCGGCCCGGGCGGCCACCGCCTCGATGGTGAGGCCGGCGAGGCCGGACTCGGCGAGCAGGTCCAGCGTCGCTCGGCAGATCGCCTGCTCGCAGACCGGGTCCCGGGGCCGCCCCGACGGGCGCGGGGTGGCCCCGATCCCGTCGGCGGGACCCGGGTTCATCGCAGCGGCGCCTCGGACGGCTGTCCACCCTCCGCGACGCTGGACTCCCGGGCCGACGAGCGACCCTCCGAGACAGCCGTCACCGGCTTGCCCGGCAGCCCGAGCAGCACCGCCATCGCGCCGAGGAAGGCGACCAGTGCGGAACCCAGCGAGGCGACGTGCATGGCGTGTACGAAGGCATCCTGCGCCGGGACCAGCAGGCCGTCGAGTTGACCGCCGGCCCGGGAAATGATCGCCTGGGTGGCGCCGAGCGATTCCGCGGCAGTGTTCCGAACCGCCTGCGGAATGGGGAGCTTCGCCAGCTCCGGGTTGATGCCGGACCGGTAGCTCGCGGAGAGCAGCGAGCCGATGATCGCGACACCCAAGGCACCGCCGACCTGTCGTACGGTGTTGTTCACCGCGGAGCCGGCGCCCGCCCGCTCGCGCGGCAGCGTGGACATGATCGATTCCGTCGCCGGGGCCATCGTATTGGCCATGCCGACGCCTTGGACGAATAGCAGCAGTTCCAGCACCCAGATCGGCGTCGTGGTGTCGATCAGCTGGTACATCAGGAACGCCACGGTGACCAGCAGCAAGCCGGTGGTGCATACCCTCTTTGCGCCGAAGCGTTGGACCATCTTGGCACTGCGCGGTGCGAAGAAGGCCAGCGCGAAGGCCACCGGCAGCAGCCTGATCCCGGCCTGGAGCGGGCTGTAGTTCCGGGCGAACTGGAGATAGAACGTCAGGAAGAACGTGGCCCCGAAGAGCGCGAAGAACGCAGCCGTCACCGCCACGCTCGCCGCCGAAAACGCGGGGTTGCGGAACAGCGTGATGTCGAGCGAGGGATGCGCGCTGCGCCGCTCGACCAGTACGAACACGGCGAGCACGACCACGCCACCGAGCAGCGTGCCGAGCACCTGCGGCTGCGTCCAGTCGCCGGCCTGGCCGCCCTTGATGATCCCGTACACCAGCAGGACGAGACCGGCCATCGACAGCAGCACGCCGAGCACGTCAATGCCCCGCGGGCTGGGGTCCTTGGATTCCGGGACCAGCACCGCGATAGCGACCAAGCCGATCAAGACGAACGGCACGTTGACCAGGAAGACCGAGCCCCACCAGAACCGCTCCAGCAGGGCGCCGCCGGTGATCGGACCGATCGCGATGGCGAGTCCGGTGAAGCCGGCCCAAACGCCGATCGCCTTGCCCCGCTCGGCCGGCTCGAAAACGTTGGTGATGATCGACAATGTGGATGGCAGCACCGCCGCGCCACCGATACCCATCAAGGCTCGGGTGGTGATCAGCCAGGCCGGGGAGGAGGCGAAGGCGCAGAGCGCGGAGGCGGTCCCGAAGAGCAACATGCCGATCATCAGCATCCGCTTGCGGCCGTAACGGTCACCGAGGACGCCGTAGGTGAAGAGCAATCCCGCGAACACCAGCGTGTAGGCGTTGATGAACCACTCCTGCTGACTCTGCGAGGCGTGCAGCGTCTCCTCGATCGTGGGCAGCGCCACGTTGAGAATTGTGTTGTCCAACACGACGACGAGCAGGCTGACCACCAGTACGGCGAGGATGTACCAGCGTCGGGAATGGACCGTGGCGGAGTTCATAGCTGAAGCCTTCGGCGTCGGCGCAGGGGTGCGTGCGGTCCCAATACGATACGGCACCGTTCCGTATCCTGGGAGCGGCGACGTGCCCTCATCGACTCGTCTGGGCCAGGCGTGGAACGATGGCGCGTCCGGGGACGCCGCCAAGGTGCCTCGAGGCCGGAGGCATTCGTGAGCGAGCAGTCGTTGTTCGGCGCAACCGTCCCCAAGCGGGTGCGCATTCCCCACTTGCAAGCCGCCAAGGAACGCGGCGAGCGGTGGGTCATGCTCACCGCGTACGAGCAGTACGCGGCCGCCATCTTCGACGAGGCCGGCATTCCCGCCTTGCTCGTGGGCGACTCGGCGGCGAACAACGTGTACGGCTACGACACCACGCTGCCGGTGACGGTCGGGGAGCTGGTGCCGCTGGTCCGGGCGGTCGTTCGGAGCAGCAAGCGGGCGCTCGTGGTGGCCGACCTGCCCTTCGGCAGCTACCAAGTCTCGGCCGCCCAAGCCCTGGACACGGCGGTGCGCTTCCTCAAGGAGGGCGGCGCGCACGCGGTCAAGCTCGAGGGGGGGCTGCCGGTACTGTCGCAGGTCCGCACCCTGGTCGAGGCCGGCGTACCGGTGATGGCGCATCTCGGTTTCACGCCGCAGAGCGAACATCTGCTCGGCGGCTACCGGGTTCAAGGCCGAGGTGACGCCGGCGACTCGGTGGTGGAGTCCGCGGTCGCGCTCCAGGACGCCGGCGCCTTCGCCGTCGTCCTGGAGATGGTGCCGTCGGAGGTCGCGAAGCGGGTCACGAGCGAACTGCGAATCCCGACCATCGGCATCGGGGCCGGCCCGGACTGCGATGCGCAGGTGCTGGTCTGGCAGGACATGGCCGGCATGCGCCCAGACCCTGCACCGCGCTTCGTCAAGCGGTACGCCCATCTGCGCGAGGTGCTGGGCGATGCCGCGCGAGCCTTCGCCACCGAAGTGCGGGACGGCACGTACCCGGCATCCGAGCACGGTTACCAGTAGCGGTGACCACGCCAGAGCCCGACCTCGTCGTCAGCTCCGAGGAGTACCTGTACTTCATCGATGCGTCCGCCCGAAGCCGGGTACCTGGCGTGGCTGGACTGCGGCGAAGCGAGCCTGCCGGATGATCCCGCACTGTGGTTCCGTCAGCACGCCGGCGCTTCTCGACAGCATTCTGGACCGGATGAGCGGATCGCTGAACTCGCGCGCCTGACCGAAGAATTACCTCTTCGTCAAACTCTGCAAATAGACGTACCGATACGCGGGAAGTAATCCATACTTCGGGCCAGTGCCGATGACCGGCATCGGTCACCGTGGTGACCCCACCTCGCCGCAGCAACCGGCTTGCTGCTCCAGGGAGATTCATGCGCTCTCTTCGTTGGACCAGGGTGCGGCTCGTCGCCCCCGGAGCAGTGGCGGCGCTGGCGGCCGCTGCGGCCCTGGGCGGACCGGCCGCCGACGCCTCCACCGGCACCGCCGCGGTCAACACCGCGGTAGTCAACACCGCGACGACCGACGCCGCGATGACCAACACGATGCTCGGAACGCCGCGGACCCTCACCCGATCGCTCTCGGCCGCCTTCCCCACCGGCCAGCGGGTCGGAGCCAACAAGGGCTTCCGGTCTCCGGAATTCCCCAAGGACGCCGAGGGTGCAGCCAAGGACTCCCGGGTTGGTCGCAGCCGCTCCGCGCGCTCGATGACGACTACCCCGACCGCCGCCGCGCTGGCGCCGCCGGTGGTGGCCAGCACAGCGGTGAGCACCGTAGCGCCGGGCTTGGCAAAGAGCTTCGAGGGGCTCACCATGTTCGACCAGCGCTACGCCAACAACGGCAACCAATTCAGCGTCGAGCCGCCGGACCAAGCGCTCTGCGTGGGCAACGGGTACGCGGTCGAAGTCGTCAACGACGTGCTTCGGGTCTATCGCACGAGCGGCGCGACCGCCAGCGCCGTGACCGACCTGAACACCTTCTACGGCTATCAGGCCCAAATCAATCGGACCACGAACACCCATGGGCCGGTCGTCACCGACCCGGTTTGCCTTTTCGACACGGCCACGCAGCGGTTCTTCGTCACGGTCCTGACCATCGACGTCAAGCCGGGAACCGGGGACTTCACCGGCGGAAACACCCTCGACATTGCGGTGAGCAAGACGGCGGACCCTACCGGTGGATACCGGATCTACCGGTTGCCCGTGCAGAACGACGGCACCCAGGGCACGTCGCCGCACAAGGACTGCCCGTGTATCGGTGACTACCCCCACATCGGAGCCGACGCGAGCGGCTTCTACGTCACCACCAACGAGTACCCGTTCACGGACGATCCCGGCGTCTACGGCAACAACTTCAATGGCGCCCAGATCTACGGCTTCGACAAGAACGCCTTGGCCGCGGGCTCCGCCCACGTGTCCGAAGTGGAATTCAACAGCCCAGCCCTGTTCTCCGCAGACAAGCGGATTCCCGGTTTCACTGTCTGGCCAGCCCAATCCCCGGGACGGGACTACGCCACGGCTCACAACGGCACCGAGTACCTGCTCAGTTCCATCGCCAGCGCGGAGGCGCAGCCGCACAACCCGACCGGATTTGCTCGCCAGATCGGCGTCTGGGCCCTGAGCAACACCGCTTCGCTGCGGACGGCCCATCCCAAGGTCCGACTGCAACGCTCTCTGATCCACTCTGGCGTGTACGGCGTTCCCCCGCTGGTGTCGCAGAAGGTGGGCCCGGTACCGCTACGGGACTGCACGCTCGTTGACTGCCTTCAGACGAAGATCAAGGACCCGACCGCCAACGAGGGGCCGTTGAACGCCAACGACAGCCGCATGCAGCAGACCTGGTACTCCGGCGGGAAGCTTTACGGCGCGTTGGACACCATCGTCCGGGTCGGCGGCAACATCCAGTCCGGCGTCGCCTGGTACGTCGTCGACCCCGGCGCGTCACCGGCGTCCGCCACCATGGCGAAGCACGGCTATCTGGCGGTCGCACATAACAACGTTTCCTACCCGGCGATCGCCACCGTGGCGGATGGCAGCGGCGTCATGGCGTTCACGCTGGTCGGCAAGGACTACTATCCGAGTGCTGGATACGCCTTGATCACCGGAACCGGTCCTGGGTCGATCAACCTGGCAGCGGCGGGAGCCGCTCCGCAGGACGGCTTCTCGGAATACTCCGCATATACCGGCAAGTACCGGCCCCGCTGGGGAGACTACGGTGCGGCGACGGTTTCCGGCGGCAAGGTGTGGATCGCCTCGGAGTACGTCGGCCACTCCTGCACCTTCGCGCAGTACAAGGTTGACCCGACCTGCGGCGGCAAACGGGCCGCCTTGGGCAACTGGTCGACGCGGATAAGCCAAGTCACCCCGTAGTTCGCTCCGCAAGCTGCTGACTGAGCACGCCCCGGGCCTCGGCGAGTGACGGTCCGTACCAGCTCAGGTGTCTGCCGCTCACCAAGGACACCGCGTGGCCGGCAAACGCCTCCGGACCGTCCTCGCAGGAGAACGGGTACGGCTCGTCCGGGAGAACGACGAGATCGTAGGCCGGCAGGCTGGCGAGGTCGATGCGCGGATAGCGTTCCGGCGCGTCGGCGAGGATGTTGTCCACCCCCAAACGCCGCAGTACGTCACCGGCGAACGTGTCCCGGCCCAGCGCCATCCACGGCCGACGCCAGATCGGCACCACAGCAGCTCGCCGCGGACCCCGGCTGAGTACGGAGAACGGCTGCCGCCACGCAGCGGCGGCGTCATCCAGCCACCGCGGCCGTCCCAGTCGCAACGCGGAGAGCATCCGGCCGAGCGACTCCAAGCCTTGGTCGAGGGTCTGTGGCGCGGTCACCCAGACCGGCACTCCAGCGGACCGCAGGGCGGCGATGTCCGGGGCCCGGTTCTCTTCGTCGTTGGCGATCACCACGTCCGGCCGAAGCCGCAGCACAGCGTCCCGGTCCGGATTCTTCGTACCGCCGATCCGGGCAACCGTCAGGTCGGCCGGATGGGTGCACCAGTCGGTGGCGCCGACCAGCACCTCGGCCGCTGTGGCGGCGATCGCCTCGGTGAGCGACGGAACCAGACTGACGACGCGGCTGATCCGATGCGGAAGCTCCACTCGGGTGCCGAGGTCGTCGACGTCAGAGGTCGGTGATCCGGATGCCGGCATGGGCCTTATAGCGGCGGTTGACCGCGATCAGGTTCGCGGTGAGGGCCTCGACTTGCCCGGCGTTACGCAGCCGGCCGGCGAAGATGCCGCGCATGCCCGCGATGCTGCTCGCCAACGCGACAACCCTCTCGGTAGCTGGTCGGTCGTCGCCGAGTACCAGTACATCGGTATCCACCTCGGCGCGCTCGCGGTCGAGCAGTTGGACGGCGGACACGTGGTGAAAGGCCGCGACGACGGTGCTCCCGGGAAGCACCGCGGCGGCCTCCTCGGCGGCGCTGCCTTCGGCAATGCGCAGCGGATACGCCCCTCGGGAGTCGAAGCCGAGCGGGTTCACGCAGTCGATGACGATCCGCCCGGCGAGCGGCTCGGCGAGGCCGGCCAGCAGGGCCCGGTGCCCCTCGTACGGCACAGCGATGATCGCCAAGTCGCCGCAGCGGGCAGCGTCAGCGTTGCTGCCGCCGGTCACCAGGAGCCGCGGTTCGGCGGTGGTCAGACCTTCGGCGGCTGCCGTCGCACGCTCTTCGGAGCGACTCCCGAGCACGATGCGGTGGCCGGCGAGGGCGAGGCGCCGAGCCAGACCGCGACCCTGGTCACCGGTTCCGCCCAGGATGCCGATGGCGCTGGGCTCAGTTCCGGTGTCGACGTCGGCCACGCCCCTATCTTGTCAGCCGCCCGCCCCGATACCGGCCCGCCGGGCCGCCCGCCGCCGACGCAGAACCAGGACCGTCACCACGAGGACCGCGACCGCGGCCGCGAGGTAACCCGCCACGGAGAGCCGCGAGGCGACCATTGACCAGCTCTTGCCGGCCGCGTATCCGAGCAGCACCGAACCGCCGGCCCAGATCACGCCACCGGCCACGTTCCAGGCCAGGAACGTGCGATACGGCATGTTGGCCATCCCGGAGAGCCCGGGAACCAGCACCCGGAGCGCGGCCGCGAACCGGCCGGCGAAGACCGCACGCCCGCCGAGGCGCCGAATCGTCTCCTGTCCGCGCTCCACGTGCGCCGGCTTGACCAGGCGCTCCGGCACCCGGTTGAGCAGGCGCTGACCGGCGAGCCGGCCGATGGCGTAACCGAGACTGTCCCCGATGATGGCGCCGGCGATCGCGGCAGCCAGCACCGCTGCCAGCGGCAGCCGGCCCTCGTACGCCAGTACGCCCCCCAGCAGGCAGGCGATCTCGCCGGGAAAAAGGAAGCCGACAAAAGCGGATGCTTCCAGCGCGGGCAAACCGAAGATCAGCAGCAGGGCCACGCCGGCGGGCAGCGTGAGAAGCGTCTGCTCGACGAAGTGGCCCACGGGAACAGTGTGCCGGTTTGTCGGGCGCTCAGGCGCTGATGCTGCTGCTGGCGGTCGGCCGCGGAGCATCCCGCGCCTCGGCCAGTACCGCCGCCTTGTGCAGGATCGGGCCGCGGCCGAACGCCACAGCGACGGAGAGCAGGCACCAGCCGAGCACGACGGCGAGGAGGAGACTCACGGCTCGGCTATCGGAACCGCAGCGTGGCAACTGAAGGATTCCGCGTGTCGGAGTTCGTACGTTGTCCCGTCGGGGCAGGCAGCACCCCATGAAGGTGTCGTCTGGCACCGTCCGCGCAAGGTGAGCGTCGATGAGGTCGACGACCCGCGCATCGAAGAACCGACCGATGCCATCATCAAGATCACTGCCACCGCGGTCTGCGGCTCCGCCTTGCACCTGTACGACCACGGCGCGGCGCTGCTGGTCAAGCCCGGCGACATCTTCGGCCATGAGCCGATGGGCGAAGTCGTCGAGGTGGGCAGTGCGGTGACGCACATCTCCCCTGGTGATCGGGTCGTCGTCCCATTCAACATCTCCTGCGGGTCCTGCTTCATGTGCTCCCGCCAGCTTTCCAGCCAGTGCGAAACCACGGCCGGGCTCAGCGGCAAGAAGGGCGCGTCACTGTTCGGGTACACGCACATGTACTGCGGGGTTGCCGGCGGCCAGGCTGAGTACCTCCGGGTGCCGCAGGCTCACTTCGGTCCGATCCCGGTGCACGACGGGGTACCCGAGCTTGCCTCGCTGCTCCTCTCCGACGTCCCGCCTGGCGGTACCGTCGTGATCTACGGCCTCGGGCCGATCGGCCAGATGTGCGTAACCATCGCCAAGCACCTCGGCGCCGGGCGGGTGATCGGTATCGACTGGTTCGCCGACCGGCTGAAGATGGCGCTGGACCACGGTGCCGAGGTCATCGACTACAGCGCCGTCGATGACGTGGTGGAAGCGGTAAAGGCGCTGACCGACGGCCGCGGCGCAGACTCGGCGATCGAGGCGGTAGGCATGGACGCCGACGGGTCGTTCGCCGAACGGTTCCTGCAGACGCTCAAGTTGCAGCCCGATCGCATGATCGCGCTGCATCAGACGTTGGGTTCGGTACGCCGCGGCGGAACCGCCTCGGTGGTCGGGGTGTACGGCGGGTGGATGCCGTCCTCCCGGTCGGGGATCTGTTCGACAAGCAGATCCAGATCCGAAGAAGGAGTCCGGCGTCATCAAGGTGGTGTTGCGTCCCTGACTCCGGCCGGCAACCGGGTGACTGGTCGGTTAACCGGACGAACCTCTCGCCGATGGCCGCCATTCGCCGTACCGTTGGCGGATGAGGGGCGGCCGGCTGCGGCGATCGGTATCGATCTGCTCGATCGCCTCCATGGCGCTGATCGGTCAGCTCCCCGCGGCTCGTGCGGACGGTCCGTTGCCGCCGGACAGCTCCCCCGGAACCGGGTACGACGTGTCTCATCCACAGTGCGGGGTGGCGCTCCCGACCGGCGCAGCTTTCGTCGTCATCGGCGTCAACGCCGGACGGGCCTTCACAACCAATCCGTGCCTCGATGAGCAGACGACGTGGGCGTACGACTCAGTGACCACGCCGTCGTACTACGCCAATACCGCGAACCCGGGGCCGCTGCTCTCCGACCATTGGCCGAGCGGCCAGACTTTTCCCCGCGCGTGTGACGCCACGTATCCGGAGAACGACTCCGAGGGTTGTTCCTACGATTACGGCTGGACGGCAGCGCAGGACAGCTACAACGACGCCTGGTCCGCCGCCCTGGAGACCTATGGCGAGGCTGCGGCCAAGCCGAACGGCGACTGGTGGCTCGACGTGGAGACGTCCAACAGCTGGCAGACGTTGCAGGCTGGTCCCACGTCCCCGGAGCAGGCGCAGCTCAACGCATCCGCGGCCCTCGAGGGAGCCGTGGCTTACTTGAGCACCATCGCCGGGGTGCGGCAGGTGGGTTTCTACTCCAGCCCGGCGCAGTGGGATCAGATCACCGGCGGCACCGGAGACCGCTTCGCCGCCTATCCGGTATGGCTCGCCGGCGCCGGTGACCGGGCCTCGGCGCTGGCGCATTGTGACCCATCGCAGTCCTTCACCGGCGGCGCGGTCGCGATGGCGCAATATCGCGAGGGCGATTTCGACGCCAACGTGCGCTGCGACCCTGACAGCGGCGCGGCCGGCTAGCTGCAGCCGTGGTGGGATGGAGGCATGCGTAGCAGCCTCTTCGGTGACAACCTCGAGCAACAATCGACGGAGCGTTTTGGCCTCCAGAACCCGCGGATGCTCCGGGTCCGCCTCGACGGTGAGGTGATGGCCCGGCAGGGCGCGATGGTGGCATACCAGGGGGAGGTGGACTTCGCCTATTCCGGCGCCGGTGGCCTCGGCAAGATGTTCAAGAAGGCACTCACCGGCGAAGGTGTTCCGCTGATGCGGGTCAGCGGCAAGGGCGACGTCTTCCTGGCGGATAATGCCAGCGAGATTCACGTGCTGACCTTGGAGAACGAGTCCATCACGGTCAACGGCCGCAACGTTTTGGCCTTCGATCCGACGCTGCAGTGGGACATCCGCCGACTCGAGGGCGTGTCCATGATGGCCGGTGGCCTGTTCAACACCGTATTCACCGGCAGCGGGCAGATCGCGGTGACCGCCCACGGCACACCCGTCGTACTCGCCGTGGATGCCCCCACCTACGCGGACCCGCAGGCCGCGGTGGCCTGGTCGAGCACCCTGGCGGTGACCGTACGGCGGACCGCCGGCGCCGCTGCGCTCATCGGCCGCGGCTCCGGCGAAGCCTTCCAACTGGCGTTCGGGGGCTCCGGCATGGTGATCGTCCAGGCCAGCGAAGGCCCGACCGTGCCGCCGCACACGCACTGAACGGCGTACCGGAAACCAGGGAAGCGTGAGCCCTCCCGGTACGACCACGCTAGTGATCATTGGGGTGACCGGCTCCGGGAAGAGTACGGTCGCCCAGCAGCTGGTGGCGCAACTCGGTTGGCCTTTCGCCGAGGGGGACGAATTCCATCCACCGGCCAACGTGGCGAAGATGCACGCCGGGCACCCGCTCGACGACGGCGACCGCTGGCCCTGGCTGCGGACCATCGCGGCGTGGATCGGCGACCGAGAGGCTGCCGGTGTGCACGCGGTGGTGTTCTGCTCCGCGCTGAAGCGGGCGTACCGAGAAGTGCTGTGCCACGGTCACCCGTCCGTAAGGTTCGTGGAGGTCGACGTCTCGACCGACCTGCTGCGCGAACGGTTGGCCGCCCGGGTGGGTCACTACATGCCCGCTGCCCTGCTGGAGAGCCAACTCGCCGCCTGGGAACGCCTCCAACCGGACGAGCCGGGCTTCGCCGTTTCTGGGGACGGGTCCATCGAAGCGGTGGTGAGCGGTGTGCTCAGTGAGTTGCGGAAGCGAGGAGTCCTGCCGGCGGCTGACGGGTAGCCGCCCTGGCGGGATCGGAACCAGTCCGGTCGGCGAAAGCGCAGGATGCCCTGGTGAGTCCCCTTCGGCTGGGAAGCTCTGGCGGGGTGAACGGCAGCCGGTGGGCCGGCTTGGTCGTGGCCCCTTGGTGCACCGTGAGCTCCGACGCGAGGACCGAGATCGCGAGCATCGCGAACGCCGCGGTGCTGCGGGTTACGCCCCGCAGTTCGCACAATCGCGGTTCAGCGAGCTGCCGCTGCCTCGAAGCCTGCGACGTCGTCCCGAGGCCCCCAGGCCGCCGGCACGGTGATCTCGCGCAGGGCCTCGCCATCCCGTCGACCGTCAGCCGCGAGCCAGCGCGGCCAGTTCGGCCGGCTCGAGCGGTCGGACGAGAGGGTCCGCGTGCCGATGTACCAGCTGCCAGTCGCCGCCGTCGCGTCGGTACACGTGGGTGACGCGCAGTGACCAGTCCTGGTCGGGGAGACCGCCTACCTGCCCGTGTTGCCGTTCGATCATCGCGACCACGAGGGTGTCGCCCCAGGCGTGCGCCTCGACGTGTTCCAGCCGCGCCTCGCCGCCTTGGAAGGTTCCCGCCGACGCCCGTACGGCCTCTGCCCGGTGCTCGTGCTTGCTGGGTGGTCCGCCATACGGGGCCAGCAGCGTGAAGCCGGGGGTGGGATCGCTTCGACTGGGGAGCGCCGGCCGGGGTGCCTCGCCCGGCGTGGCCAGGAACTGGCGGCGGGCCGCGGCGGCCCGGTGCCCACACCACGCTGCGGACGAGTGCGGTTGGCGTGGGCGGGAGCAGCCCGAGCTGGGTGCCCTGACCGAGGTCGTCCCGCCGGGCGAAATGGGTCAACGCCCGACCCTGCTCGTCGAACTCGCTCCAATGCACATGC
>JBDUDX010000071.1:0-2146 GCA_040002735.1 Frankiaceae bacterium | reverse complement strand
GGGCGGATCGGTGACGCGGCGGGCCGGGTCGGCGAGTCCGGGGGCGGGTCGGCGAGTCCGGGGGCGGATCGGGGGACTCGGGCGGCGGGATCGACCCGGGGGCGGTGCCGCCACGGCGGGCACGCTGGGCGTCCGAAGGGCGCCACCTAAGGTGAACGGGTGGTTGAGCGGCTGGTAGTGATCGGCGGGGACGCGGCCGGGATGGCGGCGGCTTCCCAGGCCCGGCGGCGGCGGAAGCCGGCGGATCTGGACATTGTCGCCATCGAGCGGGGGAACTACACGTCGTACTCGGCGTGTGGCATTCCGTACTGGATCGGCGGGGAGGTGGATGGTCCGGACGCTCTGGTGGCCCGTACGCCGGAGGTCTTCGAACGCGACTACGCGATTCGGGTACGGATGCAGACCGAGGCCACCGGGCTCGACCTGGACCGCGGCGAGGTGCTGCTACGGACGCCCGAGGGCTCCGAGGAGCGGCTGGCGTACGACACGCTGGTGATCGCTACCGGCGCGGTACCGGTACGGCTCAACATCCCCGGCGCCGACGCGCGGGGCATTTTCGGCGTACAGACCCTCGGCGACGGCGTTGCGGTGCGCGCCGCCGTGCAGGCCGGGGCGCAGCGCGCGGTGGTGATCGGCGGTGGCTACATCGGCGTCGAGATGGCTGAGGCGATGGTCCGGCGCAAGATCGACGTCACGCTCGTCGAAGCGGCCCCCGAGCCGATGGCAACTCTGGACCCGGACATGGGCCGGATGGTCCGCGAAGCGATGACCGACATGGGGATCACCGTGCGTTCCGGTCAGGAGGTGGTCGCTTTCGACAGCTCGGACGGCGCGGTGACCGGCGTCCAGACCCGGCGGGGCACGGTACCGGCGGATCTGGTGGTACTCGGGATCGGCGTACGTCCGAACACCACGCTGGCGAGAAATGCTGGCCTGCCGCTGGGGGTCGCCGGCGCGATCCGAGTGGACGTGCGGGGCCGAGTACTCGGTACGGAAAACATCTGGGCGGCCGGGGACTGTGTGGAATCCTTCGACCTGGTCTCGCGGCGGCCGGTACACATCCCGCTCGGTACTCACGCCAACAAGCAAGGCCGGGTCGTGGGCATCAACCTCGGCGGCGGGTACGCCACCTTCCCCGGCGTGGTTCGGACCGCGGTGAGCAAGGTGTGTTCATTGGAGATCGCCCGTACCGGCCTGCTGGAACGCGACGCCACCGCGGCCGGCTACCGCTACCTGACGGCGAAGGTGAAGTCCACCACCCGGGCCGGCTACTTCCCCGGCGCCCAGCCGATCATCACCAAGCTGATCGCGGAGAAGCGTACCGGCCGGTTGCTCGGCGCCCAGATCGTGGGGAACGAGGGCGCCGCTAAACGGATTGACGCGCTCGCCGTCGCACTCTGGAACGGCATGAGCGTGGAGGAGATGACCGGCCTCGACCTCTCCTACGCGCCACCGTTCGCGCCGGTCTGGGATCCGGTACTGATCGCTGCCCGAAAGGCCGCGGAGGCGGTCGAGGCCGACGTGGTCGCGGATCCGAGCGGCGACTAGCGGCCGGACTCGCTGGGTCTCCAGCGCCGTTTGTCCGCTGAGCTGGCGGACGCCTGCCCTGCGCGGTTTCTGTCGGTGGGTACGAGTACAAACTCACTATGACACCTGCGGAAGACCCTCGACCGCTGTACTTTGCCGGGATCGCGCAGAACGGGCGCTTGGTCGCGGCGGTCCGTCTGGACCAGCTCGATTCGCCGACGCCGTGCCCGGAGTACGACGTCCGTGCCCTGATCGCGCACCTGCTCGGCGGTTTACGGCGGGTGACCCACGTCGCCACCGGCGGCGACGCGTTCGACGTGCCGCGGGTGGTGACTGGCGTCGCGGATGGTGAGTGGTCCGCCGAGTACGAGGCGGCGGAGGCGGCGCTGGTCGAGGTGTGGCGGGATGACGCGGTGCTGGACCGGACCATGACGCTGCCGTTCGGCACGATGCCGGGCCGTGGCGCCGCCGCCGCTTTCGTGGTCGAGGTGGCCACTCATGGCTGGGACCTGGCCGCCGCCACCGGCCAGGAAGGTGCCTTGGACCCGGAGATCGGCAGTGCCGCGTTAGAGCTCACCAGAGAATAAGTCAGGCAAGTTAGTTACAGCGTTGTAGTTCG
>JBDUDX010000070.1:0-3945 GCA_040002735.1 Frankiaceae bacterium | reverse complement strand
AGCGTCGGCATCCGGCGGGTCACCCGATACCGGTCGACCGGGTGGCGGCTGCTCGACGGGCAGTGGTCCTACGTCCACGCGCAGGGGGCGATCACCGCCGGCGGGGTGCGGCAGGTGCCGGTGCTGCTGACCGGCCCGCTGGCCCGCTACGACCTGCCCGACCCGTGCACCGACCCGGAGCGGCTGCGGGCCGCGTTCTATGACCATTCCGGGGGGATGCTCAGCCGGCTGCCGGTTCGGGTCGCGGCGCCGCTGCTCGGGCACGTCTACCGGTCGGCGATGGGCCCGAACCCGTGGGTGCTGGCGCTGATCGGTTCGCCGGGGTCGTACAAGACGTCGATCGCGTCCCTGGCGATGCACCACTGGGGGGAGTTGTGGGACCGGCGGAAGCCGGCGACGTCGATGAGCGGCAACGGGGACACCCTCAACGCGTTGCGGATCAAACTGAACAGCGCGAAGGACGCGCTGTACTGGGCGGACGACGTCGCCCCCACCCGGGACTGGGCGGGGGCGCAGAAGACGTTGGAGGAGTTCGCCCGGCTGGTGCACAACGGGGAGCAGCGGTCCCGTTCCACCCGGGACGGGCTCGGGATCCTCGACGGCACCCCACCCCGGTCCAGCGCGATGGTGACCAGCGAGGTGATGCCGCGGCCCGGATCCGGCGCCCAGCGGATCCTGGTGGTGCCGCTGCAGGCGGAGGAGATCGACCTGGAACAGCTGATCGCCCTGGACGACGACGCGTCCCGGCACGGCCGGGCGCTGCTGATGGCGTCGATGCTGCGCTGGCTCGCCGGGAACCTGGAAGACATCCGCGGCCGCTGCCTCGCCGAAGCCGGCCGGTACGCCCAGCAGCTGCGGGCGGCGGGGGAGAGCGACCGGCAGGCCGAGGCGATCGGGCACACCTGGGCCGGCTGGATGTGCCTGACCGGCTTCCTCACCGAGATGGGCGCGATCAGCGCCGACGAGCGGGACCAGCTGCTCGCCCAGGTCGACCGCGGCCTACACGACGCGGTCGAGGCCAGCGCCGACCCGGATCTGCCGACCCGCACCGGCGCCCGGGTACGGGAACTGATCGTGCACGCGTTGCGCGCCGGGCTCGCCTACGTCGAAGACGTGCGGACCGGGGAGGCGCCGAGCTGGCCGCTGGCCAGCCGGCTGGGGTGGCGGCGCACCCCGATGGGCCACGACGACGCCGGGCAGCCGCGTTACCGGACCGAACCGAAAGGCATCCGCTTCGGCTACGTGCTGGAGGATCCATCACCGCGGGAAGGCCGGCAGCTGCTGGTCGAGTCCACCGCCCTGGACCAGGTCCTGAAGGCGACCGGCATGGTGATGGCCGACGCGCCGCAACTCGACCGGGGCACCGCGCTCCGCGCCCTGCACGACGAAGGTGTCCTCATCGGGGAGAAACGGGCCGGCCGGCCGGACCGGCTCACCGTGCAGCGCACCCTGCACTGCGAGGACAACCGGCGGGTGCGGATCACCGCCCTGCGGCTCGCTGAGCTCCTCGGCGACGACCCCGCCGGCGGCGGGCTGCCAGCCGGGAAGCCGGGCGGCCCAGACGGAAACGGCGCCGGCGGGTCGGACAACGGCGACTGGGGCCGGCCCGCCCCCGCGGGCGACCAGCCGCCCCCACCGGCCGGTGACGATTCGCAGCAGCCTGAGCTTGCTACGTCGGTACCAACCCAGGGCCTCACCAGCCCGCTGCACCAGGAGTTCCCTATGGGCAGGCAACACCCCGACGCTGAAGGCTTCAACGCCACCGTCGTCCATCTCAGCCAGGCGCAGCCGTGCCTGGTCTGCGAAGACCGGTGCTCGGTGAGCTTCCTGAACCTGACGATGCACATCCCGTGCTGGTGGCAGAGCACCGCCGCGTCCCGGGCCGCCGCCCTGACGGCCAGACGTACAGCGGAGCAGTCGAACACCGCCGGCTCCGGCGAGACACCGGCCAGCGCGGACGCAGCTTCCGGGAAACTCGCACCCCTTGATGACACCGCCATCCTGGCGGCCGGAAACAGTGACGCCGCTGGGGGAGTGAACCATTCACCACCGGACCCCGCCCCGCAAGGTCGGACCGCCCCCCGCCGGCATGCCGCAGAAGGAGTACGGTTCGCCGGCCCGGCCGCGGTGCTGCACACCGACGGCATCTGGCTCCCCGACGGCCGCCGCCTCGACCTGCCCGACCCGCTGCGGCACGTCGGGCACATCGCCGAACTCGTCGCCCGCCTGCAGCTGGGCACCCAGGTCACCGAACGCCGCGCCGAACCCGGCCAGATCTGGCTAAGCGCAGAGGCGCTCAACCGGATCGGCGTCGCCGTCGACACGCTCCCCGCCGACCCGACCAAACGCGGCGACGCGATCCGGCAACTCACCCGAGGCGCCGACCTGGTCGACGCCGCCCTCGCCGACGGCTGGCAACTCGGCGGCGCCGGGGACTGCCTCGGCACCTGGACCCGGGTGTGGCGCGGCGAGCAGCGCGGAGTGTGGGTCGCGCTGATCCCCGCCATGAACGCCGACCCGCTGGAGATCCCCGTCCTCGGCGACTCACCCGCGCCGGCGACCCTCGCCCGGCGGCTGGCCCTGTTCGCCGGCGCGCTCCGGGCGCCCTGGGCGATAAGCCCGGCCACCACCGGCCTCGACCTGATGATCAGCCTACGGGCCCGGGACCGGGAACGGCTGTTCACCCCCCGCGAACCGGTGCCGCCGGCGCGGATCTCCACCCTCGAACAAGACATCAACTGGTCGCGGCCGCCGACCGGTGAGGAACAGCAGCGCCGGTTCCTCCACGCCTACGACCGGGGTGGCTCCTACGCCGCCGGCATCGCCGGCCTCGAACTCGGCATCGGCGCGGCGGAGCACCACCCCGACGGCCGGCCGTTCGACCCGAAGCTGCCCGGCTACTGGAAGATCGAGGTGCCCCCGACCGGGGACTGGCGGATGCCGCACCCCCTCAACCCCCGCGGCGGGATGCCGGCCCGGCCGGTGTGGATCACCACGCCGGGGCTGCAACTCGCCTACGAACTCGGCCACGAGGTGCCGATCCTCGCCGCCTACACCTGGCCGGAACACGGCCGGATGCTCGACCCCTGGTATGAGCGGGTACGCGACGCCCGGGCCGCGCTCGACGTCGAAGACGTCGACGCTCAGGCCGCCCGCGACCTGCTCAAAGTCGTCTACACCCGCACCATCGGGATGCTCGGCAGCGAGGAGTGGATGCGTAACCGGCCCGGCTACGCCCCCGACCGGCGGCATCACATCGTCGCCAAAGCGCGGGCGAACATCCTGCGCCGCATCGCGCAGATCGGCCGGGACACCGACCGGTGGCCGGTCGCGGTGACCGCGGACACCGCGCTGTACGTCTCCGACGACCCGGACCCGGTCAGCGCCTGGCCCGGTAAACCCGCCCAGCTCGGCCGCGGCTTCGGCCAGTTCAAACCGGAAGCCTCAGGGCTGCTCGCCGACCAGCTGCCCCACCTCAACGGCAAGGACTACCGCGGAAAGGAACTCCTCGACCACAACTGGCAGCCGGCCGCAGCCGCGCCCGTCGAGGCCGCGTCGTGACCCGACGACGCGATCCCGGCCGTGCTCGCCGCCACCATCAGCGCCGGACCTCGGACGGTGCGCGCCATCTCGACCGGGTCGACGGCTGCCGCGCCAGCCGCGGCTGATGGACAAGCCCGGATTCACTCCCGACCTGCGGCAGACCTTGTTCGGTGCCCTGACCGGCCGGGCCGGTGAGGTCACCGGCCGCCCCGACGGTGACCTCCGCGGCATGCTGCAAGCCGCGTTCGGTGAAGGCCGCCGCCCCGGTGGGGTCAACACCCGGGCGGCGGCGGAGAGCCTGGGCGTCACGCAGCGCACCGTGCAACGCTGGCTGGCCGGCGCCGGCCGGCAACGCCACCGGGCCAGCCCGGAACATCTCCGGGCGATCGCCGCCCGGGCGCG
>JBDUDX010000069.1:0-13309 GCA_040002735.1 Frankiaceae bacterium | reverse complement strand
ACATCCTCGGCGCCGAGGACGCGTTCGGCGACATGGACTTCAAGGTCGCCGGTACCAAGGACTTCATCACCGCGCTGCAACTCGACACCAAGCTCGACGGCATCCCGGCCTCCGTACTCGCCGATGCCCTGCAGCAGGCCCGCGGCGCGCGGATGACGATTCTCGAAGTGATGAACGACGCGATCGACACCGCGGGTGACCTCTCGCCGTACGCGCCGCGGATCATCGCCGAGAAGGTGCCGGTGGACAAGATCGGCGAGATCATCGGGCCGAAGGGCAAGATGATCAACCAGATCCAGGACGACACCGGCGCGGACATCACCATTGAGGACGACGGCACGGTCTACATCGGCGCGATCGACGGGCCGAAGGCGGAGGCGGCGCTGAAGGCGATCCGCTCGATCGTCTCGCCGTTGATGCCCGAGGTCGGCGAGCGCTTCCTCGGCACTGTGGTGAAGACCACGACGTTCGGCGCGTTCGTGTCGCTGCTGCCCGGCAAGGACGGGCTGCTGCACATCAGCCAGATCCGCAAGATCGCCGGCGGTAAGCGGGTGGAAAACGTCGAGGACATACTCAAGGTCGGTTCCAAGGTGCAGGTGGAGATCAGCGAGATCGATCCCCGCGGCAAGCTGTCCCTGGTACCGGTGCTGGAGGACGGCGACGGTGGTAGTAACGGGGCCTGGCAGGCTCCGGCGGCAGCCGCTGCCGGCCCGGCGCAGTAGTGGCCCGGGCGTCGCTGACCGGGCCGCAGCGTCCAGGGTCCACCCGGACGCTGTCCCGGTCCGCGGACGGATCACTGATCCGGCGTACCGTTCTGCCCGGTGGGCTTCGGGTGGTCACCGAGGCGATGCCGGCGGTCCGGTCGGTGGCCTTCGGGGTCTGGGCCGGCGTCGGGTCCCGGGATGAGACCGCGCGCCTCGGCGGCGCCTCGCACTACCTGGAGCACCTGCTCTTCAAGGGGACGAAGCGACGCGGCGCGTTGGACATCTCCGCGGCGCTGGACGCGGTGGGCGGCGAGCTCAACGCCTTCACGTCGAAGGAGTACACCTGCTACTACGCGCGGGTGCTCGACGCGGACCTACCGCTCGCGGTGGACGTGATCTGCGACATGGTGACCTCGTCGCTGATCGCGGCCGAGGACGTCGACGCCGAGCGCGGGGTGATCCTGGAAGAGATCGCCATGCATGACGACGACCCGACCGATGCCGTGCACGACAACTTCGCCCGTACCGTGCACGGCGATACCCCGCTCGGCCGGCCGGTGCTGGGCACCGTGGACACCATCGGCGCGATCCAGCGCCGGGCGATCGCCGGGTACTACCGGCGGCGCTACCGGGCGGACAACCTGGTGGTAGCGGTAGCCGGCAACGTCGACCACGCCACCGTGGTTCGGCTGGTACGCAACGCGTTTCGGGCCGCCGACGCGCTCGGGGAGGACGGCACCGAGCCGGCCGCCCCCCGCATCGGCGGCCGGCCGACCACGTTCCGGCCGGGAGTGTCGGTGCTCCGCCGGCCCACCGAGCAGGCGAATCTGGTACTCGGCGCCGAGGGCATCGCCCGTACGGATGACCGGCGCTGGGCGATGGGCGTGCTGAACGCGGCGCTCGGCGGCGGGATGAGCTCCCGGCTGTTCCAGGAGGTACGGGAGAAGCGCGGCTTGGCGTACTCGGTGTACAGCTTCGCGACCCACTACGCCGACACTGGCGTGATGGGGGTCTACGCCGGCTGCCTGCCGAAGAAGGTGGACGAAGTGCTCGACATCTGCCGCGACCAGCTGGCCCTGGTCGCGGCGGACGGGCTGACCGAGGAGGAGCTAACCCGCGGCAAGGGACAGCTGCGCGGATCCCTGGTACTCGGCCTGGAGGACACCGGCTCGCGGATGAGTCGACTGGGCAAGAGCGAGCTGGTGTACGGGGAACTGCTCGGCGTGGACGACGTCCTGGCCAGCATCGCCGCCGTGACGCCCGACGATGTTGCCGCGATCGCGGCCGAGGTGCTGGGCGGCCCGTTGGCGCTGTCGGTGATCGGCCCGTTCGACGACTCTGACTTCGGAGCGGCGGTCGCGTGATTCTGCTCGGGGTGCTCGGCTCCCAGCCGCCGTCCTTCTGCGCCGATCATGCTCGATCGGAGGTCATCGCGTACGTCATGACCTCCCATCTCGCATGATCGGCGTCGGGGGGCGCCGCGGGGTCGGGGCCCGGGTTGTCGGCGTCGGGGGGGGCGGGGGCCGGGTCGGGGGGGTCGGCGTCGGAGTACTCGGCGCCCGCGGCCGGATGGGCGCGGAGGTCTGCCGGGCGGTGGAGGCCGCCGACGATCTGGACCTGGTCGCCGCCGTCGACGCCGGGGACGACCGGGAGCCGCTGCGTGCTGCCCAGGTGGCGGTGGACTTCACCACCCCGGACGCGGTACTGGACAACATTGCATGGTGCCTGCGAGCCGGGCTCTCCGTGGTCGTGGGGACCACCGGATTCACCGTGGAACGCCTGGCGCAGGTCGAGTCTTGGCTGGCCGATGCGCCCGACGCCGGCGTGCTCATCGCGCCGAACTTCAGTATTGGCGCGGTGCTGATGATGCGGTTCGCCGCCGAGGCGGCCGCGCATTACGAGTCGGTGGAGATCGTCGAACTACACCATCCGAACAAGGCGGACGCCCCGAGCGGTACGGCACGGCGTACCGCCGAGTTGGTCGCGGCGGCTCGCCGAGAAGCCGGACTCGGCGCGGCGCCGGACGCCACGTCCACGTCGCTGGACGGCGCCCGCGGCGCGGACGTGGACGGGGTCAGGGTGCACTCGGTACGCCTCGCCGGTCTGGTCGCCCACCAGGAGGTACTCCTGGGCGGGCATGGCGAAACCCTGACGATTCGTCACGACTCACTCGACCGAGCCTCGTTCATGCCCGGCGTGCTGCTCGCCGTGCGGGCGATGAGCCAGCGGCCCGGGCTGACCGTGGGCATCGAGGATCTGCTGTAGCCGCCTCCAAGCCGCCAGAGCGGCAGCCGCATAAGGGCGCTCGGACCGTCGAGGCCGCTGTGGCACTCCTTCTGGCGGTGCCGGTGATCACCTGGTGGGCGGTCGGTGACCTTTCGGCGGAGGGGACGGATCTCGCCCATGCGTTTCAGCCGCCGAGTCTGACCCGGGCGGCCGAGAGTCGTTGGGCGTCGCGGCCGTCGTCATTGCGGGCCTGCTCTTGATCTTCGGTGCGCCACTGGTCCTGGTCGTCCTGACCGGGGCGCTGGCCCGCACCGCGTGGCTCCTGCGCCGCGGTCGCCGAGCCCCCCGCTCCTCGGACCCCTCGCCTCCGGCCTGACACCTTCCGCCGGAGAGCGTCATCCGTCCAGCGTCGCGTGCATCTCCCATACCAGCACTTCGGTCGGTTCGCGGGCGGTGAGGCGGGGACCGTCCACGCCCGTCAGCCGTACCGCGTCTCCGGCCGAGAGTTCGCCCGCCCCCTCCAACGTGGCCGCACCCCGAGCGAGGAATACGTGCAGGTAGGGCGCCGCCGGCAGCGTGACGGCTTCGCCGACGTCCAGCCGCGCCACGTACAGCGCGGCGTCGCGTTGGCGGATCCGGATCGCGGATTCGCCGTCGTGCTTGGCCATCCCGGAGGCGACCGGGACCAGGCCGCTGCGCAACACCTCGTCGGCGATCTCCAGCTGCTCGTATCCGGGCGTCACCCCGCCGGCGTCCGGCAGAACCCACATTTGGACGAAGTGCACCGGGTCGGAGTGCTCCGGGCCGCGCAGCCGCCAGGAGTCGTTCTTCTCCGAGTGCAGGATGCCGCGGCCAGCGCTCATGCGCTGAGCGAGCCCCGGATAGATCACGTCGCGATGCCCGGTGGAGTCCTGGTGGACCAGCGAGCCGGAGAGTACCCAGGTGACGATCTCCATGTCGCGGTGCGGGTGGGTCTCGAAGCCGGTCCCCGGGGCGACCACGTCGTCGTTGTTCACCAGCAGCAGCCCGTGGTGGGTGTTCGCCGGGTCGTAGTGCCCGCCGAAGGAGAACGAATGCCGCGAGTCCAGCCAGCCGGTCCGGCTCGCGGCCCGCTCCCCGGCACGGCGGATGTCTAATCCGGGCCTGGCAAGAACGGTCATCGGCGCCTCCGCATCGTGATGCTTGCAACCGCAACCTCGCATGACCGGAGGGCATTCCGATGCCACGGACCATCGGGCGCGCCGGCGTTGTCCATCACGAGCTGGGCGAAGGCCACGGCGGTGTGGGCGAGTGCTGCGCACCCTCCCCGCGCTCAGGTGAGCCGGAGTACGGCGCCAACTCCCGCGGCGACCAGGACAACCACCAAGAACGGCGCCCGCAGCAGCAGCGCGAGGACGGCGGCCCCCACCCCAGCGGCCCGGGCGTCGAGGGACAGCCGGTGGCCGATGACGAACGTTCCTACCCCCACCAGGGCGGCGAGCAGCGCGACCGGAAGCAGTTCGGCGGTGCGCCGCACCGACGGGCGCTCCAGGACCGACGCCGGCACCGCGAACCCGAGCAGCTTCAGCAGATAGCAGCCGGCCGCGGTGAGCAGCACGCCGGCCCAGATCACCGCCGCGCTCGCAGCCGTACCGCGACCAACGCAGCGAGCAGTATCGGAACACCCGCCGGCAACAGCAGCGACGTTCCGATGGCCACCGCGGCGCCGGCCAGGGCCACAAACCGTGCTTCTCCGCCGGTCCGCAGCCGCGCCCACAACAATCCGAGGAACGCCGCCGGAACCGCCGCATCCAGGCCGAGCGCGCGCGGGTCGCCGAGCGCTCCGGCGCCGAGAGCGCCGAACAGGGTGGCCAGGTTCCACAGGCTGAACACCGATACCGCGGTGGCCCAGAATGCCAGCCGGCTTCCGGCGGGGGTCGGGCGTACCACGGCCATCGCGGTGGTCTCGTCGATGGTGACGTGGGCGGCGAGCAACCGGCGGCCACCGGTGACCCGCAGCAGCGCCGACATCCGCAGCCCGTAGAGGGTGTTCCGGCTGCCCAACAGGAGCGCGGTGGCCATCCCGGCGAGCGGCGCACCGCCGGCGCCCACGACGCCGACGAAGGAGAACTGCGATGCGCCGGTGAACGCGAGCGCGGACAGCGCGCAGGCCTGGGCGACCGTGAGGCCGGCGGCGATGGACACGGCGCCGAACGAGATGCCGTACGCGCCCACCGCGATCCCGATTCCGGCGGCGTCGCGGAGGATGCTTCGGCGTTCCTCCCCCGTCAATCCGCCGCTGGAAAGCGGGGTGAAGGACCCCGGCCGCAGGCGCATGCAGCGATGATGCCTTCGTGGCTCGATCTGGCGTGCACCACCCGGCGGATCTTTCCCCGGCGCAGGTTCGGCGGATCGCGGTGGCCGCCAGCGGACTTGCCGACGGGCGCCCGACCGGCCGGATCGACCGACGGCACCTGCGACGGGTACTCGCCCAACTCGGCCTGCTGCAGATCGACTCGGTCAACGTGCTGGTCCGGTCGCACTACCTGCCGCTGTTCTCCCGGCTCGGTGGCTACCCGACCGGGCTGCTCGACGAGGCCGCCTGGAGCCCGCGCCGGGAGTTGTTCGAGTACTGGGGACACGAGGCGTCCCTGCTGCCGCTGAGCAGCCAGCCGCTGCTGCGCTGGCGGATGCGACGCGCCGCGGAGCAGTACGACACCTGGGGTGGGCCGGCCCGGCTGGCGAAGGAACGGCCGGAGTTCATCGCGGCGACGCTCGCCGAGGTGGCCGCGCGCGGGCCGCTGCGGGCCGCGGATCTGGAGGCCGAGGGGTCGACGCGGGGCGGGCGGTGGTGGGGGTGGCGGGACGCCAAGGTGGCGCTGGAGTGGCTGTTCTGGGTCGGCGCGGTCACCACCGCGGACCGGCGCGGGTTCGAGCGGCGGTACGACCTGCCGGAACGGGTACTGCCCGCCGCGGTGCTCGCCGCGCCCACCCCCGATCCGGCCGACGCGCAGCGGGACCTGGTCCGGATCGCGGCCCGCGCGTTGGGCATCGCCGCCGAATCGGACCTGCGGGACTACTTCCGGCTCGGCCTGCTCGAAGCCCGGGCGCGGGTCGCCGAACTGACCGAGGCCGGTGAGTTGCTGTCCGTGACGGTGGCGGGGTGGCGTCGGCCCGCGTACCTCTGGCACCGGGCCCGGGTACCGGCTCGGGTGAACGCCCGGGCGCTGCTCGCTCCGTTCGACCCGCTGGTCTGGGAGCGCGCCCGGACCGAGCGGATCTTCGGTTTCCGGTACCGGGTGGAGATCTACGTACCGGCGCCACAGCGGGTGCACGGCTATTACGTACTGCCGTTCCTGCTGCGGGACCGCCTGGTCGCTCGGGTCGACCTCAAGGCTGATCGGATCGGGCGGGCCCTCCTGGTGCAGGCGGCGTACGCCGAGCCCGGCGCACCGGCGGAGACAGCGGCCGAGTTGGCCGCCGAGTTGGCGGGGATGGCCGGCTGGCTCGGTCTGGACCGGGTGCTGGTAGGAGCGCGCGGGGACCTGGCGCCGGCGCTGTCTGCCGCTGGTTGACGGCCGGAGAGTTCACCGCGCCAGAGCGAGTACCGCCTGCATGGCCGGTCGGACCCCTTCCAGTTCGGTGCGCAGCCGTAGCAGAAGACCGGCGGCGGGGGAGAGCTCGTCGATGCGCGCGCAACTCTCCAAGGCTTCGCTGAGGGCGGCGAGATCGGTCGCGCCGAGATTGCTCGCCATGCCCTTCAGGCTGTGGCTGTCCCGGGTCACCGCGGCCACGTCATGCCGGCCGATCGCGAGGCCGAGGCTCTCCAGATACTCCGCGGTCCGGCACAGGAACGACGTGATCAGCGCCTCTACCAGGCTCGCGCTCCAGCCTTCGGCCGGCCCGAGCAGATCTTCCAGCCGAAGCTGGATGGCGCGCTCCTTGCCAGCCGCGGCGACGAGGTGGGCGGCAGGCTCGGTGTCGGTATCCGTACCGGCAGTCATGACTTCCCCCGTCGATGCGAAGGGCCGCGACCTTGAGGCCGCCCCGCGACTCCTCGGATCCGGAACCTGCCGACCGCCGGTCCCGGGGCTGGGTAGCGTGGCACCCCATGACCTCGACGCTGGGTGCAGACGTGACCGTGACGCCGGAGCTCTCCGCGGAAGTGCAGCCGCGGTGGCGCTCGGAGATGAGCGTGGAGTTGGTGAAAGCCAGCGCGTCGGATAGTGACGTGGTGTGGGCCGCCCGGGTCTCCACCGCCGGAGAGCAGTCGATCGAGGCGGCGGGCGAGGACCCGACTCGCAGCGCCGGCTTGATCCGCTACCTGATGCGGTCCCGGCACGGCACCCCGTTCGAGCACAACAGCATGACGTTCCTGGTCACCGCCCCGATCTTCGTCTTCCGCGAGTTCATGCGACACCGCACCTTCAGCTACAACGAGGAGAGCGGCCGGTACCGAGAGCTGAAGCCGGTCTTCTACGTGCCGGGGCCGGACCGCAAGCTGGTCCAGCAGGGCAAACCGGGACACTACGAGTTCGTCGACGGCAGCGCCGAGCAGCATGACCTGGTGGTCGCCGCCACCCAGTCGGCGTGCCGGACCGCGTACGCGGCGTACCAGCAGATGCTCGCCGCCGGGGTGGCCCGCGAAGTGGCCCGCGGTGTGCTGCCGGTCGCCACGTACTCCTCGATGTACGCCACCTGCAACGCCCGGGCGCTGATGAATTTTCTCTCCTTACGGACCAAGCGGCCGGACTCCCGCTTCCCCAGCTATCCGCAGCGGGAGATCGAGCTGGTGGCCGAGGCGATGGAGCGGCACTTCGCGACGTTGATGCCGATTACCTACGAGGCCTTCAACGGCTGCGGTCGGGTCAGTCCCTGATCCGGAGCCCGATGCAGCGTAGCGTCTAGGGCCATGACGACTGCCCCCTTCGGTCGGGTACTGACCGCGATGGTCACGCCCTTCACCGACGCCGGCGAACTGGATCTCGACGGCGCCCAGCGGCTCGCGACCTACCTGGTCGAACATGGCAACGACGGTCTGGTGATCAGCGGCACCACCGGCGAGTCGCCGACCACCCGGGATGCGGAGAAGGAACAGCTGCTGCGTGCGGTGGTGGACGCGGTGGGGGACCGGGCCACCATTCTCGCCGGGGTTGGCACGAACGACACGGCGCATTCGATCGAGCTCGCCCGGGCGGCGGAGAAGGCCGGCGCTCGGGGCCTGCTGATCGTCACCCCGTACTACTCCAAGCCGCCGCAGGCCGGACTGCTGGCCCACTTCGGCGCGGTAGCCGACGCCACCGACCTGCCCTGCATGCTGTACGACATCCCCGGCCGGACCGGCACGCCGATCGCCACCGAGAGCCTGGTACGCCTCGCCGAGCACGATCGGATCGTCGCGGTGAAGGACGCCAAGGGGGATCTGGCGGCCACCGCCGAGGTGCTGGCTCGGACCGATCTGGCATACTACTCCGGCGAGGACGCGCTCACCCTGCCCCTGCTCGCCGTCGGGGCGGTGGGGGTGGTCGGCGTGCCGACGCACCTGTTCGCGCAGCCGGTCGCCGCGATGATCTCCGCCTACCGGGCCGGTCGGGTGGAGCAGGCCCGCGACCTGCACCAGCAACTGCTGCCGGCCTTCACCGGCTTCTTCCGTACCCAGGGAGTCATCTTGACCAAGGCCGCGCTGCGGCTCGCCGGGCTGCCGGGGGGGCCGGTCCGGCCGCCGCTGGTGGACGCCACCCCCGAGCAGATCGCGCAACTGCGCTCCGACTGCGCTGCCGCTGGGTTGAGCCTGTGAGTCATCCGCATCCCGAACTCGGCTCGCCGCCGCCGCTGCCGCGGACCGGTCTGCGGATCGTCGCGCTCGGCGGCCTCGGTGAGATCGGCCGCAACATGACCGTCTTCGAGTACGGTCGCCGGCTGCTGATCGTGGACTGCGGTGTCCTCTTTCCGGAGGACTACCAACCCGGGGTGGACCTGATCCTGCCCGACTTCTCCTACCTGCGGGACCGCTGGGCCGACGTGGAGGCGGTGGTTCTCACCCACGGCCACGAGGACCACATCGGCGCGGTGCCGTTCCTGCTCCGGGAGCGCCGCGACGTGCCGGTGGTCGGCTCCAAGCTCACCCTCGCGCTGCTGGAGGGCAAGCTCGCCGAGCATCGGATCAAACCCAAAGCCATCGTCGTCACCGAGGGGGAGCGGCGGTCGTTCGGCCCGTTTGACTGCGAGTTCCTCGCCGTCAACCACTCCATTCCGGATGCGCTCGCCGTGGCGATCCGGACCGGCGCCGGGCTGGTGGTGCACACCGGCGACTTCAAGATGGACCAGCTGCCGCTCGACGGCCGGCTCACCGACCTCGCCGGGTTCGCCCGCCTCGGCGCCGAGGGCATCGACCTGTTGCTGTCGGACTCCACGAACGCCGAGGTCCCCGGGTTCGTCACCAGCGAGCGGGACATCGGCGCGGTACTCGACCGGCTCTTCGGCGCCTCCCCGCAGCGGATCATCGTGGCCTGCTTCGCCAGCCATGTCCACCGGGTGCAGCAGGTGCTGGACGCGGCCGCCGCGCACGGCCGGCACGTGGCCTTCGTGGGCCGCTCGATGGTGCGCAATATGGGCATCGCGCGGGATCTGGGGTATCTTCGGATCCCCGCCGGCGTACTGGTCGATCTGAAGTCGGTCGACGACCTGCCCGGTAACCGGGTGGTACTGATCTCCACCGGCTCCCAGGGCGAGCCGATGTCCGCGCTGGCCCGGATGGCGAACCGCGACCATCACCAGATCCGAATCGCCGCGGGTGACACCGTCGTCCTGGCCTCCTCGATGGTGCCCGGCAACGAGAACGCGGTCTTCCGGGTGATCAACGGACTGGCCCGCTGGGGCGCCACCGTGGTGCACAAGGGCACCGCGATGGTGCACGTCTCCGGGCACGCGCCGGCCGGGGAACTGCTGCTGCTGCTGAACGTCACCCGGCCAAGCAACCTGCTTCCGGTCCACGGCGAGTGGCGGCACTTCCGGGCGCACGCCGCGCTCGCCGCGGCCAGCGGGATGCCGAAGGACCGGATCGTCCTCGCCGACGACGGGGTGGTAGTCGACCTAGTCGACGGCGCCGCCAAGATCACCGGCAAGGTACCGTGCGGATACGTCTACGTCGACGGCCTGGTCGTCGGGGACATCAGCGAGACGTCGCTGAAGGACCGGCGGATCCTCGGCGAGGGCGGCTTCGTCACTGTGGTCGTGGTGGTTGACGCGTCCAACGGTGCGGTGACCAGCGGGCCGCATATCAGCACCCGCGGCGTCAGTGACGAGCCGGGCGCCTTCGACGGGGTAGTGCCGTTCATCGAAAAGGCGCTGGCCGGGGCGGCCGCCGAAGGGGTATCGGACACGGCGCAGCTGCAGCAGCTGGTTCGGCGTACGGTCGGCCGCTGGGTGAACGACACCTACCGCCGGCGTCCGATGATCCTGCCGGTCGTACTGGAAGTCTGACCCCCCGCCGCCGGGGACATCGCAGCCACCGGTAGCGGGGTCAGGCGAGCCTTAACCGGTCGTGGACCAGGACCGGAATGTCGAAGTCTCACTGGTAAGTCGTGGTCTCACTGGTAAGAGGCCGATTCGTGAGCCGGAGATACACCCATTCGTCAGCCGGTCGCCCCATCTGCCGGCCAGGAGTCCAACATGCGCAGCGGGATGATCGGCCGTCCGCCGCCGTCCCGCTTGGCCTCGTCCGCCAGATCAAGCCAGGCTTGACGCGCGTTGACCTCGGCGGCCCGTACCCGCGCCGCGATGGCGCC
The DNA here is from genome assembly GCA_040002735.1 of Frankiaceae bacterium. Lineage (GTDB taxonomy): Bacteria > Actinomycetota > Actinomycetes > JADGOV01 > JADGOV01 > JADGOV01. The sequence continues at coordinate 2,613 of JBDUDX010000069.1, read as the reverse complement.
ACTGACGGCGGCGGCGGCGAAGGACGTGCCGCTCCAGCGGGCGAAGCCCCCGTCGCCTGACGGTCGGCCGTCTTCCGCGGACCTCGGTAGGTAGGTACTGACCACGTCGACTCCCGGCGCGACCGCATCCAGCCACGGCACCCGTGGGGTGAACGCTGCGAGGTCGGCTCCGTCCAGCGCACCTACGGCGATCACGTTCTCCAACGCCGCCGGCCACATCGGGCGCGACCCGCCGGTGCCGGAAGGCTCGTTCCCGTGGTTGCCGGCGGCCGCGATCACCACGGTGTCCGGGCCGAGGCTGGCCAAGGCAGCGGACAGAACCAGCGGCGGCTGGCCGTCATCGGTGTGGCAGCCGAGGGAGAGGTTCAGTACCTGCGTACCCGCCCCGGCCAGCGTGGTAATGGTTCGGGCGACCGACCAGCTGTCCTGGGCGCCGTCGTCACCGAGTCCGGCGTGCAGCTCCACCACCGCGCCGGGCGCCTGCCGCAGCACCAGCCCGGTAATGAACGTGGCGTGGCCGGCCGCGTCCGGAAGGGGCTCGGCGGGGCGGATCGGCAGGATGTCCGAGGCGCCGGCGACGTAGCCGCCGGTGAGCCAGGGGTGCGGATCGAGCCGCGTGTCGACCACGCCGACCCGTACGCCGGCCCCGGGCTTGCGGTCCCGCAGCGGAACCACCCGGGCCCCCGTCGGCTCGGGCGCGCCCACCCCGCCGCCGTCGATGACGTAGGAGCCGCGCACCGGTACCGGCCGGGAGGTCCCGCCGCCGTCGATGACGTAGGAGCCGACCACCCGGCCGACGATCCGGTTCTTGCCGATAGTCGGCGTCCAGCCGGAGTATTCCGTCGTGAAGATCCGCCGTAGCAGCCGAACGGTAGTGTCCAGCGCGCTCGGTTCCGACGCGTCGCTTCCGGGGGCGGTCGTGGCGTCGAGCGCCCGCCGGCCCTCGGCCACCGCCTCGTCCACCCAGGTGGGGGAGGAAACCCGCAGCGCATCCCGCAGCGACACCAGCGCGGCCTCGGCCGGCAGGTCGAGCAACGCGAGCCCGAGCCGGTCGTCACGATCGACGACCGCCGCCTGCTCGCCCAATTGGCGCAGCACCAGATCGACGTACGGCAGGCCCACCACCAGCTGATCCGCCCGGAAGTACTCACTGCGGCCGCGCGCGATGGTGGCGTCCGAGCCGTTGTACTGGATCATGTCCATCCCCTGTCCGGAACCTCTCGGGTTGTCCTCGCTGCAGCAGAGGTTGACAGAGCGCGGGAAAATACACCAGGCACCGTAACCGCTCGGTTACACCTGCTTCTACACTTCGGCGCAGTGACAGTCAACGTGGCCGCGACGGTAGACAACGGCGAGCGCGCCCGCGAGGCGTTGCGCCTCGTTCAGGTCGAACCGGGTCGCGCCGTGAGAATCGCTGCCGCCAGCAGTCGGAGAGCCCGCGAGGAAGGCGACTGCGCCACCGCCGCCGTGGCCGAACGGGCTCTCGGGCTCGCCGCATTGCACGTCGCTGACCTCGACACCGCCGTACGTCACCTACGAACGGCCATCGCGTTCGCGCGCCGGGCCGGTTCCGCCGAGCTCGCCGCCGAGGCGCGGATGACTTTGGCGTTCGCGCTGAACCGGCGGGGCAACGCCCAGCGGGCGATTCGCGAGATAGATGCCGCCCTGGGCGACCTCGGTACGCTCGCCCGCGCCCGTGCCCTGGCCCAGCGGTCGGCCATCTTGCAGCAACTCGGGCGCCTCGACGAGGCCCTCGCCGGCTATCGCACTGCGTTGCCCGTGCTGCGGCGCTCCGCGGACGGGGAGTGGGTACAGCGCGTACTGCTCAACCGCGGCGTGCTGCACGCGTTTCGGCATGCGTACTCGGCCGCCGTCAAGGACCTGTGCGAAGCCGAGCGACTCTGCGAAGAACTCGGGCTTCGGTTGCCGGCCGCCTTCGTGCAGGAGAACCTCGGGTTCGTCGCCAGCCGGCTCGGTGACGTGCCGACCGCGCTGCACCATCTCGACACCGCCGCGCAGCGCTACCGTTCCGTCGGTGCCCCGATCGGGTCGCTGCTAGTGGAACGCAGTGAGCTGCTGCTCTCGGTCTGTCTGGTGGCTGAGGCTCGGGAGGCGGCTCAGCAGGCGGTGGTCGAGTTCGAACGCACCAAGCGCGGCCTCACCCGACCCGAGGCCCGGCTGCTGTTGGCCCGTACCGCAGTCCTCGACGGCGAGCCGGCGTTGGCGCTGCAGTCGGCTCGGCAGGCGTTGCGGGAGTTTCGGCGACAGGATCGCCAGGAGTGGGTGCCGTTGGCTCGGTTCGCCGTCCTCACCGCCCGGCTGCAGACCGATCCGTCGCCGCGGGTCAGCGTCGGAGATCTCGATGCGGTGGCGTCCGCGCTGCAGGACGCCGGCTGGTTCGCCGCCGCGCTGGATGCCCGGCTGCTCGCCGGGCGCCGTGGCCTCGCGGTCACCGGCAAGGCCCGAGTGGCGGGCCGACGCCAGTTGGAGGTCGTCAGCCGAGCGCGGCGCAGCGGAACCGCCGCCCCGCGGGCTCGGGCCTGGTACGCCGAGGGGTTGCTCCGTCGCGACGACGGCAATCTGCCGGCCTCCTCCGCCGCGGCGATGGCCGGC
>JBDUDX010000068.1:0-2421 GCA_040002735.1 Frankiaceae bacterium | reverse complement strand
CGTCATCACCCAGCACATGCCGCCGCTATTCACCCGGCTGTTCGCGGCCCGACTGAACAAGAACAGCCCGCTCACCGTGGTCGAGGGGACCACCGGGATGCGCCTGGAGCCCGGTCTCGTCGTCATCGCACCCGGCGATCATCATCTGCTCGTCACGGATGACCGCGGAACACTGCGGGTCGCGACACCGCAGACCCCGCCCGAGAACTGGTGCCGGCCCGCGGTCGACGTGTTGTTCCGTTCGGTCGCGTCGGTCTTCGGCTCCCAGGTGCTCGCCTGCGTCCTGACCGGCATGGGCCAGGACGGGTTGCGGGGCTGTGAACTCCTCCACGCCGCCGGCGCCGAGATCGTCGCCCAAGACGAACCCACGTCGATCGTCTGGGGCATGCCCGGCGCCGTGGCCGCCGCTGGTCTCGCCGACCGGATCCTGCCCCTCCCCCGGATCGCGCCCGACCTGACCGCTGCGCTGCGTCGGGGCCGCAAGCCCAGCTCACCGCTCAGCCTTGGCCGCCGGGCATGACGCTCTCCGCCGCCGACTTCAGCTACGTCAGCGAGCTGGTCCACCGCCGTTCCGCGATCTCCCTCCCCGCCGGCAAGGAGTACCTGGTCGAGAACCGGCTGCAGCCCCTCGCTGCCAGCAACGGCGAGCCGAGCCTCGACCGGCTGATCCGCCGGCTACGGTCAACCCCCGAAGGACGCCTGCATACCGAAGTCGTCGAGGCGATGACGACGAACGAGACGTCATGGTTTCGCGACCATCACATCTTCGATGCCCTGGAGACGCGCATCCTGCCGGAGTTGCTCCGACGCCGAAAGCAGGAGCGGCGACTCACCATCTGGTCGGCAGGATCCGCCACCGGCCAGGAGGCATACAGCATCGCCATGGTGCTCCATGAGCGGCTGGCAGCCGATCCCAGCTGGAAGGTCCGCATCATCGCTACCGACCTGTCCACTCAGATGGTCGACCGGACCAGAACCGGCCGCTACACCCAGTTGGAGATCAATCGTGGTCTTCCGGCCACCCGGCTGGTACGCCACTTCCACCGCGCCGGCATCGAATGGCAGGTCAACGACTGCCTACGACGGCTGCTGGACGTCCGGCAACTGAACCTGGCCGCGCCGTTCCCGCCCCTACCCCCCGTCGACGTGGTTTTCCTTCGCAACGTGCTCATCTACTTCGACCTCCGTACCAAGCAGGCCGTACTAGCGCAGCTCCGGCGGGTCCTGCGACCCGACGGTTACCTCGTACTCGGCGGCGCAGAGACCACGCTCAACGTGGACGACGCGTTCGTCCGGGTCCCACTCCACAACGCCACGATGTACCAGGTCCGTGGCGGGCAGGCGGCCGTATGAGGATCAAGACCCGAACCCCAGACCAGCCATCAGCGGCCACCGACGAGCAGATCGAAGGGATCGCCCAAGAGGTCTGGACGGCCTTCACCGGCATCAGCATCGAGCAGGCCACGGCGGCCCTCGACCGAATTGCTGCCACCGTCGAGGTCGTAACCGGCACCGTGCACGTCGACGGCGAATGGCGCGGCCGCATCCAGATCACCTGCGACATGAGCCTAGCCAAACCGGCGGCCACAGCGATGTTCGCCAAGCTAGCCGAAGAGATATCGGCCGAGGACATAGCCGACGCCCTCGGCGAACTCACCAACATGATCGGCGGGAACATCAAGAGCATTCTGCCCAGCCCCAGCCGACTCTCCTTGCCAATCGTCACAACAGGACCGGAAACCGCGACCGCTCCCGCGGGTGCGAATCAGACCAACTCCATCACCCTCACCTGCCGAGAGGGCCGCCTGAACGTGACCGTCTGCCATCTGCAGGACGACCACCGCAACACTGCGCTGCTACGCCCACCACATGACCTGCCGTTCGAGGCACAAATCACCACACCATGATCGCCACCGACACGGCGAGCCGAACACCGGACGCTCCCCTACGCCGCTCCCGGGCGATGAACCGATCAGCTGTCTGACAAGGAACATCGGCCGTACCTGGACCCCACGCGTGCGTCCTACCAGGGGCGGGGGCCGAGGGCGCCAGCGGCCGTCCCGGAGCTTGAGTTCCTTTAGAGACCGGGCAGCAGGCCCGCTCAGCCAGTAAAGACCGCCTGAGAACCACCTCCACGACCTGGTCCGCGCCGGCACAGTCCCGCTACACACCGCGCAGCCGGCCATCGGCAGCAACTGTTGTACACCGCCTACCGCCGGTACATGACCATCCGGCCGGGTCGTCGAGGGTCCGGTCGAGGTAGCGCTTGCCGGGGAAGATGGGGGCGTAACTCGTCACGCCGTAGTGCTGACTCCTCCGCCCCCACCAGAGGACCCCTGGTTCGGAGGGCCTGCCGCTGCCGCTCGGGCTGCTAGTTCGGTGCCAGCGCAGCCGCGAGGCTGCGCGGTTCCGGCTGGTCAA
>JBDUDX010000067.1:0-5747 GCA_040002735.1 Frankiaceae bacterium | reverse complement strand
GGCGGGACCGATGCCCGATGCGCCCGGGACACCTCCGCAGTCACCGTTGCGGCTACCTCGTCACGAGGAAGAGCCGGTGAACGGAATGGCGATGGATCGCCAGCCACCCACTGCGGACAAGTCTGAGCCCGAGCGCGCAGCGCGATGAACAGAGACGAACGTGACACCATTTCTCGTCGAAGATCTCAACCGTGGGTGCGCCGACGAGTGCGATGTGGTAGTTCAGGGCGCGCCGAGTCATTTGATCACAGGGAACGCGCCCCTCCGGAGTAGATCGATCACGCTTCCGCCCCGTACTCCTCCCCGCGGGGTTGTCGCCCGTCAGCGTCCACCGTCTCGACATAACCGTTCAACGGAACTGGAATAGGAGATCCATGATCACGAATCAGGTGCTGCATCGCCCTTCCGGGAAGCACTCGCTCGTCCGCATCGTCCTCGCCTTGGTGCTCGTTCTGGTCGCGGTGGGGGCAGCCCAGGGAGTGGCGCAGGCCGGGCCCGCGCCCGGCTACTACCAGGTGGTCAACCGGCAAACGAACGAGTGTCTTGAGGTCTCGGGTGCTTCCGCGTTCCACGCGGCGAACGTGGATGTGTCGAGATGCATCGGCGAGGACCACCAGCAGTGGCATCCCCGTTATGTGGGTAACGGGTTCTACGAGCTTCGCGTACGGCACACCACATGTGCCTAGACGTGGCGTACGCGGGATACCAGGACGGCGCCGACGTTATTCATGCCCGGTTGCGGGTACCTCGTGGTCGCCGTCGCCTCGACCCCCCGGAGGTTCTCACGTTGGCGCGTGGTGGGCAGAATGACGGCAGGATGCGGCCAGAGGAGGGGTGCGATGTCGAGCGTCACGATGCTGGACATCAACGTCGACATGGGCGAGAGCTTCGGCCGTTGGAACCTCGGTGACGACGCGGCGCTGATGCCGTACGTCACCTCCGCGAGTATCGCGTGTGGATTTCATGCGGGTGATCCGGCGACGATGCGTCGCACGGTTCGGGCGGCGGTTGAGCATGGGTTGCAGATTGGCGCGCATGTGGCGCTGCCTGACCTGCTCGGGTTCGGCCGGCGCCGGCTGGCGGTGGCGCCGGAGGATCTGCGGGATTACACCCTGTACCAGATCGGCGCGTTGAAGGGGTTCGTGGAGGCGGAGGGGGGCACCCTCGCCCACGTCAAGCCGCACGGGGCGCTGTATGCGATGTGCTCGGCGGATCCGGCCCTCGCCGGGGCGGTGGCCCAGGCGACCGCCGAGGTCGACCGCACGTTGCTGCTCCTGCTGCTCACCGACGAGGTCGCGCCGGCCGTCGCGGAGTGCGGGGTGCGGCTGGTGCCCGAGGCGTTCGTGGACCTCGATTACACCGCGGACGGGCATCTCGTCATCGAGCCGGTCAAGGTGGCGTGGGACCCGGAGCGGGTGGCCTCGCGGGCCGTGCGCCTGGCGTTGGAGCACCGGATCGAGACGACCGACGGAACCGACCTGCAGGTGACCGCCTCGACGATGTGCCTGCACGGCGACGCGCCTAACGCGACGGACGTCGCCCGGACGGTGCGGCGACGATTGGACGACGCGGGCGTGCAGGTCACCGCGCTGCGGCGGATCGTCGAGCAGGGGGCGCCGGCGGGTACGGCGACGGGCACCGTGGCGGGCACGGCGTCGGGGGTTCCGTCATGACCGCCACCGCATCGTCGATCGTTGGGAACCGCGAGGCGGTGCGGGGGCACCCGACGGTCACGTACCGCCGGGCCGGCGACCGGGCGCTGCTGGTCGAGTACGGGGCGATCGATTTCGACCTGACCCTGAACTTCTTCGTCCTCGCGGTCGACGCGGCGCTGCGCGCGGAGCCCGTCGACGGCCTGGTCGAGACGGCGCCGGGCTTCCGCTCGATGCTGGTCAGCTACGACCCGTCGGCCCTGTCCGCCGGGGAGCTGCTGGATCACCTCGGCCGGGTGCACGACGGGTTGCCGGCGGAGCGGGAGATGGAGATCCCTAGCCGACTCGTCCGGCTGCCGATCGCCTTCGACGATTCGCAGTCGCGGTTGGCGGTGGAACGGTACGTGCGCAGCATCCGGTCCGACGCACCCAACTGTGACGGCGGCGTGAACATCGACTACATCGTCCGCTCCAACGGTTTCGCCGACCGCGAGGAGTTCTACCAGGCGGTGCTGGCGACTGAGCAGTGGACAGGCTTCATCGGCTTCTTCCCCGGGCTGCCGTTCATGTTCCCGCTGGACCCGCGGCACGTTGTCGTGGTGCCGAAGTACAACCCGACCCGCACGTGGACGGCCGAGGGCGCGGTCGGCATCGGCGGACCGTGCTACGCGATCTACCCGGTTGAGTCCGCGGGCGGCTACCAGCTGTTCGGGCGCAGCCTGCCGGTTTACGACCTGCACGGCCGCAACGAGGTCTTCCGTGACAACCCGCTCCTGCTCCGCCCCGGGGACCGGGTGGCGTTCCACCGGGTGGACGAGCAGGAGTTGCTGAGCCAGTGGCAGGACGTGCAGTCGGACCGGTACCGCTACCAGATCGAGGTCAGTCCGTTCGACGTCGGCGCCTACCTCGCGTCCCGCGCTGCGCTGGCCCCGGCGGCCGAGCAGCGGCGCCAGCGGCGCGAGGAGGCAGCGGCCCGGACCCCGGTGCCCTGAGGAGTCCGCAGCCGTAGAGGTGTAGCCGGGCAGGTACCACGGGAGGCGGCATGGCGAACAGCGGCGAGCGCGCGGTGGAGATCCGCAAGCCGGGTGTGCAGGCGACGGTGCAGGACTACCCCGGCCGGTCCGGGATGCTCCGCCAGGGCTTCTTCCCTTCCGGCGCGATGGACAACGTCGCGATGCGCGCGGCCAACCTGCTGGTCGGCAACCCGCAGGCCGCGGCGGGCATCGAGGTCACGCTCGGCGGGTTCGAGCTCCGCCTGGACGCCGACGCAACGGTCGCCGTGTGCGGCGCCCGTGCGGAGGTGACCCTGGACGGACAGCCTCTCCCTATCTGGGTCAGCCGCCCTGCGGCTGCCGGCACGATGCTGGCTATCGGGGTGTCCCCCGGCCCGGGGTTCCGGCAGTACGTCGCCCTGTCCGGTGGAGTTGACGTGCCAGAGCTGTTCGGCTCGCGCGCCACGTACACCATGGGCGGGCTCGGCGGGTTCCAGGGCCGGCCGCTGGCCCCCGGTGACCGGCTGCCCCTCGGGGCGCCTTCCGGAGACGAGCGCGCCCGGTCGTTCCGGGAGAGCGCCCGGCCGGCGTACGGGCGGGAGTGGCGGATCGAGGTGATGCGCGGACCACAGGCCACCCCCGACTTCCTCACCGAGGCGGACATGGCGGCGTTCTTCGACCGGTCCTGGCCCGTCGACCGTAACTCGAACCGGACCGGGATCCGGCTGGAGTCCTACCAGTTCGCCTGGGCCCGGGACAGCGGAGGAGTCGCCGGCGGCCACCCGTCGAACATCCTGGACAATCCGTACCCGGTGGGCGCGGTGAACCTCAACGGCGACCTGCCGGTCATCCTCGGCCCGGACGGCCCCACCGCCGGCGGGTTCGTGGTGGCCGCGACCGTCGTCCACGGCGCGCTGTGGAAGCTGGGTCAGTTGCGGCCGGTCGGGGACCGCGTACGGTTTCGTGAGGTGACCCCGGACGAGGCGACCGAACTGGACCGGGAGCTGGCCGCACGGCTGACGGCGGACTCGCTGGATAACGTGTGACCCGGCGGGACGACCCGATGGCCCCTTCGGCGACTGGAGCAGCCGCATGACGGACCGGACGATCAAGGCGCTCTTGCCGGGCGTCTTCTACCGGCGCCCGAGCCCGGACGCCGAGCCGTACGTGACCGAGGGGCAGCAGGTGCGGGGTGGTGACACCGTCGCCGTGGTGGAGCTTATGAAGAGCTTCCACGAGGTGACGGCCGAGGAGAGCGGGGTGCTGCAACGCTTCCTGGTCGAGGACGGGGACGCCGTCGAGGCCGGGCAGGACGTCGCGGTGCTCGGCGAGTAGGACGTGCGCGTGCGTCGGGTGCTGATCGCCAACCGCGGGGAGGTCGCGCTGCGGGTCGTCCGTGCCTGCCAGGAGCTCGGGCTGGAGACCGTCGCGGTGCATTCCACCGCGGACGAGACCGCGCGTCACGTCCGGGCCGCGGACTTTGCGGTGTGCATCGGCAAGCCGCCCGCCTGGGACAGCTACCTCAACGTCGACGCGCTGCTGTCCGCGGTACGCACCAGCGGCGCCGACGCGGTGCACCCCGGCTACGGGTTCCTCGCCGAGAACGCCCGGTTCGCCCGGGCCTGCCGAGAAGCCGGGGCTACCTGGGTAGGCCCGACGCCGGAAGTGATCGAGCAGATGGGCGACAAGGCGGTGGCGCGCACGCTCGCCCGGCGTGCCGGTGTGCCGGTCGTTCCCGGGACGGTGGGCACGGTCACGGTGGAGGAGGCGGTCGACGTGGCCGCCGAGGTGGGGTACCCGGTGATGGTCAAGGCGGCGGCCGGCGGCGGCGGCCGCGGGATCCGCATCGCCCGCCATCCGGGCGAGCTTCGCGAAATGGTCGCGGCTGCGGCCCGCGAGGCCGAGGCCGCCTTCGGCGACGGTGCGCTGTACCTGGAGAAGCGGGTCGAGCGGCCGCGGCACGTCGAAGTGCAGGTGCTCGGCGACGACGCGGGCACCGTGATCCACCTGTACGAGCGCGAGTGCTCGCTGCAACGCCGCCGGCAGAAGCTGCTGGAAGAAAGCCCGGCGCCCGCGCTCGACGCCGCTACCCGCACGGCGATGTGCGCGGCGGCTGTCCGGCTGGCGCGGGCGGTCGGCTACACGAGCGCCGGCACGGTGGAGTTCATCGTCGACACGGACGGCGGGTTCGCCTTCATCGAGATGAACACCCGCATCCAGGTGGAACACCCGGTCACCGAGATGGTCACCGGCATCGACCTGGTCGCCGCGCAGCTGCGGATCGCCGCCGGACAGAAGCTGGACGTGACGCAGGAAGAGGTGGAAGTAAGGGGCTGTGCCATCGAGTTCCGGGTCAACGCGGAAGACCCAGCCCGGAACTTCCTCCCCTCGCCTGGAGAGGTGACCGCGCTCGAGATGCCGGCCGGGCCCGGCGTCCGGGTCGACACCGCGCTGTACGCCGGCTACCGCGTCCCGCCCTTCTACGACTCACTCGTCGCCAAACTGATCGTGTGGGGGCGGGACCGCGCCGAGGCGATAGCCCGCGGCCGCCGCGCCCTGCGGGAGTTCCGGATCGAAGGCATCCAGACCACCATCCCGTTCCACCTGGCCATGCTCGACGACCCCGCGTTCCAGGCGGCGGATTACCACACCGACACACTCGCCGACCCGGCATAGCAAGCCGGCACCGGGCCGCGCGCCGCGCCGGTTACCTCGCTGCCCGCACCGAAAGCCCACCAGGTCGCCCCCGACGGCGGCGATCAGGGGCCTGGAGTAGCAGCGCTGCAGGATCGTGCGTTAAGGACGGCCGCCGATGGGATGTCGTGCAGGGCACCCCAACCTGACGTCAGGTTAGGGCGGCAGTCCAACTTGATGGACACCTGTCCCTGCGGGTCCAAGGGTCCAAGGGTCCAAGGGTCCAACCTGACACTTCTCGATCAGGAGCCTCAGGGAGGAATAGTCAAGACCTGTGGATCGGCGTGTCACGCGACTTGCTGATCGCCTCCTGATTCGTCGGGTCGTTCGACGAGCTTCCCCTTCTCGAACCTCGCGCCGGCGCGGACAAGAGCGACGAGGTGCGGCGCGTTCACTGCCCGCCACCGCG
>JBDUDX010000066.1:0-5581 GCA_040002735.1 Frankiaceae bacterium | reverse complement strand
TTACCGAGTACCGGCCAGCCGGCGATCTCCCTGGCACACGTAACTGCTGCCCCTGCCCACGCCACGCCGCAGCCCACCGCCACCGCCCGCGCCAAGGAGATCCGCAACCGTGGTCGGCGCACCGGCAAACCGTGGTCGGCGCACCACAACGGTCGATCGCTAGCCTGCTGGATTCGGGAGGGACGCGCGTGGCGATGCCCAATTCCGGCAGCAGCGACACCGAGTTCGACGCCGTACTGGTCGACGGCACGCTGATTCACCTCCGGCCGCCCACACCGGCCGATCGGCCGGCCCTCGCCGAGCTGCACGCCCGGCTGTCCCGGCGCAGCTCGTTCCTCCGGTACTTTTCACTCTCCCAGCGCGCCCCGCAGCGCTATCTCGATCTGGTTCTGGCTCCGGACGACACGGACCTGCCGGGCCTGGTAGCGCTGATCGGGCAATCGCCGGTGGCCCTCGCCAGCTACGAACGGCTCGGTGGCGGTGACGAGGCTGAGGTGGCGTTCCTCGTCGATGACGACCATCAGGGCCTGGGCATCAGTACCTTGCTCCTGGAGACGCTCGCCGCCGATGCCCGGCGCCGTGGCATCCGTCGGTTCGTGGCCGAGGTCCTCCCCGAGAACGAAGCCATGCTCGATGTCTTCAGCGCCGCCGGCTTCGAAGCGTCCCCGCGCCGGTTTCGGGAAGGCACCGTCCGAGTCGCGTTTCAGCTCACCACGACCGATGCCCTGCTGGCGGCCGTCGGGGAGCGCGAGCGGCGGGCGGACGCCCGCTCCATGGCGCGCCTCCTCGCCCCGGCCAGCGTCGCGGTCATCGGCAACGGTACGTCGGACGACATCGGCGGGCGAATCGTGGCCAGCATGCGCCAGGGAGGTTACGCCGGCGCGGTGTACGAAGTCGGCGCCACCCGACGCCCGCACGTACCACCCGGCATCGACCTCGCGATCCTGACCATGCCGGCCGAGGACGTACTCGCCGCCGCGGCCGGCTGCGCCGAAGCGGGAGTGGGTAACCTGCTGGTGACCTCCGGTGGCTTTTCCGATGCCGGGGACGCCGGTGCGGCGCACGAGGTCGAGCTGGTGACGCTGGCCCGGCGGGCTGGCATGCGACTGGTCGGGCCGCATTCCCTCGGACTGATCAATACCGCGGTGAACGTGCGGCTCTGCGGTACGCCGACCGCCTGTCCACGGCCCGGGACGGTCGGCGTCATGTCCCATTCCCAGGCCCTGGGCGTGGCGATGCTGGGCGAGATGACCCGGCGCGACATGGGCGTGTCCACCTTCATCTCCGGTGGTAACACGGCCGACGTCAGCGGGAACGACCTGCTGCTGTACTGGGAACAAGACGAGGCGACCGCCGTCGTCGTGCTCTATTTGGAACGCTTCGGCAATCCCCGCAAGTTCGCTCGAATCGCCCGCCGGCTCGCGCGGACCAAGCCGGTCGTGGTGGTGACTTCGGGTCGAGCCGCGCCGGGTGCCGCCCCGGTCGACGCTCTCTTCCGGCAGGCCGGCGTCATCCGAGTGGCCCGGTTGGAGGAGCTCTTCCCGCTCCTCGAGGTGTTGCTGACCGAGCCGCTACCCCAGGGCCGGCGGGTGGCAGTGGTCAGCAACTCCGCTGCGGCCGGTGGCTTGGCCGCTCACGCCGCAGTCGCCGCCGGCCTTGTTCTGCCGGAACTCGACGTCAGCACCCAGCAGCAGCTCCACGCCGAGCTGCCACCGGGGGCCGTGCCGGCGAACCCGGTCGACCTCCTCGAACGAGCCGACGCGGACACCTACGCGGCGGTGCTGCCCGTCCTGATGGCCGCGGCGGAAGTCGACGCCGTACTGATTAGCCACGCGCGTTTCCCCGCCGGCCGCCACGCCGACGTTTCGGCGGTATCGGCGGCGGTGGCGAGGTACGCGAAGCCCGTGGTGGCGAGCCTGCTCGGCCTCCCGCGGCCCCACCGGACCGACCGGGTGCCCACTTTCCGCTTTCCGGAGACGGCGGCTCAGGTGCTCGGCACGCTCGCTGACTACGCAGACTGGCGGCAGAGCCCGGCCGGCCAGGTGCCGCCGCTGGCCGGCATCGATCCGGGGGAGGCCGCCGCTGCGCTCCGCGCGGTGCTCCAGGATGCGCCGACCGGTACCGAGGTGGCCCGTCCGGCGGCGGAACGGCTGCTCGGCTCCTACGGCATCGCGGTAGAGCCGGCCCATCCCGGGCCGGCCGCACCAGAGTGGACGGTCGGCGTACAGCAGGACCCACTGTTCGGGCCGCTGGTCAGCCTGGGCGCGGCCGGCGTGGCCAGCGAGTTGTTCGGTGATGTGGCCCACCACATCGTGCCGCTCACCGATGCCGACGCCGCCCAGCTGGTCCGGTCGCTGCGCAGTGCGCCCCTGCTGTTCGGTTACCGAGGCTCCCCCCCGCTCGCCGTCGACGCACTCGAGGACCTGCTGCTGCGGGTCGGGCAGTTGGCCGAGAACCACCGTGAGGTTGCCCGGCTCGAGCTTGACCCCGTACGCGTCACCACATCCCACGCCCTGGTCGGTGACGTACGGCTCCTGGTGGCGCCCGCCGTCCGGGCACCGTCCGCCTGGCTGCGCCGGCTGCGCTGAGCCGGCGGGGCGAGACTCCCCCGCCCATTGGTCAGGTCCAGACGGTGCGGGCGCGGTCGTCCCTTCGCCCGTGGACCAGTTCTCACTGTGGACATTTGCGGCTCGGGACATCTACGGCTCGGACAAATATGGCGTCCGAACCAACGTGGTGCACAGTATGTGTGAGCGGGGGCCCTGGAGCCTCGTCGACGGCCACCGAGGAGTACGAGGACCGCATGGCGGATCATCTCGTGGCCGAACCCGGACGCCCGTCCGAACGGAGCTTCACGCCCACCTCGAGCCAGATGGTGCAGCGGGCTAGCGCGAAGTCTTCGGCGCGGTGCTCGGCTTCATCGCCGACTGGCTTGTCACCGATGCGCTGAACCTGACGTTTACGGTGGGATACCTGGCCGCCTCGGCCATCGCCTCGGCGCTGCTTCTCCCCTGGCTGAGCAGGCAGGGGGTGAGCCTCGACGCGGAGGGCATGCTCACGCCGAGTGCTTGGGCGAGCGAGCGGATGGTCAGCGACCCGATCCCTCCAGCGTCGGCCACCTCAACAGCGGCTCGCAGCACGCGTTCCCGGCTGAGCGGAGCGCGCTGCCCCGTACTCGCGCTGACTGGCTTCACTGTTCGGCTCCCACGCAGTAGCCATTCCGTACTTCGTACGGTAGCCGTACAAAGCACAATTCGAGTCCGAAGCCCCGACCGGCCGAGAGGCATCGCATGCTCGTCACCACCACCACGAACCGCGCCATCGTGCAGGACGCCTACGGCTCCACCGACGTCTTGCGCCTGGCAACGATCCCCCCGCCCGAGGTCGCGTCCGACGAAGTGCTCCTCCGGGTGCACGCCGCCGGTCTCGACCGGGGCACGTGGCACCTGATGACCGGCCGGCCGTATCTGCTGCGCTTGGCTGTGGGTCTCCGCGGACCGAGGAACCCGGTACTGGGGCAGGATGTGGCCGGCATCGTCGCCGCCGCCGGTTCGGCGGTCAGCAGGTTCTCCGCCGGCGATAAGGTGTACGGGATCGGCAGGGGTTCCTTCGCCGAGTACACCGTGGCCCGCGAGGACAAACTCGCCCGCAAGCCGGGAAACGTCACGTTCGCCCAAGCCGCGGTGGTTCCCATCTCTGCGCTCACCGCGCTGCAGGGCCTACGCGACGCCGGCCGCATCCAGCGAGGGCAGCAGGTGCTGATCCTCGGTGCTTCCGGCGGCGTCGGCAGCTATGCGGTGCAACTCGGCAAAGCCTTCGGCGCGCACGTCACCGGCGTGTGCAGCACCTCCAAGCTCGATCTGGTTCGCACCCTCGGTGCCGACCGAGTTCTCGACTACACCAAAGAGGACTTCGCGGACGGGGCGAACCGCTACGACCTGATCCTGGACATCGGCGGGAACCCCACGCTGTCCCGACTGCGCCGCGCGCTCACCCCGACCGGGACGGCTGTTCTCGCGGGCGGCGAGGACGCCGGGAACTGGATCGGCATGGACCGGCAGTTCCGCGCCCTGGTGTTGTCGCCGTTCCTGCGGCAGCGACTAACCATGGTGGTCTGCCGGCAGCGCGCCAGTGACCTGGAAGCGCTCACCGAGCTGATCGAGGCGGGAAAGGTGACGCCGCGCATCGACCGGACGTACCCGCTGGACCAGGTGCCGGAAGCTGTCCGCTACCTCGAAGCCGGCGAGGTACGAGGAAAGGTGGCCATCACGATCTGAGTCGGCTTTGACCGTTCTCCCCGCGTCACCTCCGCCCGCCGAACCGTATTTCCCCGTGAGAGAAGGAAGCAATGTCAACGACAGCAATGCCCGCCGCTGCGTACCCAGTGCGGGTGGATGCACGATTAGACGCGCCGTTGTCCCGCTGGCTGTGGGCGGTGAAATGGGTCCTAGCAATTCCGCACTATGTCGTGCTGTTCTTCTTGTGGATAGCGTTCGCGGTGCTCAGCGTGGTGGCGTTCTTCGGGATCCTGTTCACCGGCCGCTATCCGAGGGGCATCTTCACTTTCAACGTCGGTGTGCTGCGCTGGACCTGGCGGGTCCAGTACTACGCCTACGGAGCACTCGGCACCGACAAGTACCCGCCGTTCACCCTCGCCGAGGCACCTGACTATCCGGCCCACTTCGAAGTCGAGTACCCGCAGCACCTTTCCCGCGGGCTGGTGCTGGTGAAGTGGTGGCTGCTCGCCATCCCGCACTACATCATCGTCGGCGTGCTGGCCAGCGCCAGCGGCTACACCCTGTGGCACAGCGACGCCAAGAACTGGTCGGTCACTCCGGCCAGTGGGCTGATCGGACTGCTCGTCATCATCGCCGGTGTGGTGCTGGCCGTCACCGGTCGCTATCCCCGCGGCCTGTACGACTTCATTCTCGGCTGCAACCGGTGGGTGCTTCGGGTCGCGGCGTACGCCGGCTTGATGACCGACGCCTATCCGCCCTTCCGCCTCGACCAGGGCGGCACCGACCCGGGCGGAAACCTCACCGTCCCTCCGCCGCACTCGGCATCGTAAGCCGGGCGGCAGCCCGGAAGGGGTGCACCCGGAACGGGCGCACATACTCCGTCAGCCGATGGCGCTGGAGATGGGCGCACCCATCGGGCATGCTGTTCCGCCGAGCGAGGCGTAGGTTGCCGGCCGGCCACCGAGCTCACACGGCGCGCAGGCGCGGCAACGACGGGCGGAACAGCGTGTTGTGGCGTCGGCCGCGAAACCAGCGATGCGGGCGAGCTCGTCTGGACTGAGGCCGCGGGACAGCACCGCTTGAGCGATCGAAGCCAGTAGTTCGCTGGTCTCCGGCGGCAGCGCATCAGACACGGTTCACGCGTACGCCAGCCATTCGCCGAAAACGTCTTGTACAAACGAGTACGTTCGGCAGCCCGCAGCTGCCCGATGGTGTGAGCCTTCTCGATCAAGGCCTGCATGGACACGCCCCACTCGCGTTTGAGGTCGTGCAGACGCGGTGCTCACTTTAAGGGCTTGCACGGAAATAAGGTGTGTCACCCGTCGGCGTGGCGTGGTTCGGGG
>JBDUDX010000065.1:0-19665 GCA_040002735.1 Frankiaceae bacterium | reverse complement strand
TGCGGAGTCACCGCCGCCGACGACGCTGGTGCCCTCCACCGCCGCGACCGCCGAGGCAACCTGCCGGGTACCGGCCGCGAACGGGGCGACCTCGAAGACGCCCATCGGCCCGTTCCAGAACACTGTCTTAGCGTCAGCGAGCTGGCGGGCGAACAGTGCCGCCGACTCCGGGCCGATATCCAGGCCCTTCTGATCTGCCGGGATGGCATCGGCCGCGACGGTGGAGGTCGCCGCGTCGGCAGCGATGTCCGCGGCCACCACGACGTCCACCGGCAGGACGAGCTTCTCCTTGGCGTCGTCGAGGAAACCGCGGCAATTTTCGATCTGATCGGACTCCAACAGCGAACCGCCGACCTCGGATCCCTGAGCGGCGAGGAACGTGAAGCACATGCCGCCGCCGATCAGCAACTTGTCCACCGTCGGCAACAGGGAAGAGATCACGCCGAGCTTGTCCGAAACCTTGGACCCGCCCAGTACGACTACGTAGGGCCGGGCCGGATCGCGGGTGAGCCGCTGCAGCACCTCAACCTCGCGCAGCACCAGGCCGCCCGCGGCGTGCGGCAGACGCTCCGCCACATCGTACACGCTGGCGTGCTTGCGGTGCACTGCACCGAAGGCGTCATCGACGTACGCCCCGCCCGGGCCGACCAGGGCAACGAGTTGGTCGGCGAAGGCACCGCGTTCGGCATCGTCCTTGGAGGTCTCGGCCGCGGAAAAGCGGACGTTCTCCACCAGGGCGACTTCACCGTCCCCCAAACCGGCAGCCGCCGCCTGCGCGCTCTCCCCCACCACATCGGTGGCGAAGGTCACCGGCTTGCCGAGCAGCTGACCGAGCCGCTCGGCCACCGGGGCCAACGAGTACTTCGGGTCCGGTGCGCCCTTCGGCCGGCCCAAGTGGGCGGTGAGGACCACCTGCGCCCCGGCGCCGGTGAGCTGACGCAGGGTAGGCAGGCTGGCTCGGATCCGCCCGTCGTCGGTGATCTTGCCGTCCTTCAACGGGACGTTGAGATCTGCGCGGACAAGGACCTTCCGCCCGCGCAGATCCCCCAGCGAGTCGATGCCGTTCATGCTGTGCTCCCGAACCGATCAGGCCTAGAGCTGCGAGCCGACGAGTACGGCCAAGTCGGCCATCCGGTTGGAGTAGCCCCACTCGTTGTCGTACCAGCCGACGACCTTGACCTGGTTCCCGTGCGCCAGGGTCAGCAGCGAGTCAAAGGTGCAGGACTGCGGCGTGCCGATAATGTCGGAGGAGACGATCGGGTCCTCGGTGTAGACCAGGTAACCCTTGAGCGGACCGTCGGCCGCCGTCTTGTAGGCCTCGTTGACCTCGTCCCGGGTGACCTCCTTGCCGAGCTCGACGACCAGGTCGGTGACCGAGCCGTCCGGTACCGGCACCCGCATCGCGATCCCGTCCAGCTTGCCCTTGAGCTGCGGGAGCACCAGGCTGGTCGCGCTGGCGGCACCGGTCGAGGTGGGGATGATGTTCTGCGCGCCGGCCCGGGCCCGGCGCAGGTCCTTGTGCGGGAAGTCCAGGATTACCTGGTCGTTGGTGTACGCGTGGATCGTGGTCATGAAGCCCTTGACGATGCCGAAGCTCTCGTCCAGCACCTTGGCCAGCGGGGCCACGCAGTTGGTGGTGCAGCTGGCGTTGCTGATCACGTGGTGCTTGGCGGGGTCGTATTCGCCGTCGTTCACGCCGAAGACGATCGTGAGGTCCTCGCCCTTCGCGGGCGCGGAGATCAGCACCTTCTTGGCGCCGGCGTCGATGTGCTTGCGGGCGTCGTCGGCCTTGGTGAAGAAACCGGTCGACTCGATCACAACGTCGACTCCGAGATCTGACCACGGCAGGGCGGCGGGGTCGCGCTCGGAGAGCACCTTGACGCTGCGGCTGCCCACGGAGAGTCCGTCGTCGGTGGCCCGGACGTCCTCGGCGAGGGTGCCGAACACGGTGTCGTACTTGAGCAGGTGGGCGAGCGTCTTGGTGTCGGTGAGGTCGTTGATGGCCACGATCTCAATGTCGTTGCCGTAGTTGGCCGTGACGCTGCGCCAGAAGCCGCGGCCGATCCGTCCGAAACCGTTGACGCCTACACGAGTGGCCACTAGTTCTCCTCATTCTGCTACCGGGGGTCGTTGCCGCAGCTCGGTGCGGTCGCAAGTCGGCTTGAGGCTACCCAAGCCGTCCGGCGAAGCGGAAGTGGGGGTTCTCAGCCGAGCAACATGTCCGCGGTCATGCCGGCCTCGGTGTTCGGAATGCCGAGCTCCTCCGCCCTCTTGTCGGCCAACGCGAGCAGCCGGCGGATCCGCCCGGCGACCGCGTCCTTGGTCAGGGGCGGGTCGGCCTGCGCGCCGAGGTCCTCCAGGCTGGCCTGGGCGTGGGCCACCCGTAGCCGGCCCGCGGCCAGCAGGTGCTCGGGGGCATCGGCGCCGAGGATCTCCATTGCCCGCTGCACCCGGGCTCCGGCCGCCACCGCGGCCCGCGCGGAACGGCGCAGGTTCGCGTCGTCGAAGTTGGCCAGCCGGTTGGCCGCGGCCCGCACTTCACGACGCATCCGCCGCTCCTCCCAGGCCAGCACGCTGTCGTACGCACCGAGCTTGGTGAGCAGCGCGCCGATCGCGTCGCCGTCGCGGATCACCACCCGGTCGACGCCCCGGACCTCCCGTGCCTTGGCGGAAATGCCGAGGCGGCGGGCCGCGCCCACCAGCGCGAGCGCGGATTCCGGCCCGGGACAGGTGACCTCCAGCGAGCAGGATCGCCCAGGCTCGGTGAGCGAACCATGGGCCAGGAAAGCGCCGCGCCAGGCCGCTGCGGCGTCGCAGACCCCGCCGCCGACCACCGCCGGCGGCAGGCCGCGCACCGGCCGACCGGCGCCGTCGAGCAGGCCGGTCTGCCGCGCCAGGTTGTCGCCGTCGCGCGCGACCCGCAGGACGTACCGGCTGCCCTTGCGCAACCCAGCAGCCGCCACCACCGACACTTCGGTGGGTTGGCCGTAGATCTCGGCGATCTGCGTGCGCAGCCGGCGCGCGGCCGACCCGGTGTCCAATTCCACCTCGACGACGACCTTGCCACTGACCAGGTGCAAGCCGCCCGCGAAACGCAGCAGCGTGGCCATCTCTGCTTTCCGGCAGCAGGTCTTCGCCGCCGGAAGCCGGGACAGCTCATCCTTGACAGCCGCCGTCATCGACATCTACTCAGCACCCTCACTGACGTTGACCGGTTCGGGCCGTCGCCCATCCCGTACTTGTTCTGCGAACACGCGCCGGTATGCGGCGGCGAGCAGGTGGACGTCGTGTCGGGGTGAGCCGTCGGGGACGCCCACCGAGGTCAGTACCAGCCGCGCACCGAGATCGGCGGCGGCAGTGCCCAGCGCCGGGACATCAGTCACCGTAGCCGGATCGGCCAACACGATATCGATGGTCAGCCCGGGCGCGTGGGCGGCCAGCACTTCCAAATGTGTCTCCGGAGTGAAGCCGCTGGTCTCGCCCACCTGCGGGGCCAGGTTGAGAACCAGGATGCGGTGGGCCTTGGTGGCCGCGAGGGCGGCGAGGATGTCGGGTACCAGCAGGTGCGGCAGCACGCTGCTGAACCATGATCCGGGGCCCAGGACGACGAAGTCCGCACCAGCAATCGCGGCGACGGCTTCGGGACAGGCGGTCGGCCGTGGCGGGATGGGCCGGACGGCGACCACCTGGCCGGTGGTGGTGGCCACCGCCACCTGCCCGTGCACGTGGCTGATTCGGTACGGGTTTCCGGGGTGCACGCCGACCACGTCGGCCACGATGTCCATCGACTCGCAGGAGACCGGCAACACCCTGCCCTGCACTCCGAGCAGCCGGCCCAGGGCGTCCAGCGCAGCCACCGGATTTCCCAGTACCTCGATCAGTCCGGCCAGCAGCAGGTTGCCGACTGGATGACCGGCGAGCGCGCCGTCCCCGCCGAATCGATGCTGCAGGACGGCGGCGCACAGCTCGCCGTCCGGACCGTCGCTGGTCAACGCGGCGAGGGCCATCCGCAGGTCACCGGGCGGCAACACGCCCAATTCGGCACGGAGCCGGCCGCTGGAACCCCCGTCGTCCGCCACCGTTACGACCGCGGTGACCGCGGTGGTGACCGTCCGCAGTGCCGCGAGGGAGGTGGCCAACCCGTGCCCGCCGCCGAGGGCTACCACCCGCGGCGCTCCGGCCGGTTCCCCGCCGTCCGTCATTCCCGACCCAGATCCCGGTGGACGACCCGTACGTCGAGGCCGTCTTCCCGAAGCCGCCGGCCGAGCTCCTCGGCCATCGCCACGCTGCGGTGCTTCCCGCCGGTGCAGCCCACGGCCAGGGTGGCGAACCGCTTGCCCTCCCGCAGATAACCGGCGTGCACCAGACGCAACAGCGCGGCGTACCCGTCCAGGAACTCGGTGGCACCGGCCTGGCCGAGCACGTAGTCCCGGACCGGCTGGTCGCGGCCGGTGTGGGGCCGCAACTCCGGCACCCAGTGCGGGTTGGGCAGGAACCGGCAGTCCGCGACGGTATCGGCGTCGACCGGCAGCCCGTACTTGAAGCCGAAAGAGACGATCGTCGCCTGCAACGCCGAGGTCTGCCCGGCGTCGTCAAAGGCGGCGCTCACCTTGGCGCGCAGTTCGTGGACGTTGAGCCGGCTGGTGTCCAACACCAGGTCGGCCTCCCCGCGGAGGTCGGCGAGCAGGGCACGCTCCCGGGCGATTCCGTCCACGAGGCGCCCGTTCTCCTGCAGCGGGTGCGGCCGGCGGACCCCTTCGAAGCGACGGACCAGTTCGTCATCGCCGGCTTCCAGGAACACCACCCGAGGCTGCAACCCCCGGTGGTGCAGGTCGTCGATCGCGGCCCGCAGGTCGGAGGTGAACGCCCGGCTGCGGACGTCCACGACAGCGGCGATCCGCGGGACCGCCCCCTGGGACCGTCCGCCCAGCTCGGCCATGGTCGGCAGCAACCCGGGGGGCAGGTTGTCGACCACGAACCAGCCGAGGTCCTCCAGGCACCGGGCAGCCGTACTGCGGCCGGCGCCGGAGAGCCCGGTGATGATGGTCAGGGCCAGGGTGGGCGCCGGAACGGCCGCAGCCCCTACGGTGGGCTCGGGAGCCATCAGCCGCCGCCCGCAGCCGCAGCACTCGGCTCCGGCAGCTCATCGAGGAGCTCGCCGGTCACCGGGTCGACGGCCGGGGTCAGGGACTGTCCGGCGAGCGCAGCCACCACGGTTTCGGCGGTCCGCCGGCCGACTCCCGGCACCTCGGAGATCTGCTCCGCGGTGGCCGCCTTCAGCCGCTTGAGCGAGCCGAAGTGCTTGAGTAGCGCCGTGCGCCGGGTCTCCCCGAGGCCCGGTACGCCGTCCAGCGCGGAGGCGGTCATCGCCGCCGATCGGCGCTGCCGGTGGTAGGTGATGGCGAAGCGGTGCGCCTCGTCCCGGACCCGCTGCAGCAGGTACAGCCCCTCGCTGGTCCGGGACAGGATCACCGGCCGATCGCGGTCGGGCAGCCAGACCTCCTCCAGCCGCTTGGCCAGCCCGCAGAGCGCGACGTCGGTCACGCCACAGTCGGCGAGCGCTCGGGCGGCCGCGGCCACCTGGGGCGGCCCGCCGTCCACCACGACGAGGTTCGGCGGGTAGGCGAACCTGCGCGGGCGGCCGGTTTTCTCATCGATCGGCCCGGCCTGCTCCCGCGCGCTGCCCGCTTCGCGCTCCTGGGCGTAGCGGCGGAACCGGCGGCGCAGCACCTCGTACAGGCTGGCGACGTCGTCCTGCCCCTCGACGTTCTTGATGGCGAACCGCCGGTACTCCGACTTGCGGGCCAGGCCGTCCTCGAAGACCACCATCGACGCCACCACGCTGGTGCCCTGCAGGTTCGACACGTCGTAGCACTCGATCCGCAGCGGGGCGTCGTCGAGTTCCAGGCTGTCGGAGATCTCCTGCAGCGCGCGGCTTCTGGTCGCCAGGTCGCTGGCCCGGCGGGTCTTGTGCAGGGCCAGCGCCTGGCCGGCGTTGCGGGCCACGGTGTCGATCAGCGCGCGCTTGTCGCCGCGCTGGGGTACCCGGATGTCGACCCGGGTGCCGCGGACCATCGCGAGCAGTTCGGCGACCACGTCGGCGTCCGGCGGAAGGGCGGGCACCAGCACTTCACGCGGGACGGAATCGCCCTGGCTTTCTGCGGTGGTGTCGAGGTAGACGGAGGAGAGGAACTGCTCCACCAGGCCGCCCGTGTCGCAGTCCTCCACCTTTTCCACCACCCAGCCACGCTGGCCGCGGACTCGACCACCGCGGACGTAGAACACCTGTACGGCGGCTTCCAGCGCGTCCTCGGCGAATGCGATCACGTCGGCGTCGGTGCCATCCGGCAGCACGACGGCCTGCTTCTCCATCGCCCGGCGCAGGGCGCCGACGTCGTCACGCAGCCGGGCGGCCCGCTCATACTCCTGGGCGTCCGCGGCGGCCGCCATCTCCTTCTCCAGCCGGCGCAGGTAGCGGCCGGTCTGGCCGGACATGAAGTCGCAGAAGTCGTTGACGATCTCCCGGTGTTCCTCGGCGGAGACCCGGCCGACGCACGGGGCGGAGCACTTGCCGATATAGCCGAGCAGGCAGGGCCGCCCGATCTGACCCGCCCGGGTGAAGACGCCCTGGCTGCAGGTCCGGGCCGGAAACACCCGGAGCAGCAGGTCGAGGGTCTCCCGGATCGCCCAGGCGTGCGCGTACGGGCCGAAGTACCGGACACCCTTGCGCTTCGGGCCGCGCATCACCTGCAGCCGCGGATAGTCCTCGTGCAGGGTGACCGCGAGGCTGGGGTAGCTCTTGTCGTCCCGGTACCGGACGTTGAAGCGGGGGTCGTACTCCTTGATCCAGTTGTACTCGAGCTGCAGCGCCTCGACCTCGGTGCTGACCGTGACCCAGTCCACGGCGGCGGCGGTGCGGACCATCTGCTGCGTCCGCGGGTGCAGGTTCGCGGTGTCCTGGAAGTACGACCCGAGCCGGCTGCGCAGGCTCTTGGCCTTGCCGACGTACACCACCCGGCCGGCGACGTCCCGAAATCGGTACACCCCCGGTGCGTCGGGCACCGACCCCGGAGCGGGACGGTAGCTCGCCGGGTCAGCCACGCTCCCAATCTAGCCGCGGCGGGCGGCGCCTGGCGCGGGTCGTTGCGGGTCGGTCAGACGATCGGGTACCTCACGTCAGGCGTCGGTTGTTGGGCCAAGTACCCGACGCCTCGGGTGAGGTGCGCGATCGCTTCGGAGGTCAGGGGCGTCGGCCCCGCTTCAGGACGCTCTTGCTGCGCCTGAGCCCGGATCCACGTGCCGCCGGCGGGGGGATCTCCTTGGCGTACCGAGTGGTGGTAGAACCCGTCCCGAACCGGCTTCCCGCGACACCAGCGAAGGCCAAGGAGATCGATAGTTCGCGCGGGAAGTCAGACGATCGGGGACCTCACGTCAAGCGTCGGTTGTTGGCCGACTACCCGACGCCTGACGCGAGGTGCGCGATCGCGAGTCGGGTCACGCGGACGTGGGATGGCTGGAGATCACCGTGAGCTCGCCGCCCAGCCGAACCTCGCCGGCGTTCGCCGGAAGTACCAGGTGGTCACCAGCCGCCAGCGGCGTCGACACGTCCGCGTAGGCCAGCGTTCCGCTGCCGGAGATCACCGTCATCAGCTCGTACCGGGGAAAGCGCGCCGTGTACCCGGCGCCGGTCACGGTGTGCTCGGTCACCTCGAAGAACTCCCCGCTTACCAGCAGCCGGCGCCTTCCTCCCGGCACCTCGACCGGCTCCCCGGCGGTGTCCGTGGCGGCCGGGTCGTACGGCGCGGTGAGTACTTGCTTCGCCTTGTCCAGGTGCAGCTCCCGTGGCGAACCGTCGTCGCCGCCGCGATCGAAGTCGTACACCCGGTAGGTGGTGTCGCAGTTCTGCTGCACCTCGCAGATCAGCAGGCCCGGGCCGACGGCGTGCACCGTGCCGCTGGGAACGTACACGAAGTCGCCGGCCTGCACCGGCTTGCGCAGCAGGAGGCGGTCCCACTCCGCGGCGTCGATCAATCGGGCCACCTCGGCCCGGTCGGCGGCACGGTGGCCGAGGATCAGCTCGGCGCCCGGCTCGGCGGCGACGACGTACCAGCACTCGGTCTTGCCCAGCGGTACGCCCTCCAGCTCGGCGGCCTCCGCGTCGTTCGGGTGCACCTGGACCGAGAGCCAGTCGCTGGCATCGAGGAATTTCACCAGCATCGGAAACGAGTCCCGCGGGTCACCGCCGAAGAAGGCGCGGTCGTCGTCCCAGACCTCGATGAGCGTCTTGCCGGCGTGCGGGCCGTTGCGTATGGTACTGGGCCCGTTGGGGTGGGCCGACACCCCCCAGCACTCCCCCACCGGACCGGCCGGCAGGTCGGCGTACCCGAACCGGGTCTCCAGCATCCGACCACCCCAGATGCGTTTCTGGAAGACCGGATCCAGCAGCAGCGGCGATGTCACGGCAGCTCCTTTCGGTCGCGCCGGGGCGGCGCCTGCCCGGCGGCGATCGGGTTGAGCACCCGGGCCAGGAAACCGCGGGTCCGCTGCTGGCGGGGATTGCCGATCACCTCGGCCGGCCGGCCCTCCTCGACCACGACCCCACCGTCGAGGAAGACCACCCGGTCGGCGACCTCGCGGGCGAACGCCATCTCGTGGGTGACCACCATCATGGTCATCCCTTCCGCGGCGAGTTCCCGCATGACCGCGAGTACGTCGCCGACGAGTTCCGGGTCCAGCGCGGAGGTCGGCTCGTCGAAGAGCATCAGGTCGGGTCCCATGGACAGCGACCGGGCGATGGCGGCACGCTGCTGCTGACCGCCGGAGAGCTGCGCCGGATAGGCGTCCGCTTTCTCGGCGAGCCCCACCCGCTCCAGGTTGTCCCGGGCCACCCGCTCCGCCTCCGGCTTGCCCCGGCCGAGTACCCGACGCTGGGCGATCGTCAAGTTGCCGAGCACCGACAAGTGCGGAAACAGGTTGAAGGACTGGAACACCATTCCGATGCTCCGGCGGACGGCATCGATGTCCACGTTCTCATCAGTGACGTCGACCCCGTTGACGTACACCGTTCCGGCGGTCGGCTCTTCCAACAGATTCACGCAGCGCAGCAGGGTGGACTTGCCGGACCCGGACGGGCCGATGACGCAGACCACCTCACCCGGGTCGACGTGGAAGTCGATGCCCTTGAGCACCTCGAGCGGGCCGAAGGACTTGTGCAGGTTGCGGATGTCGATCGCCGCGTCCGCTCGGCGGCCCGGGGTCCGGCCGGCATCGGCCGGCCCCCCGGCCAACGCCGTCACCGCGCCCTCGCGTTCCGGGCTTCCAGCCGGCGTACCAGATAGCTCAGCGGGACCGTGATCATCAAATAGCACAGCCCGGCGACCAGGATCGGAGTGATGTTGGCCCGGGTACTGGCGATGTCCCGACCGAACTTGGTCAACTCGCGTTCCTCTAGGGTGACCCCGAGGAAGAGCACCAGCGAGGAGTCCTTGAACAGCAGGACCAACTCGTTGGTGAGCGGCGGAATGATGATGCGGAACGCCTGCGGAATGACGATGGAGAGCATCGCCCGCCGCTCGGACATGCCCAGGGATCGGGCAGCCTCCTGCTGACCCTTCGGTACGGCCTCGATCCCGGCCCGGAACGTCTCGGCCATGTACGCCGCGGAGACCAGACCCAGCGCGAACGCCACCTTGCCGGTGGTCCCGCCGGGGAACTGCACGCCGGGGAAGGCGAGCGGAATGCCGACCCCGACGAAGATGAAGATCAACAGGGCGGGCAGCCCGCGGAAGAGTTCGATGTAGATCCGGGCGACCCAGCGGTACGGGGGTACCGAGGAGAGCCGCATCAGGGCGAGTACCAGCCCGAGCAGCAGCCCGAACGTGAAACCGCTCAGCGTGTAGATCACGGTGTTGCGCAGCGCCGTCGTGATCACTCGAGGAAACATCGCCCGGGCGATCTCACCGCGGGCGAAGTTGTCCCGCAGCGTCTGCCAGTCCGCCACCCGGGCGATTGCCAGCACGACCAGCACGAACACGGCATACTGCACGCCCAGCGAGATCCGGCGGCGTTGCCGACGCGTGAGCCGCTGCCGGCGTACCGGGGCGACTGCGCTCACGCTTGGTCCGTCGTTCGAGGCAGCCCGATCACCCGGAGGGGCTTGCCGGCGGCGCGGTGCCGCGGGCGGCCGCCGGCTTCACGCCGATCCACTTCGCGTAGAGCTTGTCGTAGGTACCGTCGGAACGCGCCTTGGCGATCGCCGCGTTGATCGCCGCCAGCAGTTGCGGACTGCCGTTCTTCTTGACCGCGAACCCGTACTGCTCACCGGTGTCGAGGTTGGCCACGATCTGCAGGTTGGCGTTGCCCGGGTCCTTCAGCCAGCCGGAGACCACCGGCAGGTCCTGCACGATCACCGCGACCTGACCGCTCTTCAGCCCGTTCAGCTCCGCCTCGGAAGTCTCGAAGGACACCGGGTCGAAGCCCTTGCCTTTCACGTAATCCTCGCCCGTGGTCGACGCCTGCGAGCCGAACTTCTTGCCCTTGGCGGTCGCCAGCGAGGTGATGCCGCTGCCCTTCTTGGCGAGCAGCGCCTGGGTCGCGTCGAAGTACGGGGAGGAGAAATCCAGGTTCTGCTTGCGCTCCGGGGTGATCGTCATACCGGCGGCGGCGACGTCGCACTTGCCGGCGTTGAGATCGGCGCCAGTCTTGATCGTCTCGAACGGCGTGTCGACGACGACCTGCTTCACCTTCAGCGCGGTGGCGGCCAGGTCGATCATGTCGACGTCGAAGCCGACGACCTTATTGTCCTTCTCGTACTGGAACGGTGGGTACGGCAGGTGGGTGCAAGTGGTGAGCTGGCCGGCCTTCACCAGCTTGAGCCCACCCGCGGCCGAGCTGGACGAGTTGGCACTCGGGGTCTTGTCCTTGCTGTCACTGCCACATCCGGCCAGCGCTACGGCGGCCAGGAGGGCGGCAACGCTGACGGGCAGACGGGAGTTGAGTCGAGACACGCGCATCTCCAGGGCCGGGACAAGTGTGGGAACTGGGTCATTTTGGCATTCGCCGGAGGCTTTCAGCTCACCGACACCCTCGGTCGAGCCAGCAAAGAGAATCGGCCGGGCCGAGCGAACTCCTGATCACGACCCCGGGAGCCGTCACGTCGCTCACGACATCCGCTAGCTCGACTTGTCGGATGTTCCTCCGGCAACTAGGCCTTCGGGACTTCGATCTCCCCGTTGCGGACCTGCACCGGTACCGGGGTGAGACCGGGGCGCCGGCCCCGAGATCACCGAGCCGGTACGACCATCGAAGATCGACTGGTGACACGGACAGACGAAGCGCCGCCCTTTGTTGGCGTAGTTGACCGTGCAGCCGGCATGGCTACAGGTGCCGTTGAAGCCGCGGTACTGCCCGCTGGCCGGCTGCACGACATAGGCCGGCTGACCGGAGGTCGGATCGAGAAAGCGGACGGCCCCGCCCACCGGCAGGTCCCGCACGGCCGCGACCCGGGTGGCCGGCGCGCCGGAGGTAGCGGCCGAAGATCTGCTCGCCGTGCTCGTCGGCGAGGTAGCTGTGGGGCTCGGCGTGGGCGAAGCCGCGACCGAACCGAGGGTTCGCCTGCCCCGGCCGAAGAGCCGACCCAGCCCGGCGCCCACCCCCGCGAGAGCGCCGGTGGCGACGGCGGCGCCGACCGCGGCCAGCCCGCCGCGCACCAGCACCCGCCGCGAAAAACCAGGCGGTGCCGAGGTGGCATCGGAGACCGGATCGGCGCCCACGTCGAACATGGCCCGGCTGCGTACCCAGCCGTCCACCGAAAATACCCCGGCCGCGCCGACCGCAATCAGCGGCAGCCACATCACCATCACGAAGATGTCCGGGCCGTAGTAATACGGCCGGGTGTGGAAGCTCACGGTGAGGAAAAAGGAGGTGGCCAGCAAGAACCCGCCGAACGCCGCGACCCGCGCCCAGAGCCCGAACAGCGTGCCGAGACCGACGGCGACCTCGGCCACCGCCGTGAGAATCCCGACGGCGACCGCGTGGGACTGCGCGGGACCGAGCAGCGCGCCGATCGGGCTGGTATCTCGGAACAGCGCCAGCTGCCCCTGGATGGAGGTCGGTCGCGCGGCGTCGAAGAAGTGCGGGTCGGCGAGCTTCTGCAGCCCCGCGAACACGAACGTGACGCCGAGGAACAACCGGGCCGGCATCAGTACCCAGCCCGGCTGGGCCAGCCGGGCCGGCCACCCGGACGCGCGAGCGCGCAGCCGCGGGGGTGGCGGATAGCGCGTCGATCCGGTAGCCGTCACATCCTCCTCACGTCCCAGTGCTGCCTGAGGTTAATCGTCGGCCGGCGCGAAAGCCGCTACCTGGCTGTGGCGCGTCGTCGCGCCGACGGTGTGGCCTCCCGCTCGCCGACGATGCGCTCGCCGACGACGCGACGGAGGAACCCGCCGGTGTGGCTCCCTGGCACCAGAGCCACGTCCTCGGGCGTACCGGTGGCGACCACTCGGCCACCGCCGGAGCCGCCCTCCGGACCCATGTCGATGATCCAGTCAGCGGTCTTGATCACATCCAGGTTGTGCTCGATGACGATCACCGTGTTGCCGGCGTCGACCAGCTGGCCGAGGACACCGAGCAGCTTGCGGACATCCTCGAAGTGCAACCCGGTGGTGGGCTCGTCCAGGACGTACACGGTCCGGCCGGTGGAACGCTTCTGCAGCTCGGCGGAGAGCTTGACCCGCTGCGCCTCGCCGCCGGAGAGCGTCGGCGCGGGCTGGCCGAGCCGGACGTACCCCAGCCCGACATCGTTCAGCGTCCGGAGGTGCCGGGCGATCGCCGGTACCGCGGCGAAGAAGTCCAGCGCCTCCTCGACCGGCATGTCCAGTACCTCGGCGATGGTCCGTCCCTTGAAGTGCACTTCGAGCGTCTCGCGGTTGTACCGGGCGCCGTGGCAGACCTCACACGGCACGTAGACGTCCGGCAGGAAGTTCATCTCGATCTTGATGGTGCCGTCGCCGGCACAGGCCTCACACCGGCCGCCCTTGACGTTGAAGGAGAACCGGCCGGGCAGGTAGCCCCGTACCTTCGCCTCGGTGGTTTCGGCGAACAGCCGGCGGACGTGGTCGAAGACCCCGGTGTACGTCGCCGGGTTGCTCCGCGGGGTACGCCCGATCGGGGACTGGTCGACACCCACCACCTTGTCCACCGCCGCCAGTCCGGTGACCCGGGTGTGCCGGCCGGGTACGGTCCGAGCGCCGTTCAGCTTCTGAGCCAGTACGGCGTGCAGGACGTCGTTGACCAACGTGGACTTGCCGGAGCCGGAGACGCCGGTGATCGCCACGAAACAGCCCAGCGGGAACGACACCGAGACGTTCTGCAGGTTGTGCTCGGTGGCGCCCTGCACGGTGAGTTCACGGCCGGGGGTACGTGGGCGCCGGACCGCCGGCAGGGGGATGGACCGCCGGCCGGAGAGGTACGCCCCGGTGATCGAGTCCGGCGCGGCCAGCAGCTCCTCGACGGTGCCGCTCACCACCACCTGGCCGCCGTGCTCACCGGCGCCCGGGCCGATGTCGACCACCCAGTCGGCGGTACGGATGGTCTCCTCGTCGTGCTCCACCACGATCAAGGTGTTGCCGAGGTCGCGGAGCCGGTTGAGCGTGTCGATCAGCCGCCGGTTGTCCCGCTGGTGCAGCCCGATCGACGGCTCGTCCAGCACGTACAGCACCCCGACCAGCCCGGAGCCGATCTGGGTGGCCAGCCGGATGCGCTGCGCCTCCCCACCGGCGAGGGTCGCGGCCGCGCGGTCCAGCGAGAGGTAATCCAGGCCGACGTCGAGCAGGAACCCGAGCCGGGCGCCCACCTCCTTGAGCACCCGTTCGGCGATCTGCAGGTCCCTGGCGTCGAGGTCCAGTTCCCGCAGCAGGGCGGCGCACTCGGCGATCGGCAGGGCGGCGATCTCGGAGATGTGCCGGCCGCCGATGGTCACAGCGAGCGACTCCGGCTTGAGCCGGGCGCCGCCGCACTCCGTGCAGGGCACCTCGCGCATGAAGCCCTCAAAGCGCTCCCGGCTGGCGTCGGTCTCCGCTTCGGAGTGCCGGCGGGCGACATACGGTACGACGCCCTCGAAGTTCGTGTAGTACGACCGCTCCCGGCCGAACCGGTTGCGATATCGGACATGGATCTGCGAGTCGACGCCGTGCAGCACGGCCTTGCGGGCCTTCGCCGGCAGTGCCCGCCACGGCGTGTCCATCCGGAAGCCGAGGGTCTCACTCAGCGCCACGAGCAGCCGGGAGAAGTACTCCGTGGTCTGCCCGGTCGACCACGGCGCCACCGCCCCCTCGGCAAGGGACAGCTCCGGGTCCGAGACCACCAGCTCCGGGTCGACCTCCATCCGGGTACCGATACCGGTGCAGGTCGGGCAGGCGCCGTACGGGGAGTTGAACGAGAACGACCGCGGCTCCAGCGCTTCGAAGGACAGGTCGTCGTAGAGGCATGCCAGCTTCTCGGAGAACATCCGCTCCCGGTGCGGATCCTCCGCCGGCAGGTCGACGAAGTCCAGCAGCACCACGCCGCCGGAGAGGTTCAGCGCGGTCTCCACCGAGTCGGTGAGCCGGCGCTGGGCGGAGGTCTTTACCGCGAGCCGGTCGACCACCACCTCGATGGTGTGCTTCTCGTACTTCGCCAGCTTCGGCAGCTCGGACAGCGCGTGCACCACGCCGTCGGTCCGGGCCCGGGAGAAGCCCTTGGTCTGCAGCTCGCGGTAGAGGTCGGCGTACTCCCCCTTCCGCCCCCGGACCACCGGCGCGAGGACCTGGAACCGGCTGCCGTCGTCCGGTTCGAGTACCCGGTCGACGATCTGCTGCGGCGTCTGCCGGGTGATCGGCCGGCCGCAGACCGGGCAGTGCGGGCGGCCGATCCGGGCGTAGAGCAGCCGCAGGTAGTCATACACCTCGGTGATCGTGCCTACGGTGGACCGCGGGTTGCGGCTGGTCGACTTCTGGTCAATGGACACCGCGGGCGACAGGCCCTCGATAAAGTCCACGTCCGGTTTGTCCATCTGCCCGAGGAACTGCCGGGCGTACGCCGACAGCGACTCGACGTACCGCCGCTGGCCCTCCGCGAAGATCGTGTCGAATGCCAGGCTGGACTTGCCGGAGCCCGAGAGTCCGGTAAAGACGATCAGCGCATCCCGGGGAAGGTCGAGCGAAACGTCCTTGAGGTTGTGCTCCCGGGCACCGCGGACGACGAGACGATCGGCCGAACGGGCCGGCGCGGCAGACAGCGGCAACCGAGTGGACCGGGAGGAAGGCGTACTTGTCAGAGCTGAGGCAGATGTCTTCATGGCGATCCGGCCATGCTAACCGGGGCCAGTGACAATTTCGGGGTCGTCGGCGGGCCGGCCGGCGAGCAGCAGCGAGGCGGCGATCGTCAGCGCCAGCAGGCCGCCAATCACCAACAGGGAAAGCCAGGTGGGAACAGTGATCACGGACTCGGCGATCATCTTGGCGCCGACAAAGGTGAGGATCGCGGCCAGCCCATAGTTGAGGTACACCAGCCGGCGGACCGCCCCGGCAAGCAGGAAGTACAGCGAGCGCAGGCCGATCAGCGCAAAGGCGTTCGAGGTGAAGATCAGGAATGGATCACGGGTGACCCCGAAGACGGCCGGGATCGAGTCGACCGCGAAGAGCACGTTCGTGACGGCGAGCGCGACCATCACGATCGCCAGCGGGGTGAAGAGCCGCCGGCCGTCGACCCGGGTGGTGAGCTGGCCGTGTACGTAGTACTCCGTGGTCGGCAGGACACGCTGCACCAGCCGGACCACCTTGTTGTCGCTGACGTTCGGCTCCTCCGAGCCGGCGAAGGCCAGCCGGATGCCAGTGATCACCAGGAAAGCGCCGAACAGGTAGATCACCCACTCCAGCGCGTCGAGGATCGCCACCCCACCGGCGATGACGACTGCGCGGAGCAGCAGCGCGCCGACCACGCCGTACAGCAGCACGCGGCCCTCCTGCAGCTTCGGGACCGCAAAGGAGGAGAGCACGAGCACGAAGACGAACAGGTTGTCCACCGACAGGCTCTCCTCCACCACGTACGCCGTGGTGTACTGCGCCGCGCTGTCCCCGCCGCGAAGCACCAGGAGCAGCAGCCCGAAGATCGCTGCGGCTCCGAGATACACCGCGGACCAGGTACCGGCGAGTCGCATCCCCATCGGGCGGTTGCGGCGACCGGCCACGAACAGGTCCAGCAGCAGGAGCAGGATCAGCGCACCGAGCGTGGCGACCCAGGCGAGCAGCGGAACAGTCATCCGATTCGGCGGCCTCTTCTGCTCGGATCGCGTCGACTTCGGCGGGCCGCGGCGCCACTGCGGCGACGTCGCCGCCGTTCGGCCAGATTACCCGTGGGAACATGCTGAGGATATGAGCGACTTCAGCACTTCAGACACCTCCACCGGGGACACCTACAACGGCAACGTCACGGTCGGCGGCCCGAGCCAGCAGCGGAAGCTGCCCGGGGTACGGATCACCAAGGTCGCCGTCGGCCCGATGGACAACAACGCGTACCTGATCTTCGCCGAGGGCAGCGGTGACGTGCTGCTCATCGATGCGGCGGACGAGATGCAGCGCCTGATCGAGGAGACCGGAACCGACCGGCTGGTGAAGGTGGTCACCACTCATAACCATCCGGACCACTGGCAGGCGCTGGAGGCGGTGGTCGGCATCACCGGCGCCAGTACGGTCGCCTCCGCCGCGGACGAGGACGGCTTGCCCATTCCGGTCCGGGAGATCGTCGGCGACGGGGATATGGTGAGCGTCGGGGACGTCACGCTCGGCGTGATCAGCCTGGTCGGGCACACCCCCGGGTCGATCGCCCTGCATCTCGACCTCAGCACCGCCGGCGCTGGTCACCACCTGTTCACCGGCGACTCGCTGTTCCCCGGCGGCCCCGGGGGGACGACGAGTCCGGCGGACTTCACGTCGTTGATGGACGACCTCGAACGGAAGGTGTTCGGTGTCCTGCCGGACGAGACCTGGATCTACCCGGGGCACGGGGCGGACACCACGCTGGGGGCGGAACGACCATCGCTGCCGGAGTGGCGGGCCCGCGGCTGGTAGCGGGCCCTTACCCGGCTGGTTGCGCCGGAATGCAGGGCGAGGACGGTGAGCCGGCCAGCCGGTGCACCCAGCCGATCACCTCGGCGACATCGAACGGCTTGGTGAGGTAGCAGTTCGCCCCGGACGACCAGCCGGCCCAGGTGGTCCGATCATCGCTCGCGGCCGAGAGCATCACGACCGGCAGCCCGTCCAGGCGGGGATCGCTGCGCACCGCGGCGAGTACGTCCAATCCGCTCATACCCGGCATCATGACGTCG
Organism: Frankiaceae bacterium; assembly: GCA_040002735.1. Taxonomy (GTDB): domain Bacteria; phylum Actinomycetota; class Actinomycetes; order JADGOV01; family JADGOV01; genus JADGOV01. The sequence goes on along the minus strand of JBDUDX010000065.1, from coordinate 2,303 downwards.
AGCAGAACGCAATCGGGACGCCGTTCGGCGAGCGCCTTCAGGGCCGACAGGCCATCCGGTGCGGCGCGGATGTCGAACCCTTCGAATTCCAGGACATCCTGCAGCAGTTGGCGGATCTGGACATCGTCGTCCACCACCAGGATCTCGCCCATGACGCTCCCTACCCGCTCGGCCCGGATGCTGTCGCCAGCGCCACCGGCTGCACGACCTTCTCGGCAGGTATCAGCGGCAACCTGAGCGTTACGGTGGTTCCCTCGCCCAGCGTCGAGTCCAGCTTCAGGTCGCCGCCCATCGCGCGGGCAAGCTCCCGGGCAATGTAGAGACCGAGGCCGCTGCCGCTGGTGGACGTCGTGAACGCGTTCTCCACCCGGTGGAAACGTTCGAAGACCCGCCCGCGCTCGGCACTGGGAATTCCGCGTCCGCGGTCGATCACGGCCAGCGCAGCGGTGCCTTCCGGACCGGCCGTGAGCACGATGTCGATCCCGCTCTGCGGTGGGGAGTACTTCTCGGCATTGCTGATCAAGTTGGAGAGGCACTGCATCGTCCGGACGCTGTCGCACCGGGCGATCACGGGGTCCGCCGGCAGGCGGGCCGCCAGCCGCCCGTGCAGAACGGGAAAGGCACTTACCGCCGAATTGACCAGTACCCCCAGGTCGACATCGGTCAGATTCACCGGCAGCTTCGCGGCGTCGGCGCCCACCCGTGAAGCCAGCAGCAGGTCATCGACCAGCCGGGAGAGATGGTCGGCCCGGTCTTCGATGGTGCGCAGCCCTTGTCGCCACCGGGCCGGGTCCATGTGCGGCCCGCGGGCCGCCAGCAGTTGGGCGTACCCCTTGATCGGCGTGATCGGGGTGCGCAGTTCGTGGGACACGGTGGCGATGAAATCGGCCTTGAGCCGCTCCAGTCGCCGGGCTTCGGTGACGTCGTGCACAGTCAGCACGGTCAAACGAGCCGCCGTCGGGTCTGGGCCGATCCGCACAGCCGTGACGTCGAGGTCGCGACGCTCGCCGTCGCCGTCCCGAACCGTCAGAATGGCAGCTGAACGACCGGCACCGGTCGGCAGTGCACGGACCCACTCTTCCGGGTCGGTGTCCGCGCCGCCGAGCTGGCGGAGCAAGGCGTGTAACGGATCGACACCCGGCGGCCGCGACGAATCCAGCGCGGCCGCGGCCGTTCCGGTGAGCCGCGCCATCGCCGGGCTCCATACCAGGATGCCGCCGTCGGCATCGAGCACCGCGATGCCATCCGTACCGTGCTCCACCATGGCCTGCAGCTTCGAGCTCTCCTCGGTTAGGGCGGTGAGGTGATCTGCAGCCCGCAGCGCATTGGCAATGGCGGCCGGAACGGCGGTGAGCATGACCCGGTCCGGTTCCCGCCGCCGGTGGCCGGACCGCCAGGGGCGCTCACCGCGCTGCGCCGGTCGGGCCAGCCACGCGAGGACCAGCGCCCCGCGTACACCGCCGAGCATTTCCAAAGGCACCACCGTGCCGCCGGCCCAACCGGGCACGGCGGCGGCGCCGCGAAGCGACACCGGACCGGACGCCGTCGCAACGGTTGCCAGTAACGCGTCGTCCCCCGGTTGGCGGGGCACCAGCCGGGAGCCGTCCTCATCCGCCACCGCGGTGCAGTCGGCCACCACGATGCGGGCCACGTCGACGGCGAAGAGGCCGCGAGTCGCTTCGACCGTGGGCGCCAGCACGCCCCGGTCCGCATGCCCGGCCAGCAGGCCACCGAGGGTGACCAGCCAACGATTGCGTTCCCGTTCCGAGGCCTGGCGCGCCGCCGAGCGGTAGGAGTGGCCCAACGCCAGTACGGGCAAGGCTACGAACGGCAGCAGCACCGGCGCGGCCTGCCCCAGGGCCACCGCGGTCATCCCGACCCCGGCATTGCCCACCGCCATGAATGCCGACAGCCGCCATTCGTCTTCGACGACGGCGCGGACCGAGAGCCCTTCCACCGCGGCGAGCACCATGGCGAGCGCGAGCAGGTTCCAGGCGGCGAACGCCAGCGTGCCGGCGATCAAGCCGACCACGGTCCGTACCGCGAACGGGCTGGTACCGGCGCCGATGCCGTGCGCCACCGAGACCAGCAAGGCGGTGCCGGAGGCGTAGGAGCCCAGGTTGAACGCTGTCTTCAGCAGCGGCCGGCGCAGAATGGCGCACGCGAGCAGCAGCCCCCCCAGAGCTACCCCGAGCGTGGCCGTCGGCGGCAACGTCAATGCCGCCGCGACCACCACCGCCTCGAAGAAGGTGAGATCCTCGGTGCTGTTGTGGTGACACACCCGAACGTAGCCAATCTCGGCC
>JBDUDX010000064.1:0-10887 GCA_040002735.1 Frankiaceae bacterium | reverse complement strand
CAACGCCTTGGTCGCCGCCGGACCGGCCACACCGACGGCGAGTCCGCGGGCGCGCAGGCCGGCCACCAGCGACGCGACGTGGCGGCCGACCCCGCCGGTACTGGTGGCCAGTACCAGCAACACCCGCAGCTCAGGCACCGATGAACCGTCGATCGCGCACCGCCGCGAGGCTTCCGGTGTCAAGCAGCCCGACGACGGCCGCGAAGGCTACCGACACGGCCGCGGCAGCGACGGCGCCGGCGGCCAGGTTGGCCGGTAGGCCCGCGCCCCAGGCGGTGGTCACCCCACGGGCGGCCGCCCAGCCGGCCAGCCCCCCGACCAGCGCGCCGGCGACGGCAGCGGCCGCGGTCCTCGCCACCCCGGCGACCGCCTCGGCTCCGGCGGCGCGGTGCACCGCGGCAACCAGCAGCAGCCCGGCAAGCGTCATGCCCAGCGAGTTCGCCAGACCCAGCGCCGCGACCACCCGGCCCGGCCCGGCGGACGGTACCAGCAGCACGTCGGCGATTCCCACACCGAGCCAGCCCATAACCGTCGCCAGCGCCGCGGCCCGGCCGCTTCCCCGCGCGTACAGCGCCCGGCCGAGCGAAGCGACCAGTCCGTAGCCCACCAGCCCCGGGGCGAACGCGACGATCGCGGCGGCGAGTTCGGTCGGATCGGGGTCACCCCGAGTGCCGGCGATCAGTACGCGCGCCGCCGGCGCGGCGGCGGCGGCGAGCAGGGCGGCGGCGGCCCCACTGAGCAGCATTACCGCGCGCGTGCTGCCGGCCGCAAGCTCAGCGAACCCCCGCCGGTCCCCCGCGTCGGCCCGAGCGGCGAGCGCGGGAAACGCGCTGGTAGCGATCGGCACGGCGAGTACCGACCAGGGCAGCAGAAAGAGTGTCCAGGCGAGGGTGTAGATCACCAGACCGCCCCGGGGTGCGTAGCTGTCGGCGAGGCGTACCACGACCACCACCGAGACCTGCTGCGCGATCAGTACGGCGGCACCGGCGTACGCCAGCCGTCGTACCCGGGTGGCCAGGCCAGGGGGAAAGCGGAGCCCGGGACGCAACCGCAGACCGGTCCGGCGCAACGGCACCAGCAGCGGCGCCGCCAGCGCGAGCACGCCGAGGGTGGTACCGACGGACAGGCTCAGTTCGCGGGCCGTGGAGAGCGTGCCCGGGTCCTGCGACCGGCCGGCGGACAGCACGCCGTAGAGCAGGTACCCCGCGATCACCACCAGGCTGGAGAGCACCGGGGCGAGCGCCGGTCCCACGAAGCGGCGGTGCGCCTGCAGTACACCGGTGAGCACCACCGCGACGCCGTAGAGCACGACCTGCGGCGCGAACACCGCCAACATCCGGGAGCCGAGGGCCACCACCGCGTCGACGTCGCAACCACCGGTCCGGGGGGCGTACAGCAGGTCCAGTACGGGCCGGGCCAGCGCCGCCACGGCGATCGCGAGCGGAAGCAGGATCAGCAGCGACCAGCCGAGCAGCGCGCCGCTCACCTGCGCCACGGCGTCCCGATCCGCGCGCTCGACGGAGCCAGCCAGAACCGGTACCACGAGACTGGCCAGCGCACCGCCGGCCACCACCTCGAAGACGATGTTCGGCACCATGTTGGCGGTGTAGTACGCCGAACCCAGACAGGTTCCGGCACCGACGGTGTGCGCGAAGACGACCACCCGACCGAACCCGAGCGCCCGCGCCAGCACGGTGACGACCGCGATGCCCAACGCGGCCCCCGCGATGGTGCCCCCGACGCCGCTGCGTCTGGTCCCGCTGCGTCTGGTCCCGCCGCGTCTGGTCCCGCTGCGCGGGCTCACGCCGTTCGGCCGAGCCGGTCGAGCCAGCGCAGCGGCCCGGTGGAGTCGATCACGGCGGAGAAACTTCCCCGCTCACTCGCCAGGTTCAGCATCCCGATGACGGCCAGGCTCAACGTCCGAGCGGCGCGGCCGGGTTGATTCGCCAGGGTCACCCCCAGGGCCGCGCCCAGGGCGTTGGCGCCGGCGTCGCCGAGCATCCCGCGCTCACCGAGGTCGATCGCGAGCAGCGCCACCGCGGCGCCGACCGCCCCGGCGGCCGGCCAGCCGGCCCGGGTGGACAGCAGTGGCGCGCCCAGCAGCCCGGCCACTTTCGCCGCCCGACCGGGTCGCAGGTCGAGCAGGTTGATCAGGTTCGCGGTACCGGCGATCACCCCGGCGGCGACCGTGACGTCGTACGCCGACCCGGCGAGTGAGCACGCCGCCACTCCGGCACCCGTGCCGATGCCCATGATCTTGCCGACGCCGGTGGTCACCGTGCCGGACCGCAACGCCGCAAGATGCCCCCGCAGCCCGCGGGCCGCGGGGGTGCCGTACGCGTCGTCGTACCCCCCGGCCGACGCGGCTGCTCCGACGGCCACCAGCATCGCCCGTAGTACGGGTGCCCCGCCGGAGGGTTGCGCCGCGGCGGCACCGGTCACGATCCCGGCGACCAGCGCCGGGCCCGCAGCCAGCGTCACGTCGACGCCCCGGTAATTTCGCCGACGCCAGCCGGGCCGATCGCGGTATGCGAGCAGCGCGAAGCCGGCCCGAGCGGTCAGGGCCCCCACGGCCAACCCGAACAACGGCCTAGCCGGGCGTACTGGGGAACTTCGGCGGGACCCTGGCCCCGCTGCAACTCCCCAGCCGGGGCTGGCCCGGGCAGTACCGAACCGGCTCACTTCGCGGGCGAGGCCGCGGGCGTCGGTCCGGGCGGGAGCGGACTGGTGGCTCCCGGCCCGAAACCGAAGGCACCGAGCCGGCCGGCGAGCGCCCCGCGCAACGCCAGCACGGCGGCTGCCCGACCGGCCGGGGACTCCACCGAGTCCACCGAGGAGGTGACCTGACGAAGTGCGGCGTCCCCCCGGACGGCGGCGAGCGTACCGCCGGGTGCGGCCGGAGCCGGACCGGCGACGAGCGTGCCGGCTGCCCGAGCAGCGAGGCGAGCCGTCAGATCGGTGAAGATCTTGCTTCCCGTGGCGCTGTTCTCATCCGGTGTGGCCGGTGCCGGGGGGACCAGTACGACGGCGAGGCTGGCGGTTCCGCCCGGGGTGCCCGACACGCTCAAGAAGTTGCCCTGCTGGAATCCGGCCAGCGTGGTCTGGATGGCATCGGGGCTGGCCGGTCGGGTACCGGGCTTGGCGACGAGTACGGCGGCCAGTTCGGCAGCAGCCAACGAGGCGCCACTCGCCTTCGCCGGCAGCTTGCCGGGGACCACGAGGCGGGTTGCCAGGTCGTCGAGCGTGTTGGCCTGCTTGGGGTCGGTGAATCCGTTCGCCAGCTGGATGTCGTTGGTGAGCACGGCACCCGCCCGCCGTAGGGCCGCGAGCAGATCGGTCCGCACGTTGCGCGGGGTACCCGGGGCGGTGAGAACCACGACCCGCTGGCCGGACAGCGCGCCGGCCTCCAACAACGGCTCGGTGCTCGCGATGAACGCCTGCTGCTGTCGGGAGCTGCTCTGGAGCGCCGCGATCTGATCCCGCTGGTTGGCCTTGTCGTTGCTGAGCCGCTTGACCTCGGACTGGATGTTGCGCAGGACGGTCTGGTTGATGGTGGTGGTACCGAAGACAATGCCAATCGTGAGGGCCAGGAAGATCGCGATGATCGATACCAGGTGGTACCGGAAGTCGATCACGAGACGATTCCGTGCAACCAGTGGGTGAACTCGGCCCAGCGGTCGCTGAGCAACGCGAGGTAAACATGCCCCGCGGTGGAGATACCGACCGCCACCGCCAACGTGATGAGGGTGGCCAGTACGAGCAGCAGCAACGACGAAGTGCGGATCCGGCTGCGATAGAGCCGGCTCACACCCTTCGCCTCGACCAGCTTCCCACCCACCCGCAACCGGGTCAGGTAGGTGCTGGCCTGCCCGTCCCGCCCCTTGTCGAGGAACTCGACCAGGGTGGCGTGGGTACCGACGGTGACGATCAGGCTCGCGCCCTTGTCATCGGCGAGGAGCAGCGCGATGTCCTCACTGGTGCCGGCGGCCGGGAACAGCACCGCGTCCAGACCCAGATCGGTCACCCGTCGCAGGCCCGGCGCCGACCCGTCCCGATAGGCATGGACCACCACCTCGGCGCCGCAACGCAGCGTCTCATCCGAGACCGAATCCATGTCGCCCACGATCAGGTCGGGCTGGTATCCCGCCTCGCACAGCGCATCCGCCCCGCCGTCCACGCCGATGAGCACCGGTCGATATTCCCGGATGTAGGGCCGCAGCGCGGAGATGTCCTCGCGGTAGTGGTAGCCGCGGACCACCACCAGCACATGCCGGTCCTCCAGATTGGTCCGAATCTCCGGTACGCCGACACCGTCGAGCAGCAGATCCCGCTCCCGGCGCAGGAAGTCCATGGTGTTGGCGGCGAACGCCTCCAGCTGCACCGCCAGGCCGGCGCGGGCCTCGGCCATCGCGGCGGTCACCGTCTCCACCGACTGTCGGGTGCCGGCGGCGATCCACCGGCCGTCGAGGTAGACCGCGTCGTCGTCGACCCGGATGATGTCGCCGTCGCGGAGCAGGCCCATCAGCTCCGGCCCCACCGCATCGAGCAGGGGCACCCCGTGAGCCAGCAGAATCTCCGGTCCCAGGTTGGGATACCGACCGCTGATGGCCGGAGCGACGTTGATCACGGCGGCCGCGCCAGCATGCACCAGAGCCTCGGCGCTCACCCGGTCGATATCGACGTGGTCGATGATCGCTATCTCGCCGGGCCGCAGGCGCTTGGTGAGGTTCTTGGTTCGCCGGTCCACGCGGGCGACGCCGACCACACCGGAGCTCGGAGCCGGCCGGTGTCGACGCGGGGTGGCTATGCGCATTGCTCTGGATCCTCTCAGAGACCGCCGGCCCGGCCGGCCCGCGGCGCGCCGGTCACCGCCCTTCCCAAGCACCTGCACTCCGCGATCCGGCGGAGGCGAGCAGCTCCTGGGCGTGACCACGCGCCAGCGCGCTGTCGGAATGCCCGGCCAGCATGCGGGACAGCTCCTGCACCCGGGCGAGTCCGTCCAGCGCTGCCACGCCGGCGCGGGTGACGATCGCGTCGGCGGAGCGTTCCACCAGCAGGTGCCGATCCGCGTACGCGGCCACCTGCGGCAGGTGGGTGACGACGATGACCTGGGCGGACTCGGCGAGCTGCGCCAGCCGCCGACCCACTTCACCGGCCGCGCGGCCCCCCACGCCCGCGTCCACCTCGTCGAAGACGAAGGTGTCCACCGGCTGATCGCGTTCCGGGGCCAGGGCAAGGACGACTTCCACCGCGAGCATCACCCGGGACAGCTCGCCGCCGGAAGCGCCGCGGTGCAGCGGCCGCGGCGCGGAGCCGGGATGCGGCTGCAGCAGTAGGGCCACGTCGTCCACCCCGTACGGACCGAAGTGCAGCGTCGCCTCGCCCACCGGCAGCCCAGCCGGATCGGACCGCTGGGAAACCTCGGCCACCACGGCAGCGTGCGGCATCGACAGGCCCTTCAGTTCGGTGCCGACCGCCGCCGCGAACCGCGCCGCCGCCACTGCCCGAGCGGCACTGAGCTGTCCCGCCCACTTCGCCAGCTGATCCCGCAGTTGCTGCTGCTCCTGCGCCAACTGCTCGATCCGCTCGTCATCATCGACCAGCCCGTCCAGCCGCTCGGCGGCCCGGGCGGCCCACACCAGGACGGCCGTCACATCGTCCCCGTACTTCCGGGTCAGCGTCGCCAGCGTGGCCTGGCGTTGCGACGCGGCGGCGAGCGCGGCGGGGTCGGTCTCGAGCGAGGCCAGGTAGCCGGCGAGATCGCCGGCAACGTCGGTGAGCAGGTAGCCGATCTCGGCGATGCGGGTGCTGAGCGCGGCCAGCGCGGGATCGTGTTCAGCCTGCTGGTCCAGACTGCGACGAGCCGCCCCCACCAGCGTGCCGGCGTCCGCGGCGGTTTCCGCGCCGCTGTCGCCGCCGACGAGGAATTCATGCGCGGCCGACGCGGCGAGCCGCAGCGCGTCGGTGTGGGCCAGCCGCTCGACAGTCGCCGCTAACTCAACGTCCTCCCCGGGCTGCGGGGCGGCGCTTTCGATCTCGGTGAGGCCGAAGCGCAGCAGGTCCGCCTCCCGGGCCCGCTCGCGGGCGAATTTCCGCAGCCCGGCAAGCGTGGTCTCGATGCCGGCCAGCCGGGTGTACCCGGCGGCGTAGGCGGCGAGCGGCACGGCCACCGCCGGGCCGGCGTAGCTGTCCAGTACCGCCCGCTGCTCGCCGGGCCGCAGCAGGCGCTGCTGGTCGGACTGGCCGTGCACCGCGACGAGGTCCGCGCCCAGTTCGGCGAGGACGGCTACCGGTACGGCGGTACCGCCGAGGTGCGCCCGCGAGCGTCCTTCGGCGGAGACGGTACGGGTAACCAGCAGCGCGCCGTCGTCGAGCACCGCGCCGGCATCGAGGGCCCGGCCGGCTGCGGTTGCGTCCGGGGAGACGGCGAACCGACCCTCGACCACCGCCCGGCTCGCGCCGGGACGTACCCGCCCGCCGTCGGCCCGGGCGCCGAGTAGCAGACCGAGGCCCTGGACGACCATCGTCTTGCCGGCACCGGTCTCGCCGGTGAGCACGGTGAGGCCGGGTGCGAACTCCAGCGACGCGTCTTCGATGACGCCGAGGTCGCGGATGCGCATCTCGGAGAGCACACCTTGACGATAGGTCGCCCGGGGGACGGCTTCGGTCAGGCGCGCTGGGCGGAACCCCGCCAACCGTGTACCGGCAGGCCGAACTTCGACACCAGCCGGTCGGTGAAGGAGCCGCGGTGCAACCGGGCCAGGCGTACCGGTACCGCGCCGCGACGGATCTCCACCCGGGTCCCGGCCGGCAGGTCGAGGGAGCGGCGACCGTCGCACCACAGCACGCCGCTCGCCTCCCCGGCCAACTCCAGTGCGACCACCGACGTCGGGGAGACCACCAGCGGTCGAGCGAACAGGGCGTGGGCGCTGATCGGCACCACCAGCAGGGCCTCGACCTCCGGCCAGATCACCGGTCCGCCGGCGGAGAAGGCGTACGCCGTGGAGCCGGTCGGGGTGGCCGCGATCACCCCGTCGCAGCTCCAGCGGGACAGCGGCCGGCCGTCGACCTCCACGACCACATCGAGCACCCGTTGGCGAGCGGCCTTTTCCACCGAGCAGTCGTTCAGCGCCCAGGCGGGAGCTGACGCGAAGTCCGGGCTGCGCACCGCCACGTCGAGGGTCATCCGTTCCTCGACGTCATAGCTTCCGCGGGTGACCCGCTCCACGGTGGAGGTGAGGTCCGCCCGCTCCGCCTCGGCGAGGAAACCGACCCGGCCCAGGTTCACGCCCAGCACCGGGGCCTGCGCCGTCCGGGCGATCTCGGCCGCCCGGAGCAGCGTGCCGTCCCCGCCGAGCACCAGGACCACCTCCACGCCGGCGGCAGCCCGCTCGTCGTCGGGCACCACGGTGACCCCGGAGCAATTCAGCGCGCCCGCCTCGCTGTCCAGCACGCGTACCAGCACTCCCGCGGCAGCGAAATGGTCGACGACGATAGCCGCGCTCCGCCGGGCCGCCGCCCGGCCGGTGTGCACTACGAGGAGCACCTCGCGCGGCAATGGCCCATTACCCCGAGCCATCGACCACTTCCTGCAGGTCGTCAAGATCCAGCGGCGGCGCCCCCCGGCGCAGCCAGAGGAAGTACTCGACGTTGCCGGCCGGGCCGGGCAGCGTGCTGGCGGTCACCCCGGCCACGCCGAGGCCCAGGTCGGCGGCGGCGGCGGCCACCCGGCGAACGGCCTCAGCGCGCAAGTGCGGATCGCGGACCACTCCACCCGGACCCACCCGGCCGCGACCCACCTCGAACTGCGGCTTCACCATCGGCACCAGGTCCGCGTCCGGGGCGGCGACCGCCGCCAGGGCCGGTAGGACCAGCGCGAGGGAGATGAAGGACAGGTCGGCGACGGCCAGCTCTGCCGGCTCCCCCACCTGCGCCGCGGTCAGGTCACGGACGTTGACCCGGTCCAGTACCCGTACCCGCTCATCGGTCCGCAGCGCCCACGCCAGCTGGCCGTATCCGACGTCGACGGCCAGTACGCCAGCCGCCCCCCGGCGCAGCAGTACGTCGGTGAAACCACCGGTGGAGGCGCCGGCATCCAGGCAGCGCCGACCCGCCACCGACAAGCCGAACGTGTCCAGGGCGCCCGCGAGCTTGTGGCCGCCGCGGGAAACGTACCCCGGACCGGTATCGGCGGCGACCACGAGCACCGGGGTGTCCGCCGCGACCGCGGTCGCCACCTTCGTCGCGGTCTGCCCGGCAACCGCCACCCGACCGGCCGCGATCAGCTCGGCGGCATCCGCACGGGAACGGGCCAGCCCACGACGTACCAGCTCAGCGTCCAGCCGGGCGCGCCGAGCCACTCCGACGGCGCCGCTCAGGAGATCTCGGCGTCGAGGGCGGCCTGCAGCGCATGGTGAGCGCGGGCGTACACCGCCAGTTGCTCGGCTAACGGCAGGTCGGTGGCCGCTGCCAGGGGCGCCAACGCCGCCGCGACCGCCGGGTCCGCTGTCGGGCCGCCTGTCGGGCCGCCTGTCGGGTCGGCTGTCGGCTCCGTGTCGAGCAGGCCGAGCTGGTCCAGCGGCATCACGTGGGGTTACCACCGGTCGCTGGTTTGGCCGCGGACCGCTTCGCCCGGGAGCGAGTCGTCCCGGTCCCCGCTGAGGTGCCGACCGCCGGCTTGCGGGCCGGAGCCTTCCGGGCCGGCGCCTTGACGGCCGGCGCCTTGACGGCCGGAGCGGCCGGCGGCGCCGCGGCGGCCGTCGCCTGCGCTTGGCGCAGCTCACGCACCTCGGACTCCAGCGAGCGAACCCGGCCGCTCAACTGGGCCAGCTCCTCCGCGGTGGCGAAACCGAGGCGCCCCAGGCCGCGGTCGACCTCGTACTTCACCAGTGCGGACACCGCTTCCCGGTTCGCCTTGGAGGTCTCCAGCAGATCGTTGGCCAGCGAACTCACCTGGTCTCGGGTGGCTTCCGGCGAAGCGAGCATCGCCTTCGCCATCGCGGTCGCCCGCTGGCGACTCATCTCGGTCATGCCGCCGGCCAACTGCAGATAGCCGCGCAGTGCGTCCATCACCATGGCATCTCCCTTTCTGTCCACCGCTGCCTGTACCGCCACTGCCTTACCGCCCCTTGGAGGGAACGGTACCGCCCGGGCGAGGCATTTACCCTGCGCCGTGCGGTAGCGTCCCCCCGGTGGCCAGCGTCGAGGAGTGCCGGCATGCGCTCGACCATCTCACCGAGCGGTTGTCGGCTGTGGACTCGAATGTCCGGCGCCGCCATTCGCTGAACCGGCGGCTCTCCTGCCGGGTTCCCGACCTCGCGTTGATCTTCGTCGGTCGCCTGCAGGACGGCACCCTGCACGACGTTTCGGTGGCCGATGACGGTACGCCGGTGCAGGCGCAGGTACGGCTGACCGTTGCCTCCGACGACCTGGTCGCGCTCACCGACGGCCGGCTGAGTTTCGCCACCGCCTGGGCCCGGGGCCGACTCAAGATCGACGCCAGCATGTTGGACCTGTTGAAGCTGCGCACGCTGCTCTGACCGGCGCCCCGCACCCGCGAATTCAGAGCGCGGGCAACCCGGCAATCGAACCGCAGGGTTCCCCATGCTCGTCGGCGTAGGCCCAACTCACCGCGGCGAGCGCGCGCAGGGCGTCCAGGAAGTCGCCCTCGCCGGTTACCCGCAGCGCGGCGCCGTCGGCGTACGCCCGCCAACCCCCGCAGCGCGCCTCGCCGGGAGTTCGGTCAACCACAGGATGCGCGCAGAGCAGGCCACCGAGGTCACGGGCCACGTACGTGGGCCGCTCTGCGGGTACCGCGGCCAGCAGGTCAGGGCCTTCGGCGACCCCGGTGAGCACCAGCATGCCGTCCATCTCGGCGGCGCCCGCACCCGCGATGTCGGTGTCCAGGCGGTCGCCGATGAACAGCGGCCTTCGGGCACCCGTTCGGCGCACCGCTTCGGCGAGCAGCGGCCGGGCCGGCTTCCCGGCCGACTCGGGCTCCCGGTCGGTCGCCGTCCGGAGCAGGGCAGTCAGCGCGCCGTTGCCCGGTTGGAGTCCCCGCGGGCTGGGGATGGTGGCGTCCAGGTTGGTCGCCAACCACCAGGCGCCGGCACGAATGGCGAGCGCCGCCTCGCGCAGGTCGGTGTAGCACAACCCGTCGAAGTAGCCGTTCACCACCGCACGGGGCGAATCCGTCGCGCTGGTCACCGGGCGCAGCCCGACGGTACGCACCTCCGCCGCCAGCGCAGGTGAGCCGATCACCAGTACCGGTGCGCCGGCCGGGAACCGGCCCGCCAACACCGCAGCCGCCGCTTGCGCGGAGGTGACCACCTCGGCCGCGTCGGCCGGGACGCTCAAGGATTGCAGATGAGCCGCCACGTCGGCCGCGGACCGGGAGGCGTTGTTGGTGACGAAACCGACCCGGACACCCAGCGCCCGGACCGCGGCGATGGCCTCCGCTGCGCCGGCGATGGGTTCACTGCCGCGGTACACCACGCCGTCGAGATCCAGCAGCACCACGTCGTACCGGGCGGCCAGCGGGGCGTCGGCGGCGCTCAACCAGGTACCGACTGGCATCTCAGGCGTCCCGCCGGCCGGGCAGCGCGGCCCGGGCCCGTCGCAGTGCCTGTTCGTAGTGCTTCAGATCCGGTCGCATGGCGACGGCGAGCGCCAACTGCTCCACGGCCTCCCGGTGCTTCCCCAGCCGGCCGGCGGCGAGCCCGTACCCGAACAGCGCGTAGTGATCGACGGGATCGGTGGCAACCAGATCCCGGAAGGCATCGCGGGCCTCGTCGTACCGCCCAGCGTCGTACAGCGCCAGGGCGAGCGCCTCCCGGACGCTGCGGGAGGACGGTTCCGCGTCGGCGACGTGGCCGAGCAGCTGCGCGG
>JBDUDX010000063.1:0-5982 GCA_040002735.1 Frankiaceae bacterium | reverse complement strand
CGCGCCGTGCAGCCGGTTGTGCAGCCGCTTGGTCAGCGCGAAGAAATCCGAGTTACCTTCCGCGACCAGCCAGCGCGTGGCCACCCCGGCGCCCTGCCCGTACGCCACCAGCTGCGCGAGCATCTCGGCGACCCCGCCACCGGTCGCAGTCGAGTTGACGTTCCACACCGTCCGACCCGCCAAAGCGTCCCGCGCACCCGCCGCCAGACTCGCCATCGCCGAGGCCCGCTCCGCGCCGGTGAACGGCGCCAAGCGGTCCAGATCATGAGCCGGGGGGGTGACGTCCAACATGGCGGTACCTCCGAGCCAGGAAATGTGGCGTTATCGCGTTCGAAAGATTGTCACCACCGGCTGGCGAGCGCAACCGCCGGGTCGCCGAAGGGGTCGGCTCCTTTCCTGGCTTCCGGACAGGAGCTGAGCCGAGAAAGGGACGCCGATACGGTGAAGCGAAAGGAGGATGCCACGGTGCAGCGAATGAGCCCGCTCGACGCGTCATTCCTGTTGTTGGAGGACGCGTCGACGCTCCTGCACATGGGCTCCGTCGCGATCTTCGAAGGGCCGGCACCCAGCCACGAGGAGTTCCGGCGGCTGGTCGGGGAGATGCTTCCGCTCAGCCGGCGGCACCGGCAGAAAGTGCGGACGGTGCCGCTGGACTTCGCCCGACCGGTGTGGGTGGACGACCCGCATTTCAACCTGGACTACCACGTTCGCCGGACGGCCCTGCCCGCGCCGGGGGACGCCGAACAGTTGGCCCTGCTCGTCGGCCGGCTGATGTCCCAGCAGCTGGACCGGAGCAAGCCGCTGTGGGAGCTGTGGGTCGTCGAAGGACTCGCGGACGGCACCTGGGCGCAGATCAACAAGCTGCACCACAGCATGGTCGACGGCTTGGCGGCCCTGGACATGACAACGCTGATTCTTGACCGGTCGCCGGAGCGGGGGGACCCCCCGCCGGATCGCTGGGAGCCGCAATCCGAGCCTTCCCGGAGCCGGCTGATCGCCGATGCCGTAACCAGCCGGTTGACCAGCTCGGCGGAGCCGCTACGCTGGGCCTCGGCGGCTCTCGCCAACCCCCGGCAGGCCGCCACCCAGATCGGCGCCACGGCTCGCGGGGCGGCGTCCTTGGCTGGGCTCGGTCGGCCCGGTACCGCCACCACGCTCACCGGACCGACCGGCCCGCACCGGCGATGGAACTGGTCCCGCGCGGCCCTGGAGGACGTCAAGGCGGTACGGCGGGCTTTCGGCGGCACGGTGAACGACGTCGTCCTGGCCCTGGTCACTCGCGGCTTCCGGGATCTCTTGCTCTCCCGCGGTGAGGCGGTGGAGGGCGTACGCCTGCGCGCTCAGGTGCCGGTGTCGATCCGCCGCCCCGGGGACGCCGGCTACAGCAACCGGGTGGGGACGATGTTCGCGGAGTTGCCGGTCGGCATTGCCGATCCGGTGGAACGGCTGCATGCCATCAGCGGTCAGGTGGCGCGTCTGAAGGAGTCGGCGCAGGCCGTGGCCGGCGACAACCTCTTCACCCTCTCCGGGCTGGTCCCACCCATGCTGGTTGCGCCGGCGCTGCGGATCGCGACGAAGCTGCCGCAGCACAGCATCGCCACGGTAATCACCAACCTGCCCGGCCCGCCGGCGCCGCTGTACGCCCTGGGCCGGCGGATGCTGCACATCTACCCTTACGTACCCCTCGGGGGACACGTCCGGATCGGAGTGGCGGTCATCTCCTACCTCGGCGAACTGCACTTCGGATTCTCCGGTGACTACGACACCACCGCCGACCTCGGCGTGCTGCGCGACGGGGTGACCGCCGCCGTGGCGGAGTTGCTGGCGAAGGTGGAGTGAGGCATCCGGTCCGCGCCGCCGCCGACCGCCCGTAAGCTTCCTCGCCATGGCACCCGATGTAATGGCACCTGATGGAGCTGGTACGGCACCAGACAGTTCCGGCGAGCACGTCGACCGCAAGCCGCGGAGCCGAGATGTCACCGACGGCTTCGAGCGCGCCCCGGCCCGGGCCATGCTGCGTGCCGTCGGGATGGGGGACGAGGACTGGGTCAAGCCGCAGGTCGCGGTGGCCACCAGCTGGAACGAGGTGACCCCCTGCAACCTGCCGTTGGGCCGGCTCGCGCAGTCGGCGAAGGAGGGGGTACGCCAAGCCGGCGGCTTCCCGCTGGAGTTCACCACCATCGCCGTCTCCGACGGGATCTCGATGGGTCACGAGGGCATGCGGGCCAGCCTGGTCAGCCGGGAGTGGATCGCCGACTCGGTCGAGTTGGTGATGCACGCGGAGCGATTCGACGCGATGGTGCTGCTCGCCGGCTGCGACAAGTCGCTGCCCGGGATGCTGATGGCTGCTGCCCGGCTCGACCTGGCTGCGGTGTTCCTCTACGGCGGGTCGATCCTGCCCGGCCGGCTGCCCGACGGGAGCCTCTGCACGATCCAGGAGGTCTTCGAGGCGGTCGGCGCCCGGGCCCGCGGCACCCTGGACGACGCCGGTCTCGACGCGGTGGAGCGGGCGGCCTGCCCGAGTGAGGGCAGCTGCGGCGGCATGTTCACCGCCAACACGATGGCCAGCGCCGCCGAAGCGCTCGGCATGGCGCTGCCCGGCAGCGCGTCGGCGCCGGCGCCGGACAAGCGGCGGGCGGCGTACGCGATCCAATCCGGTGCGGCCGCCGTGGCGCTGCTCGACGTCGGCCTCACCGCGCGCCGGATCCTCACCAAGGAGGCGTTCGAGAACGCGATCGCGGTCGTGCAAGCCCTCGGCGGGTCCACCAACGCCGTGCTGCACCTGCTGGCGATCGCCCACGAGGCCCGGGTCGAACTCGACCTCGACGACATCAACCGGATCGGGGCCCGGGTGCCACACCTCGCCGACGTCCGCCCGTTCGGCCGGTACGTGATGAACGACCTGGACAAGGTCGGGGGCGTACCCATGGTGATGCGCCACCTGCTCGAGGCCGGCCTGCTGCACGGCGACGCCGTCACCGTCACCGGGCGGACGATGGCGGAGAACCTCGCCGACCTCGACCCGCCGGCCCCGGACGGCGACGTGTTGCACCCGCTGCGCGCGCCGATCCACGCCACCGGCGGCTTGAAGGTGCTCCGCGGGTCGCTGGCGCCGGACGGCGCGGTGGCGAAGACCGCCGGGATGGAGAGCCTTCGGTTCACCGGCCCGGCCCGGGTCTTCGACGGTGAGCAGGCCGCCATGCACGCGGTCACCGAGGGACGGATTTCCGCCGGCGACGTGGTGGTGATCCGCTGGGAGGGCCCCCGCGGCGGGCCTGGGATGCGCGAGATGCTGGCCGTCACCGGCGCTATCAAGGGCGCCGGTCTCGGTGCCGATGTCGCTCTGGTGACCGACGGTCGCTTCTCCGGCGCCACCCACGGGCTGTGTATCGGCCATGTCGCCCCGGAAGCGGCGGACTGCGGGCCGATCGCCTTGGTCGCCGACGGTGACCAGATCACCCTTGACGTCCCGGCCGGCCGACTCGATGTCGCCGTCGACCCGGCCGAACGGGAACGCCGTCGGGCGCAGTGGAAGCCGATGACGCCCCGGTATACCAGCGGGGTGCTCGCCAAGTACGCCCGCCTGGTGGGTTCCGCGGCGAACGGTGCCGTCTGCGACTGAGCTGCCTCGCGGGGGAACGTCACCCGGTTGGTGGAGACACCACGGCACCTATTACGCCGAATGGGTAACGTGGACCTTGCCAGCGTGCGGCGCCACCGCTGGTTGCGCCGCATCGGCGCGAGCACGGCGGTGTTCTGCCTGCTGTACCTCGGCGGCTGGCTGACCGGCTGGTACGGCGGGCGCCTCGCCGAGCCCGTCGGTGACCTGGCGAACCTGCTGTCCGCGGTTCTCGGCGCCGGGCTGTCGCTCAGTACGGCGCGGCGGCTGAAAGGTGGCGCTCGTCGGGCCTGGCTGCTCCTGGGCCTCGGCATGATGTGCTGGACGATCGCCGAGGCGACGTACGCCCGGTATGACCTGGCGCTGCACGCCGACGCGACCTTCCCCGGCCCGGCGGACGTCGCGTACCTGCTGGGGTACCTCCTGATCGGCGCGGCGCTGCTGGTGTGGCCCTCGGCGCCGTCCCGCTCGTTCTCTCGCTTCCGTTGGGTGGTTGACGGGCTGCTGATCACCGGCTCGCTGCTCATCGTCAGTTGGATGCTGGTGCTGCAGTCGTCACTGACATCAACAGACGGCGAAGTGGTCACGCTGGTGGTCGGTATCGCGTACCCGATCGGCGATGTTCTGCTGATCGCGCTCGGCCTGTCCTGCCTGTCTCGGGCGCGGCTCGGTGGGCAATTGGCAGTCCGGCTCCTGGTGGTTGCCGTCGTGCTGTCTGCCCTGGCGGACAGCGCGTACCTGGTGGCGGAGCTGGGTGCGGGCTATGTCGAGGGCACGCCGGTCGGTCTGGGCTGGGTGCTCTGTTACGTGCTCATCGGCATGGCCGGCTTGGCCTACGACCCGGACGTGGGCACCGATTCCGACGTACCGCTGCGCGGCTTCGGCCTCGCCGCCCCCTACTTGGCGTTCGCCGCCGCGATGCCCTTCATCGTCTGGCAGCAGGTGCACGCCGGCCAGCTGGACGCGCCGACCGTCGGCATTGCGGTGACCTGCACCTTGGGCGTCTGCCTGCGGCAGTGGCTCACCAGCCGGGACAATTCCGCGCTGACCACCGCACTCGCCGGCCAACAGGAGCAGCTGCGGGACCTCGCCTTCCACGACCCGCTCACCGGACTGCCCAACCGGACCTTGCTCAACGACCGCATCAGCCATGGGCTCGCCTCGCGGGTACCGCAGATCACCGCCGTCCTGCTGCTCGATCTCGACAGCTTCAAGGAAGTGAACGACACCTATGGACACGCGGCCGGTGACGAGCTGCTCGTCACCGTGAGCAATCGGCTTCGCGACTGCGGCCGACCCGCGGACACCGTGGCGCGGATGGGCGGCGACGAGTTCGCGATCGTACTGGCCGGCCCACCGGGTGCGTCGATTCCGGCCGCCGGGACGGCGTTCGCGGTGGCGGAGCGCATCTGCGCCGAACTCAGCGGCGCCTATGACTTCGCCTTCGGGGAGGTGTTCGTTTCCGCGAGCATCGGGGTTGCGCTGGTTGCATCTCCGGCGAACCGAGGGGCCGCCGGCCACGATGCCGACCTGACGTCGGCGGCGGAGCTCTTACGCAATGCTGACCTGGCGATGTACCGCGCCAAGCACAACGGCGGAAATCGAGCGTGGGGATACGAGCCCGAGTTGCACGAGGCGGTGGTACGACGCCACGCCCTGGAGTCCGATCTCCGGATGGCACCGGGACGCGGGGAGTTGGCGGTGGCCTACCAGCCGGTCGTGGCGTTGCCCTCAGGACGGATCGTCGGGGTGGAAGCGCTGATGCGCTGGCACCATCCCACCCGCGGGGCGGTGCCTCCGGTGGAGTTCGTTGCGGTCGCCGAGGCCAGTGGGCAACTCGCCGAGCTGGACGCCTGGGTGCTGACCGAGGCCTGCCGGAAGGTGGTCGGCTGGCGTACGGCCGGATACCCGCTGACCTTGGCCGTGAACACCTCGGTCCGCCAGGTGCAAGGCGGCGGGCTGCCGGGAACGGTCACTCGCGCCCTTGCCGCCAGCGGTCTGCCGGCCGCCGCGCTCACCCTGGAGATCACCGAGAACGTCCTGCTGGAGGACACCGACCGAGCCATCGAGGTGCTCCAGGAGTTGCGGACGCTCGGCGTACTGATAGCCCTGGACGACTTCGGTACCGGCTACTCCTCGTTGTCCTACCTCGCCCGGCTGCCGGTGGACCGAATCAAGATCGACCGCAGTTTCATCACCGAACTGGGCGCCGAACCACGGCTGGGGGTGCTGGTCGAGACGGTGATCTGGATGGGGCATCGGCTCGGCTTGGAGATCGTTGCGGAAGGAGTCGAGACCCGTACGCAGGCTTCCCTGCTCGAGGAGATGGACTGCCGGCTGGCGCAGGGGTACCTGTATTCGCG
>JBDUDX010000062.1:0-5610 GCA_040002735.1 Frankiaceae bacterium | reverse complement strand
CGAGGCGCCCGTCGTCGAGCAGCCGGAAGTTGCCCGGGTGCGGGTCGGCGTGCAGCATGCCGGCCCGGCTCGGTCCGGAGAACAGGAATCGGACCAGCATCAGCCCCGCGCGGTCCCGTTGCTCCGGTGCACCTTCCCGGATGATCTCTGACAGCGGCGTGCCGTCTACCCATTCGGTGATCAGGATGCGACGTGCGTTCGCGACCACCCGCGGCACCAGGATGTCCGGATCACCGGTGTACGCGGCCGCGAACGCCCGCTGGGCGGCCGCTTCCAGCGAGTAGTCGAGTTCCTCGGCAACCCGGGCCTTGAGCTCAGCGATGAGCGGCTTGACGTCGAGACCGGGGGAGACGATGGCGAAGAGCCGGGCGATCCTCGCCAGCTGATTGAGGTCGCCGAGCAGCGCCTTACCGGCCCCGGGATATTGGATCTTCACGGCCACCGGGGTGCCATCGGCCCAGACCGCCCGATGCACTTGGCCGATGGACGCCGCCGCCGCCGGTCGGTCGTCGAATGCGGAGAACCGGCGGCGCCAGTTGCTACCCAGCTGTTCGGCGAGCACCCGGTGCACGGTCGCCGCCGGAAGTGGCGGCGCGGCCTCCTGCAACTTGGTGAGCGCCTGCCGGTACGGTGCCGCCAGGTCCTCGGGCAGCGCTGCCTCGAAGACGGACAGTGCCTGCCCGAACTTCATCGCGCCGCCTTTGAGTTCCCCCAGTACGCGGAAAATCTGCTCGGCAGTGCGCTGTTGCATTTCCGTTGCCACCAGCTCGGCCGGCCGGCCGCCGATCCGCTTGCCGACTCCGAGGGTGGCCCGTCCGGCGACTCCCAACGGCAGCGTGGCCAGTTTCGCTGATCGCCCGATGGCCCACCGCGGAAGGTCGCTCACCGTTCCATTCTGCGTCCTTCCGCCGCCGACGGCTCAGGCGGCGCAGCCGCAGTCGGGGTGCGGCGGCCAGGTACGGCGGCGCAGCCGCCAGTCCGGCGGACGCAATTCCAGCGTGCCGTCCAGGGTGGCGGGTGCTACTCCGGTGAACGGCTCGTCCAGGAACGTCAGCGCCTGCAGCACCGCAGAGGCCGCCGTCGCCACCACAAGCGCGGCACCGGCCGCTTCCGGCCAGCCGCGGTCGCGCGCGGCCACCCAGGCGGCATCCCGATCCCGACGGTGCACGTCGAGGCAGCGCAGGCAGGCTGAGCGGGCCGGCACCCTCAGTGGCCCGACGATGCTGGCCCCGTCTACGGCGTCCACCGCGAGGTGCGGTACGCCGTCCTGGCGGAGTCGTTCGGCCGCCGTAGGGTCCGACCCGGGCGGTGGGGCCAGGATCACCAGGGCGGCGTCGGAGCCGCCGTGGGTACGTCGACGGATGCGCACTCCCGGTACCACGTCCACGGCGGCTTCCTGGCGCGGTCGACCGGTGTCGCGGTCCCGCAGGCCAGCGGGGAGGGAGTCCTCCGGTCTGGCGGGAGTCGGGTCGGAGATTTCGACGCTGCCGATGCCGGATGCCACGAGCAGCCCGGCGATCGGGACCCCCAGCCGGCCGGCGCCCGCAACGAGCACGGTGGCCTCCCGCCGGTGTCCGAACGCAGCAGCGGCCGCGCCGGGCACACCGCTGTGCAAGGACAGCTCGGCCACCTCGCAGCGGAGCCGTTCCCGGTCGGGGAAGGACAACGCCGCCAGCGGGTCCACCGCGTCCGCATCATCCAAGGTTCCGGCTCGGCGCAGCTTCTCCAGCAGTCCGGTGACCCGGGCGGACACGACCCCCCAGCCGGCGGCCGCCTGGACGATCTCGGACTCGGTACGGGTGCCGTCGATCAGATCCAGGACGTCCCGGTCAGTGGGAGCCAACCCGGTGAGCAGTACTCCGGCAGCCGGCTCGATGCCGATCTGTACCGTTTCGGCATCGCGCCAGCGGCGGCGGAGAGAGGGTTTGAGGACCGGTCGCATGGTGCTCCAGGTGCCGGGGATGAGTCCAGGTCACCTTGTCAGCGTTTTCGCTCACGGGCCCTCCGCTGTCCACAGGCACCGAGGGAGGGCTCCGCGGCCCCCGTCGGAAACCGGGGGAGCAACATCACAAGGGGCGACCGCCAGGCGCGGCCGCCCCGTTCAGATTCGAACCGTCAGGCCTTTCCGAGTATGCGGTTCATCTTGGTGCCGCAGACCGGACATGGCCCTTGAGCCATCCGGCGGCCGGATTCGGTCTCGCGGACCTCGCCTTCGAAGTCGCGCTTCTCCTTGCATTTCACGCAGTAGCCGTTATAGGTCTCTGCCACGCTCAGCCTCCTCGGTTCGGCGCAACCCTACCGGCATTTCTCGGCCGAGTTGGGGGTTGCGGGCCTCCTCGGAGTGAATGCGGCCCATTCGGCTACGCTCCGCTTGCCGCCGGGATCCGCCGCCGGCGAGCCGAAGGAGCGGCTGTTGTCCGTCGATACGCCGCTGCGGATGCACCGTCACGATGACGGTGTCGTCGTCCTGCAGCTGGATCTTCCCGAGCGACGCAATGCCATGACTGTGGAGCTGACGGCCGCGTGGGAACGGGAGGTTGCTGCCGTGCGCGCGGACCGCTCCGTCCGCTGCGTCGTGGTTACCGGCGAGGGTGCGACGTTCTCCGCCGGGGGTGACCTGTCCTGGATCGTCGCGGATCCGGACTTCACCGTGGACCAGCAGCGGGACCGCATGCTGGCGTTCTACCGCGCGTGGCTCTCGATCCGGGAACTTGAGGTGCCGGTGCTCGCGGCGGTGAACGGGCCGGCGATCGGTGCCGGGCTGTGCCTCGCGTTGGCCTGTGACCTGCGGTACGGCACGGAAGCCACCGTGTTTTCGGTGCCGTTCGCCGCCCTCGGCTTACATCCCGGCATGGCCGCCACGTGGCTGCTCCCGATGGCCGTGGGCCTCCCCCGAGCGCGGGAGTTGTTCTTCACCGGACGCACCGTGGCTGCCGCGGAGGCGGCGTCGATCGGCTTACTGAACGGCGTACTCCCGGCCGACCGGCTGCTGGCCGACGTACTGGACATCGCGTCCGGTATCGCGGCGCAGGCACCGATCGCGATCCGGCTCACCAAAGCTGCCCTGGCCGGTGGCGGCCACCCGTCGCTGGAGGCCGCGCTGGAATGGGAGGCTTTGGCCCAGCCGATCACGCTGGTCACCGCAGATCTTCGCGAGGGGGTGGCGGCCGCCCGGGAGCGCCGCCGGCCGACCTTCCAAGGCCGCTGACGTGATGCGGCTGAGGGTATGCCGCCCAGGAATCACGAAGCCCCCGGCACGGCCGCCGGCCGCTCGCCTTCCCCTTGCGAGCGTCGACGTCAGACCCGGGGGCTTCGTCGGATTCGACGCTAGGCGGGCAGCCCACCGTCGTCAACCGGTTCGGAATCTGCCCTGTGGACAGGGCTGTGCGTCTAGGGGCAGACCTCCGACGCAAGCTGTGGACAACTGCTGCGGGCGTTGTGGAGAGAATCTTCCGCTGTTCCCAGCCGCCGCGGAGGACCTGCGGCAATCGATGTTCCGCGCTGTGGACAGCGAAAAACTCCCCCTTCCGTTCGGCTAGCGTTCCGCAGGTGAGCAACCACACGGCGGCGGCGGACCTTGACGCGTCCACCCCACAGCTCGAAATCATCCGCAGCGCCCGCCGTCGGCGTACCGTTTCGGCCTACCGTGACGGCGACCGGACGATCGTTCGGCTGCCGGCCGGGCTCTCGGCGGAGGAGGAGCAGCGTTGGATTGCGGCGATGCTGACCCGGCTCGCCTCCCGGGACAGCCGCCGCCGGCCCAGTGACCCGGCGCTGGTCCGCCGCGCCGAGTCACTGCGTGAGCGTCACCTGCCGGAGGCGAAGCCGCCGACCAGCGTGCGGTGGGTCGGCAACCAGCACGGCCGCTGGGGGTCGTGCACCATCGGCGAACGTACGATCCGGATCTCCGATCGGTTGACCACCATGCCGGGGTGGGTGCTGGACTACGTACTGGTCCATGAACTGGCGCATCTGCTGGTGGCCGACCATGACGCTGACTTCTGGCGGCTGGTCGATCGCTATCCGCAGGCCAGCCGTGCCCGCGGCTTCTTGGAGGGGTACGCCACGGCCGCCGCGCGTGGCCCGGACGGTGCGGGGCCGAGTATTTCCGACGCGGACTAGCCGCCGCGGCGGGGCGGCTCAGGTGGCCGGTCGGTCCTCCTCCGGCGGGGCCGTGGTGTTGTGGAGTGAACTGAGGTCGAGGTCCTCCGTGCCGGCCGCATAGCTGGCCGGATCTTCCAGGTCCGCGGGGGTGGGCAGCAGGTCGGGGTGCCCCCAGACCGCGTCCCGCGCGTCGGTACCGCGGGCGGCACCGAGCGCCTGCCACAACGCGGCGGCCTCCCGCAGCCGACGTGGGCGAAGTTCCAGGCCGACCAACGTGGCGAAGGTCTCCTCCGCCGGGCCACCGCTGGCGCGGCGCCGTCGCACGGTCTCCCGAAGCGCACCGGCGGCGGGCAGGTGCCCCGTCGCAGCGGTGGCGACCACCTCATCCACCCAGCCCTCGACCAGGGCGAGCAAGGTTTCCAGTCGGGCCAGCGCCGCCTGCTGTTCCGGGCTGGTCTGCGGCTCGAACATCCCCCCGGTCAGGGCCTCCTGCATCGCGGCCGGATCGGTCGGGTCCAACTCGGCGACGGCGGCCTGCAAGGCGTCCATGTCGACGCTGATACCGCGGGCGTACTCCTCCACCGCGCCGAGCAGCCGGCTTCGCAGCCAGCCGACCGAACCGAACAGCCGATGGTGCGCCGCCTCGCGCATGGCGAGGTAGATCCGGACCTCATCCGCGGGTACGCTCAGACCCTCGCCGAAGGCCGCCACGTTGGCCGGCAGCAGGGCCGCCCGCCCGGGGGGCCCGAGCGGCAGGCCGACGTCGGTCGCCGACACCACCTCGGTTGCCAGGCTTCCCAGGGCCTGGCCGACCTGCGTACCGAACATGGCGCCGCCCATCTGCCGCAGCATGCCCAGCAACGGCCCGGTCAGCTGGGAGAGGTCCGGCACCTGGCCACCGGCCATGCCCGACGGCAGTGCGCGTGCGATCTCAGGCGGCAATTCGCCGCCCGTAAGGCCGCCGAGCGCCGCGCCCATCGACGAACCCAAGGCCGTGCCCATGGCGTCCACCACGCGGGCGGCGATCGGATCGACGAGCTCCCGCCATACCTCCAGGGTCGCCTCCACCCAGCGTCGCCGGCTCCATGCCTCGGTACCGGTGACGCCGGAGGGCAGGGCCGTCCCACCGTCCAGCCAGACGTCGGCGAGCCGAATCGCCTCAGCGATGGCAGCCGCGTCCGCCGCGGTGGTGCCGGGATCAGCCGCTCCGGCGGCAGCCAGCGCAGTCTGTTTGGCCAGGTCCCAGTTGACCGGGCCGCCCTGCCAGGACATCAGGTCGGCGAAGCGGTGCAAGGCGGCGCCGAGGTCACCGGGGTTACCGCTCCCGAAGAGTCCGCCGAGCGGATCACCACCGGGCGGCTGGCCGCCGCCATCACCACTACCAGGGCCGAAACCAAACGGCGGATTCGTCATTACCCCACGCTAGTCGGGTGCGGATCGAGCGGCCTTTCCTAGCCACGTCCGGGCTAGGGTTTGGCGATGGCGGCATCGGTCGATCCGGCGGGT
>JBDUDX010000061.1:0-8505 GCA_040002735.1 Frankiaceae bacterium | reverse complement strand
TCGAGCAGACAGGATCGAGCAGACAGGATCGAGCAGACAGATCGAGACGATGGCTGACGACACGGGCGTGGGCATCCGACTGCTCGGTGGGTTCGAAGCCACCGTGGGCGGCCGCCTGGTGGCTGCCGACGCCTGGCGCCTGCGTAAGGCCAAGACACTGGTCAAACTCCTGGTCCTCGCCGACGGGCATCGGATACACCGCGAATCGCTGGTGGCCCTGCTCTGGCCCGATCGCGATACGGCGTCCGGGACCAACAACCTGCACCAGGCGCTGTTCGTGGCCCGCCGCGTGCTCGCAGCCGGAACCGGCGTTCTTTTCGTCCTGCGCGAGGACGTCGTGCTGCTGGGCGACAGCGCGATGCCCTGGCTCGACGTGGAGGCATTCGACGCCGCGGGCCGGCAGGCGCGCCAGACCCGCGATCCGGGCGACTATCGAAGCGCGCTGGAGCTGTACCGCGGCGACTTGCTCCCCGAGGACCAGTTCGAGATCTGGGCCGAGGCCCCCCGAGAGTCCCTGCGCAAACGCCACCTCGGCTTATTGGTCGAGTACGCCGACGTGCTGTCGGAACGGGGGCAACACACCGAGGTGATCGACGTCGTGGGCGCCGTGACCGCCGCGGACCCCTTCCACGAAGGCGCGTACCGCTTGCTGATGACGGCGCTGGCCGCAAGCGGTCGACGCTACGAGGCCCTCGCGGCGTTCGACCGGCTCCGAGAGGCGCTCACCCGCGAGTACGCGGCCGACCCCGAGCCGGCAACCCGGCGGCTCTACCGCGACCTTCTGACGGGGTCCGACGCACCTCCAGACGCGCCGGTCCCGCCTGCCCCCGCGCCCCCGACCCGCCCCGATACCGACCGGACCCCCCGCGCCGCACCACGGCGCGGCGTGGACAGCGTGACCCTGGAACAAACATCCTTCGTCGGTCGCGGCCGCGAGATCGCCGAGATCGCCCGCACGCTCGGGCGGACCCGCTTGCTGACCCTGACCGGGCCGGGCGGCGCGGGTAAGACCCGGCTCGCGTGCGAGGTCGCGGCGGGGCTGGTAGACCACTACGTCGAGGGGGTCTACGTCGTCGAGTTGGCGTCGCTGTCGCGCCCGGAGCTGGTGCCGCACACGGTGGCCTCGGTGCTGGACACGCCGATGCCCGAGATTGGGACGGCCGAAGCGGCGCTGGCCCGGCAGCTGGCCGATCGGCGTCTGCTGCTGGTCTTGGACAACTGCGAGCATCTCCTGGACGCCTGCGCCCGGCTGGCCGCCGAATTGCTGCGCACCTGTCCAGGCGTGGTCGTGCTGGCCACCAGCCGAGAGCCGCTGCGCGTCGGCGGGGAAGTGACTTGGCGCACGCCGTCGCTGGCACTGCCCGACCTGCGCGCCCTACCACCAATCGATCGGCTGGCCGAGCTGGAGTCGGTACGGCTGTTCGTGGAGCGGGCGCACGACGCCGCCCCGGACTTCGTGCTCGACGAGACGACCGCGCCGGCGGTGGCGGAGATCTGCGTCCGCCTGGACGGGATGCCGCTTGCCCTGGAGCTCGCGGCGGCCCGGACGTCGGCCCTCGCGCCCAGTCAGATCGCGGGGCGTCTGGATGACGCGCTGCGGGTCCTGGACCGCGGCAGCCGATCCGCGGTCAACCGTCAGCAGACGCTGCAGGCCACGCTGGCGTGGAGCCACGATTTGCTCGACCCGGACGAACGCGTGCTGTTCCGGCGCCTGGCAGTGTTCGCGGGAAGCATGTCCCTCGAGTCCGTCGAGCACGTCTGCGGCGACGGCCTGGACGCTGTAGACCTGCTCAGCCGGCTGGTCGACAAGTCCCTTGTCCAGGTCGAGCACACCGGCGGAATTGCCCGATACCGCCTGCTGGACACCATCCGGCAGTTCGCGGATCACAAACTGCGCGAGGCCGGTGAGAAGGCCGAGCGGGTCCGCGCCCAACGCGACTTCTTCGTCGCCTTCGCCACGGCCCACGACCCGGAGCGGGCCGGTGGAGTTGTCAATGACACTCCGCACGCACTGGACGCCGAACATGACAATCTGCGGGCCGCCCTGTCCAGCGGTGTCGCGCAGGACCCGGCCGTGGCGTTGCGGCTCGCGGTCAGACTGTGGCGGTTCTGGCTGGCCCGTGGGCACTTCTCCGAAGGCAGCCGCTGGCTGGCCGCGACTCTGGCCGCTGCGCCGGAGCGGACGGCGACACGAGCCAAGGCGCTGCTATGCGCGGGCGCCCTGGAAGTGCGACGCGGCGGCCCCGCCGCCCGTCAGCTGGACCTCGGTGTCGAAGCCGTGGCGATCATGCGAGCTGCTGGCGACGATCGGGCGCTGGCGCAAACCCTCCACCTGGCCGGCATGTTGGCGTGGGTGGTCGACGACGGGTGGCAGCGCGCGGTCGACCTGGTCGACGAGGGCCGCTTGCTGGCCGCGACGGCCGCCGACGTCGGTGCCGTGGCCAGCGCCACCCACACGCTCGGCGTGATCGCCCTCGCCCGGGGCGTCGGCAGCCGGGCCGAGGAACACTTCTCCGAGGCCCTCGGACTGCTCGGCGGTCTCGCGGCGGACCTGCCGCCGTTCTTCTATGCCCTGACGCCCGGGTTTTCCTGGGAACCCAGCTCAGCTGGGCCGCCTCGGCTGCCGTTCACCGAGACCGTGCTGCTGTTCCGCCGGGTCGGTACCGACCAGGCGGTGGCGTACACCATGGCGAACCTGTCGTATGTGGCGGGCCTGGGCGGCGACCCCGCGCGGGCTCGCGGGCTGCTCGAGGACAGCCTCAGCGCTTTCTCCCGTCTAGGCGACCTGCACGGCGAAGCTCTGGTGCTGTGCCGCCTGGCCAATGTGCACCGCATCGCGGATGAGCTCGACGAGGCCACCGTGCTGCTCGAGCGCAGCCTGGAGATCCGCCAAGGTCTCGGCGACCGGCGCGAGGTCGGGATCTCGGTCATGAACCAGGGCCTGGTCGCCGGCGCCAAGGGCGACCTCGGACAGGCCGACCGGCTGCTGCGCGAGGCACTGCTGCTCTTCGACGAGACGGAGGACGGGCCCGGACGCTGGGGCACTCTGCTCGACCTCGGCCTGATTCTGCTCGACGCCGGCGAGCATGAACGAGCGCGGCGCGTGCTGCGACAGTGGCATAACCTGCCGCCGGCCTGGACGTTTCGACCTCGCGCGTGGGCCCTCCTGACCCTGGCCGCGCTCGAGCAACGCTGCGGCGACGAGGTCGCGGCCGCCCGATGCCTGGATGAAGCGCGACGCGGCTTCCTCGCCCTGGCCGATGCGCCCGGGCTGGCGTACCTGGACAGCCACGCTGAGGCGCTGCTAAGTGGGCGTTGAGCGGGCCGCCATACGGTCGAGGCGACCTACTGACCTGACCAAGGGAGACCACCATGACCGCCACGGCTAATGCACGCGAGGTCATCGGAGAAGCCACTATGGGTGAATTGGAGGGCACCCTGCGCGGGTCACTGGTGCGGCCGTCCGACCCGGACTACGACCAGGCCCGTGCGGTGTGGAACGCCGCCCACGATCGTCGACCGGCCGTGATCATCCGCTGCGCCGGCACCGCTGACGTCGTGCGGGCGGTGGAATTCGCGCGGAGCGAAGGGCTCCAGTTGGCGGTGCGGAGCGGCGCGCACAGCATCGCTGGATTTTCCACCTGCGACGGCGGGGTTGTTCTCGACATCTCCCCGATGAAGGGCATCCGGGTCGACCCGGTCGCCCGACGGGCTGTGGCGCAGGCTGGACTCACCTGGGCGGAGTTCGACCACGAGACCCAGGCGTTCGGCCTGGCCGTCACCGGCGGCCTGGTGTCGAGCACCGGCATCGCCGGGTTCACCCTCGGCGGCGGGATCGGGTGGCTCCTTCGCGAGTGCGGCCTCACCTGTGACAATCTGCTCTCGGCCGACGTGGTCACCGCCGACGGCCAGCTCATCACCGCCAGCGAGCACGAGCACCCGGACCTATTCTGGGCGCTGCGCGGCGGTGGCGGCAACTTCGGTGTAGTGACGTCGATGGAATTCCGTCTACACCCAGTCGGCCCGCTCGTCTTCGCCGGCCCGGTCTTCTACGCCGGCGCGGACTCGGTCGAGGTGCTCCGGGGTTGGCGCGACCTCACCGCCGCCATGCCCGACCAACTCAGCACCCTGGCCAACATCCTCATCGCGCCGCCCGTGCCGTTCCTACCCGAGGCGGCCCACGGCCAGCCCGTGGTCGGAATCATCGGCATGTACGCCGGTTCCGTCGAAGACGGCGCCAAAGCCGCTGAGCCGTTGCGCACCCTGGCCGAGCCGCTGGCCGACGTTATGGGACCCATGCCCTACACCGCCATGCAGAGCCTGCTCGACCCGCTGTGGACCGCCGGTGCCCAGAACTATTTCACTGGCGCCCTCCTGAACGGGCTGACCGACGCGACCATCGACACCCTGCTGGCTCAGCACGCCGCCGGTCAGGCGCCGGTGCGGGAACTACATCTGCACCACTGCGGCGGCGCCATGGCCAAGGTCCCGGCGGCCGCCACCGCCTTCGCGCACCGCGACACGGCGTACGTGCTCAACATCATCGCCCGGTCACCCGATCGCGACGGGTTCTCCGAGCACGTCGAATGGGCGCGCGCGACCCACCAGGCCGTGGACCCTGAGACCACCGCCGGTGCATACGTGAACTTCACTTCCGAACCCGGCGCGGACAAGGTGCAGGCGTCCTACCCGCCCGAGACGTACGCCCGACTGGTCGCAGCCAAGGACCGGTACGATCCGACCAACCTGTTCCAGCTCAACCAGAACGTCCGTCCCTCCGGCCGTAGTTGATCAAAACCCGATACCGCCACCCGCACTTTCGGCCCGGGTTATGTGCGCACGCAGCATGCGCGGGGGTTTCGCCGGTCCGCGGACCGGTCGTGGTGGCGGATCGGGTCAGCGGTCGCCGAGGCCGGCGTCGGGCTGCTCCGCCTGCGCGCATCGGCTCGGTGCCGGACTGCTGGTCGCGCTGTTCGTCTTCGGTATCTACAAGATCGTGTGGGTGCACGAGGCCGACGCGTACCTGTTCAGGCGCTCGACCTGGTCGTCCTCGCGCTGACCGGCCGGGCTGAGCGACGGTGGAACAGTCCACCTCACTCGTCGGCCCCGGATTCGGCCTGGCCGCAAGGCGTTCACCCGCCTCCGGCACCAATCCCGCCGTGGCGTCCTCGTCCGCAACGACTCCGCTGACCTCGGCTGGCAAGTCGTCTCCACCCACAACACCCTTCAGGCGGCCTGACAATCACCACCGCCCTTATGACCTCCCTGCGCGCAGGAGGGGTCGGCGACAAGCGCACGGCGGTCACCCCCATGGTGGCTGCCGCCGTCTTCACCGCCGGGGCCTCCTCATGGCCGTGGGGGCCAGCTACACCCCGCGGCTCCGGGGAAACCGTCGACGTGCACCTGCTCTCGATGGATCCACGCGATCCTCGATGGCACCCAACCCCCGGCCTGGACGTGCCGCGGCTCGCGGTTCCTCGCCGCCGCAGCGATGTTCGCCGCCGCCGCGGCCCCCACCCCGGCGTCGCCTACCTCAACGGCGTCCGGAAAACCCCTACGCCGGTGCCGAACCGCCCCCCCGTGAAGGCCGAGTGAACCTTCGGCTGTGGGTCGTACCGGGTCCGAGCTTCATCTGCGCGGTCTACCACTGGTGGGCGACGTCAACCACGATCCGCCCCGGCGTCGCCAGCTTGAATACCCGGAACGGCAGCCTGGCGCGAGTACCGATCCCGAACGTGGTGTAACCCTCGAACGAGCCGCCGTACTTCGCATCCCGGAAGGTGCGGTAGCCCACGAGCCTGACGCCGGGCAGCCGCGCGCCGACCTGCGCCGGGTAGCTGGCGGCGGCCGACGACCGGACGACGACTTGCAGCTTCGCGCCCCCCGCGAGGGGGATCACCTTGCCGCGACCTTCGGTGTACACGTTCGCCACGTACTGCACGTCGTAGCCGGCGGCGGTCGCGCCGAGGGTGACGACGAACCGGTCGTAGCAGGCGTGGCTGCCGGTGGCGGCGGTCGAGACGGGGCTGGCCGTGCCGGACGCCACCCTCGGGAGGCTTCCCCACCCGGTGGCGCAGGTCCCGGCGGGAGCGGAGACGGGGGCGGCGGCAACAGTGGCGAGGAGCGCGGTAGCTGCCAGCCCGGTGGCGGTTCTTCGAATAATGGCCATTGCGGTTTCCCTTCTGCTATGCACGTTACGCGCAAGAGCCGGGGCTCGACATCAGCCGAATGGGCTGTAGTGCGAAGGCGTGATCGGCTATGGCTGGGTGACGGTAAGGATGCCGAGACACATCTCGTCTGAGGTTCCGTCGCCCCACACGACGTAACGCGGTGGCTGGTGTGCCAACTCGGGAAGCATCGCGCGGAGCTTCGCGTCGTGGGTACAGGTGACGCGGATGGTGTTGCCCGGTCGGACGTGGACGGGTTGCGGCAGCGGCACGGCGCCCTGGTTGTCGAAGTCGTACCGGGGGACGTCGAGCAGGATTCGTTCGCGGGGGGTGTCCGGGTCGAGGGTGATTCGGATCGACCGCCCCAGCAAGTGCATGTGCCCAGCGGCGCTTTGGACGGTCATGGGAGCCGGAACGCGTTGGTCGCAGGACTGAGTTGCGCCGACGGCCGGCTTGGTGGGGTTCCCGCCGCAGAGCCGCTGTAGCCCAGCGGCGGTCGCGCCGACCTGGGGGCCGAAGCGGGCGGCGACGTCGTGTACGGCGTTGTTCCGCTGGCAGAGCCGGCCGTGCTCGGCTGCGGTGCAGGGCAACTCGACCGGTGCGGGGAGGAGAACGGTGTCGAGTGGCTGCATCCCGGACGCTGCCGGGGTGAGGTGCAGCCGCAGCCCGGTCTGATCCGGTTGGTTACCGCCGAGCAGGTTGTAATGGACCTGGAGGACGACTCGGCTGCCCGCGTCAACGGGCACGCCCAACCCGTTCTGGTAGGTGACGGGTCGACCGCCAGGGGCCCAGGCGGCCAGCCAGCCGCCGTTGCCGGACGCCGCGCTGGTCTGCCCGGGGTCGGGTATTTCGGTGTCTCCGAAGCAGGTCCAGCCGTCACCTGGTTGCTGCGCATCCTTCGCCTCGGCTGCCGGGATCTGCCGCGCGGGTACCCGGAAGAGGATCGCGTGGTGGACGACGTGGGAGTTGCCCGGCACGAATCCGATGCCGGTGATGAACGCTGACGCCGTCAGGTGCGGGTCCAGGAGGAAGCAGCGGTAATCATCCGTGCCTCCGTGGGGCGCCTTCGGCCGGTACGGGTGCGGAAGTCGCAGCGACAGGACCCGCTCGCCGGAGCGCAGCGGGAACGTCGGTGCCGCCGCCGACCCCGTGGACTGGGGCGCGGCGGCCGATGCCGATGGGGTCGCCGCCCGATCACGACTGGGGTCCGTCGTGCCACAGGAGGCGAGGGATATAGCCATGGTCAGGGCGGCGGCGGATCCCGCGATCCGCCGATGGACGCCTCCCGGCAGTGTCCCGGCCCGTTCCCGACGCGCGCCGGCACCGATTCCGCTGTAGAGATTCACCACGTGCGGAAGGACACTGATCCATCGGTCCATCCCGCTAGTCTCCGCCGGTTACGTGGCGTGTCAATATGCTCTAGTCCGCCTGAAACTGAAGGAGACGTCGCGGATCTCACACTTGCGTGCCCGGCGTCGCCAGTCGAACCGTTCTGGTCAGTCATGGCGAAATCAGCGCGTGAACCGCAGCTTCCCCGCCGGCCCACCAGCAGCCGAAACGCGACCGTCGCGTTGTCGGCCTGCACCACGCGCAGTCCCGGGGTACGCAGTGCCACCACCGCAACCAAATGCGCATCGGTGGCGACCGGGTCCTCCACCCTTGGCCGGTGGAGAAGCTCGAGCCCGCGAGGACAGCTTCGCCGGCACCTCCGACTCCGGTTCGCCGTCGGCGACCAGCCTCTGCGCGAGATGCCGGCTGACGTCCTCACAGCCTCAACCGTCCAGAGCCGTTCCGGCCACTTCCGGCCCGGCGGCGAGCACCTGCCGGTAGCCGTCGCGGTCGGCGCCGAGGCACCAATTTGACTCCCTTGGTCGCGGCCAACCACGGCGCCCTCGCGGTCGACATGCTTCTTCACGGGCTCCCTCAGTACCTGTCATTACCAGTCATTTCGAGCGGTCGCACCGGGCCGACCCATGCCCTCGGCGTCGCCTGCCCCCCCGACTTCGACATCAGCCTCTGCCCCGATCGGCGGGGGTTGCCCTTCCCGGCTGGATCAGCACTATCGTTGCGCGGTGCTTGATCTGAGCAGACTCGACCTGGGCGAGATTGCCACCGCGCTGGCTGACCAGACCGACTACGAGCACCGATGGCTGATCAACCCAGAGACCGGTGAGATCGCGTTCTGGACGGCTGACACAGGCGTCGACGGCCAGGGACCAGTCGACCTCGACGAGCTTGACCTCGTTCGTATCGAACCGCTGCCCTCCTACGTCTGGTACGAGGACATGGCCGACTTCGCCGAAAGGATCAGCGACGAGCCGGTCGGGCGAAGGCTTGC
>JBDUDX010000060.1:0-11368 GCA_040002735.1 Frankiaceae bacterium | reverse complement strand
CCAGCGCGGCCGCGCCGCCCTGACCCGCCAGACCAATACGGCGACGG
The DNA here is from genome assembly GCA_040002735.1 of Frankiaceae bacterium. Classification (GTDB taxonomy): domain Bacteria; phylum Actinomycetota; class Actinomycetes; order JADGOV01; family JADGOV01; genus JADGOV01. The sequence continues at coordinate 11,321 of JBDUDX010000060.1, read as the reverse complement.
ACCACTAGTGGCCGCGATCGCCAGCGGCCCCATCGCGAGGAGCCCGTAGGACAAGTACAGGCCGGCCCCCAGCAGCAAGCCGGCCCCCAGCGCGAGCCACCGACTACGGTCGGCCGACGCCAGCAACGCAACGCCCCACGCCGTGACCCCGAGGAAGAAGGCGTCCATCGACGTCGCCACCCACAGCGCGGTGGGCGCCAACACCAGGAATGGCAGGGCACGGCGGCCGGTGGCCTCGTCGGCGAAGACCCGTACCACGATCGCCACCGCGGCCACCGCCGACGATCCTGCGGCGATCACCAGTACCGCCTCCCAGCCCGCGCCGGTCAGCCCGAGCCGGGTCAGCCCGTCCAGGACCAGCACAGGTCCCGGCGGATGGCCTTGGGTGTGGATCGAGTACGTCGGAAGGGCGGTAGTGAAGTTCTGCAGGAACGGCCCGACGCCGCGACTCAAGGCCGGGAGGGTGGAGCGGTACTCCCAGGGAGTCTCCAGCGGAGAACATAGCCGCGACCAACCGTCGGTGGCCGCGAGTACCACCGCCCAACCGGCGGCTGCGAGCCAACATCCGGCCAGCAGCCGCCGCCACGGCCAGCGCTGGGCCATGCCCGGCAGCGCCGCGATCAGCAGCCCGGCCGCCGCCACCGGCAACACCCAACGGGTGGGCGGCACTAACCGGGCATGGCCGATGAACGGCGGTACGTTGCCCAGCTTGAGCCGACGGTCGGGCTCGGACAGCAGCCCGACGACCACGGCGCCGGCTATCAGGCCGGCCCAGCCAATCACGGCGATCCAACCGGCCCGCCGAAGTGGTCCGCGGCTCTCTGATCCGATGCCGGGCCGCTGGCTGGACTTGACAACAGCCACCACGACTAGCTCCCGCCACCGCGGCGCGAGCGCATACGTACTGCCAGCGCGAGCGCCGAGCCGGCGAACAGGGCGGCGGTGACCAGCAGCCATCGGGCGAGGTAGCCGGCCGAGGACAGCCCGGTGCTGGACCGGTACACCGAACTGAGCCGGAAGATCGAGGGGAACCAGACGAGCAGCAGCAGCCCGCTGAGCACGGCCGGGACGCGAACGTAGTTCATCCAGGCCACGGGCGGGCGCCCAGGCCGGGTCCGGCGCCACACCGCCATCAGTGAACGGTCAGCGACGGCATAGAGCGGCAACAGCAGGACGTCGTGAGCGACGGCCGCCCCGACGAACCACACCGCCACCGCCAGCGGCCGAGTCGTGCTGAACTGGAGCACCGCGTATCCAGCGAGGCTCAACGAGGCGAGCAGCGCGAGCAAGTGCAGCGGCCCGGCGCCGTACCAGCGGAGGAGGCGGCTCATCGGCTCAGGTCTCGAACGTCATCCGGGTCACCCACTTCGTGTTGTGGACGCCGGGATTGGCCGGCACGATCACCCGAGCCGGGTAGCCGTGGTCCGCAGACAGGTCGGCGCCGTTGACCCGCAGCGCCAGCACGCTGTCGCCGTCCATCACCTGATTTCCCCGAAGGGTCGCCCGGCCAAAGGCGCCGCCTCGCTCCAGAGACTCCACCCGCACGCTGGCCGGGTCGGGCATTCCGGCGAACCGGGCCAGGTCGCGGAGCCGTACGCCCGACCAGGCCTGGTTCGGCGTCGACCACCCCTCCACGCAGGCAATCGGCAGGTGCGCCAGATGCTGCGGCATCGCCAGCAGCTCGGCGCGCGACAGCGAGACCGTCCGCGGTCCGCCGGCGAGGACCAGCCGCCAGTCCGGGCCGGTGGCCGCAGCGGTGATGCCGGCGGCGCCCGCCGTCCGGTTTACCTGGAATCCGTTGCGCCCGGAGCCCGGTTCGGTGCCGCGCGGCGCCAGCAGCGCGGTACGCCGCAGCGGACCGCCGAGACTCTGCCCGACGCTCACCGCGAGCAGGGTCAGGGACCCGGCCCCTACCAGCCCCAGCGCCCCGCGGCGCGACATCGTCGGTGCCGCCGGGTTGGGGCTGACCAGGTCATCCGGGTCGGGCGGCTCGGGGCGGGTGACCGCGGTGTTGATCCGCAACTCGTCGCGAAAGCGGCGGGACCGCAGCGCGGTCACCATCCGCGGGAATTTCAGCGTCACGTGCGCGGCGAAGGCGGCGATGAAGACCCAGGCGCCGTAGAAGTGCAGCGCGTAGAAGGAGCCGGGGAAGACGTACCAGTACTGGATGTTCAGCACGCCGGTGACGAACTCGAACACCGCACCGCCGACGAGCAGCAGCAGCGACCCGCGCTCCAGCGCTTGCGCCACCGAACGCACCGGCGGCCAGTCGAAGAGCTTCGGGATGACCGACCACAGCTTGGCGAGTAGCACCGGGATGAGCACTAGGCCGAGCGTGACGTGTACTCCCTGAACCAGCCGGTAGAGCCAGTACGGATGGGTGGGCCAGGAGAAGAGGTAGAAGCCGAGGAGGCCCTTGCCCGGCGTCTTGTCGTTCCCGGCCAGCCCGGGATTGTAGGCGGCATAGGACAGCAGGCCGGTGAGGAAGACGATGGTGATGCCGCCGAGTAGGACGAGGCCGAAGACCGCGGTCAGCCAGGGGCCACGGATCGGGCTGCGCCAGAACCGCCGCCGGAACGGTCCGGGCGGAGCCGGTACCCCTTCGCGCAGCGCCTCGAAGAGCTCCCGCAGTACCGTACGCAGCAATCTCACCCCACGCCGGGAAGCCATCGCCACCCCCTCGAGAAAGCTACTACGTTCATCGTGTTCCGACCGATGCGAACCACCGCGGTCCGTCCCGCCACTGCTCGACGCACCGCAAGCCCGCCGCCGCAGCCAATGGGGCGAACTCGTCCGCCGGTGTCCGGGCCCACGGGAACCACGCGCTGGTCTGCCCGAGGGGCGACTCGATCCGCAGCCGGACCGGCCCGGCAGTCGTACCGGGCGGGTCGAGCTCACAGAGCAGCGATCCGTCGGCGGCGAGCAGCTCCCCGACCCGGCGCAGCAAGCAGAGCGGGTTTCCGCCGATGCCCAGGTTGCCGTCGGCGAGCAGCGCGTGCGACCAGCCGCCGGTGCCGGGCAGCGAGTCGAACACGGAGCGGTGCAAGACGACGGCACCCCTGGCGGCCGCGAGGCGCACAGCGGCCGACGCCACGTCGATCCCCAGTGCGGGAATGTTTCGCGCGGCCAGCCCGGCGAGAAGCCGCCCGGGTCCGCAGCCGATGTCCAGGGTGGGACCGTCGCAGCGGTTCAGCAGCCCGTCGTCGCCGGCTGTCCGCGCGCTGCACCAGCGGCGGAGGTCGAGCGGACAGACCCGCCCATCGGCGTCCCGAATCAGCCAGCCGGGCCGCCGGTGACCCGCGGAGAAGGCGGCCAGCGCGGCGCCGTACAACGCCAGCGGCGGCACCTCGGAGACGGGCGCCTTCACGTCAATGCCGGTTTCCACGCGCCCGGCCCGAACGCAGCCGCGACCGCGGCAGCGAACCGACCCGACGGGCAGTCTCGGGCCACCGCGAAGGCATCCGCGGCGGTGTCGACGTCGCGTAGCGTCGGCAGTCTGCGCACCCGCCAGCCAGCGTGAACCAGCGCTGCCTCCTGCAACTGGCCGGTGAGCGCGGTCGAAGTCGGAACGCCGCGGATCAGGGCGGGGTTGGGAGTACGCATGCCGAGTGCCCACCAGCCGCCGTCGTACGCCGGCCCGAGAACCGCATCGGTGCCGTCCGCGAGCAGGCAGCGGGTGGCCGCCGCCAGAAGTTCCAGCGTGAGCTGCGGGGTGTCCATGCCGAGAAGCAACGCGGGGCCCGCTCCGACGGGGAAGGCGGCGGCGATCCGCTCCGCGTGCGTACCGCTGGCCTGGGTAACGACCCGGAACCCAGCCGGGATGCCGGACCACCGCGGCCCGTCGAGGACGAGGGTTCGCGTGAGGGCCGGGGTCGCGGCGACGGCCTCGAGCGTGTCGGCGAGCGCCGCCGCGGCCACCATGGCGGCCTCACCGGGAGACAGCGGCGGGCAGAGCCGGGTCTTGACCCGGCCGGCGAGCGGCGTCTTGGCCAGTACCACTAGATGCGGTTCGCGGGCGCGCCGGGAGATCACGAAGCGAGTACTCGGCGCATATCCCGGGCGGCCCGGAGGCTTCCCAACACGGTGCCGGTGACCTTGGATCGTCCAACGCGCGGGGCGTAGGTCACGTTCACTTCGTCGATCCGCCACCCGGCCGCAGCTGCGCGGGTCACCATTTGCAGAGAGTAACCGAATCGCCACTCTGTAAGCTGCAAAGCGAGCAAGTCCTGGCGTCGGGCTGCCCGCATCGGCCCGAGGTCTCGCAGCGAGCATCCGGTGAGCTGGCGCAGCCGGTGAGCCAGCAGCAGGTTGGCCGCTCGTGCGTGCGGCGGCCAGGCCCGCAACGTGGTGGGCACGCGCCGGCCAATCACAAGGTCAGCACGCCCGGTGAGTACCGGATCAGCTACCCGCGGCAGCTGCACCGGATCCAGGGACGCGTCCGCGTCCAGAAAGCAGACGACGTCGTCGGTCGCGGCGGCGAGGCCGGCCGCGCAGGCGGCGCCGAAGCCCTGTAACGGGGCATCGACGACGAGTGCTCCGGCGGCGCGCGCCACGTCTGGGGAGCCGTCCGACGAACCGTTGTCGGCGACGATCGGTCGGTAACCGCGCGGCATCCGGGACAGTACCCACGGCAGGGCCGCCGCCTCGTCGAGGCAGGGCAGGATCACGTCGGGCATGTCCGTACGCTAAGGCTGGCCTGAGGTCGCAGTCCTTACGAAACGAAGACAACTTCTCGACCGGAGGGCCGCACAACGCCGTAAACCGCCCCCAATGGCCGTCCGCAAGGGTCGCCTCTTACCGGTTAGCCGGCTGCCGGCGCGCGGAGCGGAGCACGCGCGAACTCACGCACCCCAGCGGCGAAGTCGATGTCCGCGGTGAACCCGAGCTCGGTGCGAGCCCGATCGGGCGCACCGATGACGTGGCGGACATCGCCGAGTCGGTACTCCCCGGTCACCACGGGGGACCGCCCGGGCCACCCCGCGGCCAACTCCCGGGCCAGCTCGCCGACGGTGTGCGTGGTGCCGCTCGCCACGTTGTACGCCCTCAGTCCGCCGGGCGGGCCGGGTGCGTCCAGCGCCAGGACGTTGGCCCGGGCAACATCGCGGACGTGGACGAAGTTCCGCCGCTGTCGACCGTCCTCGAAGACTCGGGGCACGTCACCGGCCTCCAGAGCGAGCGGAACAGCGAAGCGACGCCCGCGTACGGGGTGTCCCGCGGCATCCGCGGGCCGTACACGTTGTGGTAGCGCAGGGCCGTCGCCGAGCCACCGGTCACGCGGGCCCAGACGGACGCCAGATGCTCCTGGGACACCTTTGTCGCGGCGTAGGCGCTGCGCGGGTTGAGCGCGGTGTCCTCCGTCACCGGCTCCGGCTGCAGCCCGTCGCCGCAGGACGGACAGCCCGGCTCGAACCGGCCGGCGTCGAGGTCCTCGACCCGCCTCGGCGGCGCGGCAACGGGCCCGTCGCGTGGGCAACGGTAACGGCCCTCGCCGTACACCACCATCGACGAGGCGAGCACGAGCCGGCCGACTCCCGCCGACGCCATCTCGGCGAGCAGGACCGCCGTGCCGAGGTCGTTGCAACCGACGTAGTCGGGCAGGTCCGCGACCCCGACACCCAACCCCACCATGGCGGCCTGATGGCAGACCGCGATGACGCCGTCCAAGGCCCGGGCGACGGCCGCCCGGTCGCGTACGTCAACGACGATCAAGTCGGCCGACGGGTTCAGCTCGGGCGGGACGCCGTCGTGTGCCGTCGGAAGCAGCACGTCCAGGACACGCACGTCCCATTCCAACGCGAGCAATGCGTCGACGATGTGCGAGCCGACGAAGCCCGCCCCACCTGTGACGAGGACCACGCCCACGGCAGCCAGCCCTTCTGCACCCGGCCTGTCCGGTTCTTGCCAGCGACCCGGCCGATGAGGGTCAGAAGCGATCGTAGGGCCATGGGTGGGTTCCGCCGTAGCGCTCGATGCTCGGCCCCACCGGAGCCGGAACCGCGGTGAAGATGCCGGCGCCGACGGCCAGCCGTTGAGTTGGCGCGAGCCGGGCCCACGGATCGTCGTCGAGTGCCGCCTCCTCCAGCGGTACGCCGCGGCGGGCCACCGTGAGGGTGCCGGCCCAGTGCACCGGATCCGCCGACAGGGTGGACCGCGCCGCCGGGCTGCGATGGCGCAGCGACGCGCGGCGGGCCTCGAGTACCGCAGGGTCGTCAATCAGCGGGCGGGCGTTTGCCTCGGGCAGCGCCAAGGACATAAGCATGGCGGGGCCAGCTTCGGACAGCAGCCGGGGGTCGATGCGCAGCGCGGCCGGATGCGGTCGGCCGGGGTTCGTCCAGCCGAGGAACCACCCTGCTGGACGGCTGTCGAGCGTGAACGTGGCGAGGGAGTACCGGGCGCCTCGCGGCGGTGAGCCGGACTGCACCAGGGCCACCCAGCTGACCGAGGGCTGGCTCATCCGGCTCCGTCCGGGGCCGGCGGATTCCAGTCCGGCCGCAGCCCGCGGGTGACCTCGCGAAAGTCGGCCCGTAGCTGCTCTGCTGTCGGTCGTCCCCAGAACCAGTAACCGTCGTAGCGGGCGGCGATCGTCAGATCCGGGTGCACGACGAAGCACGTCGGCAGATAGGGGTGGTGGACGGTGTCGGCGGTCTCCCGCAACCCGAGCCGATCCAGCACGCTTCGATCAACGTCAGACAGGAACGTCCAGCGGGCGTCCAGCCCGGCTCGCCAGGCGGCAGCAACATCCGGCGGGTCGACGCTCAGCGAGACGAAGCGGGTATAGGCAACCTCGGCCTCATTCCGCAACGTCAGCAGTCGCCGGGCGAACTGCCGCTCTTTCGGGCACCACCAACCTCGGTAGCAGTGCAGCAGCAGCGGGTCGCCGCCGGAGAGGTCGGAGAGGCGCCGCAAGTTCCCATCGTGATCGGGCAGCGTGAAGTCGGGCAGCCGCTTTCCAGGGCGCCATTGGTCACGGAGTGGGGCGTTTCCCACGATCCCTCCTCGTCCAGCGAGGCCCAGTCTGCCCGTCGGGTCGGGCATGCCATTGCGGCGTTCGCGATTTGTAATCCGGTCCGAGGTTGCGGACTCGACGGTGGCGCCGCAGCCTGAACCTCCTGAAGCCTTCAAGAAGCGGAGGTCCGCGATGACGCGGATGCGCCCAACTCGACGCGTTGCGGTGGCCACGACCGCCGTGCTGGCCGGGTCGCTGTTAGTAGCCGCCTACTCGGCGACGAGCACATCTTCGGCGGCTCCGCTGGCGGGTATTGCAGGCCAGACCAGCGGCCTGCTGCCGGCCAGCAAGGTCATCCTGGAAAGCACCGTTCAGGTCAACCTTGACCATCACAGCGCCACCTTGCCGCTGCACCGCGGGGCGTTCGGCGGCCGCACCGTGTGGTACGTGCTCACCGAAGCCTCCGAGGAAGGAGCCGCGCGCGACCTCAACCTGAACTTTGCGCCGAAGCTCGCCAACGCCGCGATCGGCTGCCCGACCTGCGTGCAGCTAGTCACGCAGACCGTGCCGCGGGACAGCAAGTTTGGGGAGGCCATCACAACCTTCATAGGCGTCCCCGACTTCTCGCCCACCCGGGTCCTCACCCCTGGCAGCTCGAAGCCCTTCCCGCCGGCCGTGGCCCAGCCGGGCGCCGTGGGCGACGCGAAGTACAGCCCGCTCATCCGCTTCTCGGGATCGACCACGGTTTACAACGCGCCGATCGTGGCCACCGGCGACGGCCCGTTTGACGTGGTGCGGCACACCAACACCGCCGACCGGGTGCTCGCGGTCAACCCGGCCAAGCAAGCGGGACCTGACCGGTACTACGCGCCGTCCGTGGAGCTGCTCATCATCAACGGCTTCGACTCCGGCCAACCCATTCTCTACCTCAGCACCGAAGCGTCCGAGGCGGTCACCGCGACGCTGGAGCGGGCCACGTTCGTGCCGCTGCTCGGGATGACACCCTTCATGGGGGGCGACGACTTCCTGGGCTCGGTACGCGAAAGGATCTTCCCGTTCATCAACGGGCAGACCGGTTTGCACCCGCAGGCTCAGGGACTGACCCATCTCATCGTTGACGGACACGCGTCGGAGGACGCCTCCCTGCGCAACACCGCGCTGCTTGCTGCACTGCGCAACGGCGGCGATGCGCTCAACGTGCAAGGCGACTTCCCGACGCTCGCCGACCCCCACCGCAAGTTTGCCTACAGCCCACTGTGGGAGGCACAGTTCGGCCAGTGGACCGACAAGGCGATCCGCCTTGGACTGAACAAGAGGCAGACCGATGAGTTCAAGATCCTCAACCTGGCCGCGACCCGGCCGGATCTGATCACCGGCCCGATGGGGATGCCGTACGGTTCCACGAATGTCTTGATCAACTGCCCGGTCATCGCGTTCACTGCGAAGCAGCCGGCCGAGGATCTGGTCCGCCCGATCCCCGGTGCGCAGGTGGAGACTAGCGGTTCCTTCACCCCCTGACCGATGGCAGGGAATGCACGACGCCGTACCGGAACGACGGCGTGCACTCCCGGTCAGAAGTAGTCGAGCGCCGTAGTCGGACGGAGGTTACGAACGGCAGCTCGGACCGAGCCGGTACGTGCGCCCGCGTCAGCCGTGGCCGAAGCGGCGGCGAGTCGCGACACCGCCTCCGTGAGCACACCTGCCGTCGCGCGCGCGTAACTCACCAGCAGGGCGTCCGGCGCAGGCAGTGCACCGTACATGGCCCGGGTGCCCTGTACGGCGAGGCCCCTAGCCGCGGCCGCCGCACACACCTGCTCCTCGATCAGACCGGCCGGCAGCCAGAGCATGACGTGCAGTCCACCGGCATGGCCGGAGACGTGCCAATCCGGCAGCTCTCGGGCGAGCGCGGTGACGAGTATGTCTCGCCGCTCCATATAGCGGCGCCGCGCGCGCCGGATGTGTCGGTCGTAGCCACCGCCGGCCAGCATCGCGGCCAGCACGTGCTGACCGAGGACCGGGCTGCCGAAGTCGTCGTCACGTTTGGCTGCCAGCAGCACGTCATGCACCGGCGGCGGCGCGGCCACCCAGCCGAGCCGTAGCCCCGGCGCGAGGGACTTGCTCACCGATCCCACGAGCGCAACGCGATCGGGGCCGAGGCCCTGCAGGCAGCCGGCCGGGCGGCGATCGTAGCGGAACTCGGAGTCGTAGTCGTCCTCGATGACCACGCCGCCGACCTGCTGCGCCCAACGCAGCAGCGCGTTGCGCCGGGCGGGGGACAGCACGACGCCGCTCGGGTACTGGTGCGCCGGCGTGACCAGCACCGCACGGCACGGCGTGGCCCCCAGCGCAGTGACGTCGAGGCCCTCGTCGTCGACCGGGATGTCGACAATTCCTGACAGGTAGCGCCCGAGAACACGACGTTGGACGGCGTTGCTCGGCGATTCGACGGCGAGCGAGTCGTGCCCGGTCTCGGAGAGCGTCCGGACCAGCAGCGTCAAGGCCTGGGTAGCCCCGTTCGCGATGATGAGCTGCTCGGGTTGCACCATCGCCGCACGCACCCGGGTCAGATAGTCAGCCAGCTCGTGCCGAAGCACCGCCGCGCCCCAGGGAGCGACGTATCCGAGGTTCTCATCCGGGAGCGACCGCAGCACGTCTCGGGTCGCGGCCAGCCAGGCCGAACGGGGAAACGCGGCCAGATCCGGCGGGCCCGGTCGCAGGTCGATGTCGTACGGCGGTCCGCCGAGCGCCACCGCTGGGATCGCAACCGGCGCCGGCCGCGCCAGCGGCCGGGCCAGGTCGCTGACCACCGTGCCCGAGCCGGCCCGGCTGGTCAGAAAGCCCTCCGCGGTGAGCTGGGCATACGCATCCACGACAACGCCGCGGGATACGCCGAGATCGTCGGCAAGCGCCCGAGAGGACGGCACCGTCGTGCCGGCGGGCAGGTGCCCGGCGCGGATCGCCTCCTTGAGCGCTTCGCGCACTTGCTGGCGCAGGGTCGGGCCGCCCTTGGTACTCAGAGTCAGCGGCAGCCAGGAGGCGCGGCGTCGCTGGGGTGGGCGCTCGGCCAACTGGTACTACTTTCTGGCGCCGAAGAGGACCTAGAGGGAGGACCTCAGAAAGCTACGTTAGCCCGTGTGGGGGATGCGACGCCGGCGGACATGACTGCGGCAATTGCGAACGCTGGCCGCGGCACCTCAGCCGCCGCGGTAGCCGAACAGCTCGCTCGATCCAGCGGTCGCGCGGCTGGCTGCGTCGTCGCTGTCGCCACTCCCGATGCCACATCGGGCACCCGGGAGCTGCGCGCCTTGGCCGCTGCCGGGCTGACCGCGGTGCCGGTTCGTCATGCCTGGGCACTGCCCGCCGCGGTTGCGAAGTTGCGCCCCGACCTCGTACTGCTGGACATCGCTATCTGCCACACAGCGGTTCTCGACGTACTCGCCGAGCTCGCGTCGCTGGGCGCACCTGCCGTGATCTTGTGCGGATCGCTGCCCGACCCGGCCACCCGGGCTGCGCTGCTGTACGCGGGAGCCGACGACTGCGTGCTGGCGCCGTACCTGGTGGAGGAACTCGTCGCCCGGGTTCTCGCCGTTCTGCGCCGGACATCACCGGGCGTCCCGCCCACGAGCCGGCTCGGCTCGCTGACGGCCGGCTCGATGTGCATCGACCTCGATTCCCACAGCGTGGCGATCGGCGGAGCCCCCGTTGCGCTGACGCTGATCGAGTATCGGCTGCTGACTTACCTGCTCCGGCATCGCGGCATCGCCTTGTCGCGCGAGCGACTTCTCGCCGACGTGTGGGGCTACACCATCGGCACGCCGGACACGGTGACCGTGCACATCCGCCGGCTCCGCTCGAAGATCGAAGTTGATCCGAGCCGGCCGGTGTGGGTCGAAACCGTGTGGGGCCTCGGCTACCGGTTCTCGGCTGAGCCGGCGGAGAGAACTTCGATGGAGCCGATCCGCCGGCCCGACGTGTGACTCGCTATGCGCCTTGGCCGAGGTTGCGCATCAGGCCGCCGTCCATGACGTAGGTCGCGCCAGTCACGTAGTCGGCGTCTGGCGAGGCGAGGAAGACAGCAAGGCGGGCGATCTCAGTGGGGTCGGCGGCCCGTTTCCACGGAATGCTCTGCACTTGCTCGTGGAGCAGCTCCGGGTCATCGATGGCCGGCTGGTTGAACGGTGTCAGCACCATTCCCGGCGCGAGTCCGTTGACGTTGACCTTGAGCGGCGCCAGTTCCAGGGCGAGCGTGCGGGTGAGCATCCGGATGGCGCCCTTGGAGCAGTCGTAGTCCGCGCCGCCGGCGTTGGGAATGTCCTCGTGCACCGAGGTGACGTTGATGATCTTACCCCCTCCCCCGGCGGCGGTGCGGAGCTGG
>JBDUDX010000059.1:0-10747 GCA_040002735.1 Frankiaceae bacterium | reverse complement strand
TGCCGGCCTCCTTCGCCGCGGCGATGGTCGGCCTGCGCATATTGGACGATTTCCGGGCCACCATGGTGGCCACCGACCTGCGTGCCCGGGTGTCCGGGTTGCGTACCGAACTCGTCGAACTCGGGCTGCGCAACGCGCTGCATACCGGCCGCCCGGCTCGGGTTCTGGAGTGGGCGGAGCTCGGGCGCGGCCGTCACTTGCTCGAGCGGCCCGCCCGGCCCCCGGCGGACCCGATCCTGACCCAGCAGCTCGCCGAGCTACGGGCCACGGTGCAAGAAGTCGATGAGCACACCGGCTCGGCGCGCCCGGCCGGGGTCTTACTCCAGCGGCAGGCCGCGTTGGAGCGCAACATCCGGGACCACTGCCGTCGCCAGCGGGGCGCGCTGAGCATGGCTCAGCCGGCTTGTCCCGCGCCCGCGGAGTTGAGCCGGTCCCTCGGTGCGGCGGCGCTGGTGGAGTTCGCCGAGGCAGACCAGACACTGCACGCCGTCACCGTGGTGGCCGGCCGAACCAGGCTGTACGATCTCGGGCCGGTCGCGCCGCTCCGTGACCTGGTCCAGTGGCTGCCCTTCGCGCTGCGCCGGCTGGCGCGCCAGCCCGCCAAGCCGGCGAGTACGGCGGCCGCCCTCGCGCTGTTGCGCTCGACCGCGGGGCAGCTCGACGCTGCGCTGCTCCGGCCACTGGCTGAAACACTGGGTGACCGCCCGCTCGTCCTGGTGCCCACCGGAATTCTGCAGTCCATGCCGTGGGCGTTGCTGCCGTCCGGGCGCGGCCGAGCGATCACCGTGGCACCGTCCGCCACGCTGTGGCACGCCGCACGTCAGCGGGCCTCGGCGTCCGGTCCGACGGTCGTGGTGGCCGGCCCCGGCCTGCCCGGTGCCCTGCAGGAGGCGCAGGAGATCGCCGCGCTGCACGGCGTCGCCCCGCTGATCGGCCCGTCGGCCAGCGTCGCCACGGTCGCCGACGCGCTCGACGGCGCGGGTCTGGCGCACGTCGCGGCGCACGGGCAGGTGCGCGCCGACAACCCGCTGTTCTCCGCGCTACGCCTGTCCGACGGTCCGCTCACCGTTTATGACTTGGAGCGACTCCGGCGCGGCCCGGACACGGTTGTGCTGGCCGCCTGCGAGAGCGGGCGCAACGTCGTGCTCGCGGGGGACGAGTTGCTGGGGCTGAGCTCCGCTTTTCTCGCTCGGGACACCCGGCAGCTCATTGCCTCGGTCGTTCCCGTGCCGGACGCGGAAACGGCTCCGCTGATGGTGTCCTTCCACCGCGAGTTGGTCGGCGGGGCGTCACCAGCCGTCGCCTTGATGCACGCGCAGCAGTCCATCGACTTCGGCGAACCGGCGGCGCTGGCGGCGGCCGCTGGCTTTGTGTGCCTCGGCGTCGGTTTGGCTCCTGCGTGAGGCAATGCGTTACGCTCTGTGGCCGGATGGGCCGCGTGACCCCGGCGACGAGATGTGGACACATTGCGGTGCAAGATTGCCGTGGTCACGGTCCGCGCACAGTGCCAGGAGATGCATGGACACCGCCCCGCCCCCGACCAGCGGTGAGTTGCTGCGCCGCGCGGCGTCCGGCGACGCGGACGCCTGGAACGAGCTGACCGAGCGGTACGGCAAGCTGGTGTGGTCCGTCGCGCGCAGCTTCCGGTTGGACAGCGCCGACGCCGCGGACGTGAGCCAGACCACCTGGCTGCGGCTGGTGGAAAATATTGACCGGATCAAGGATCCGGAGCGGGTCGGGGCCTGGTTGGCGACCACCGCCCGGCGGGAATGCCTGCGGGCGCTGCGACTGACCGGACGCGAGTACGTGACGTCCGAGGACGCCGTCTTCGACCGACCCGAGCGCGAGGAACCCGGGCTCGACAGCGGACTCCTGCTGGCCGAACGGGACGCCGAACTGTGGCAGGCGTTTCGCCAACTCGGGGACCGCTGCCAGCTGTTGCTGCGGCTCTTGGCGGCGGATCCGCCGGTCGCCTACCGGGAAGTTTCCGAATTGATGGACATGCCGTTGGGTGCGATCGGTCCCACGAGGGCACGATGTCTGCACCGGTTGCGCGCCATCCTGGAAGGCACCGGCTCGCCGGCCGCCGGCTCGGCGTGAGCAGCTCGGCAGAGGCAGGGACAGGCGCGATGACGAACTCCAGCGGTCGGTCGCCTGAGGGCGACGAGCAGTTATTGCAAGACATTTCTCGGGTGCTCCCCGTGGCCGATCCGATGCCGGACCACGTTGCTGCAGCCGCGCGGGCGGCGCTGACCATGCGGACAATCGATGCCGAACTGGCGGAGCTGCTCAGCGACTCGGCTGCGGAACCCACCCTCGCCGCGGCCCGCTCGCACCGGCCCGTTCGCCTGCTGTCCTTCGCGACTGTCGGTGGTGAGGTCGAGGTCGAGATGCAGGTCGAGACTGTCGGGGATCGCCGAAACATCGTCGGCCAACTCCTCGGCGCTGCGAGCGGATCGCTCACCTTGGACTCCGCCGCCGGAAGCACCGAAGTCAGCCTCGACGAGGCCGGGCTGTTCACCGTCCGGGAGATCGTCGACGGGCTGATACGGCTGCGCTGCACGTCCGCCCAGGGGCGTCCGGTGGCCACCAGCTGGGTACTGCTCTAGTCCTTTGGTCCTTGGCTCCCGGGGTTGTGCTGGAACGGTGCGGGGAGGGGTACGGGGACCGCCACCCGGCGGGCCAACGAGATCCACGATCTCCTTGGCTCCCGGGGTTGCGCTGGAACGGTGCGGGGAGGGGTACGGGACCGCCACCCGGCGGGCCAACGAGATCCCACCCCGCTCGCCGCCGCGCCGCAGCGTCCCGCGCGGAGCGGACCTGTGCCGCGTGTCGAGCGGTGTCTGTCGCGGGGCCCCGTTAGCGTGATCGCATGGCCAGCCGCGGTTCGACGTCCTCGCGCGCCCGTAGGAGCGCGTCGAAGACTCGCAGCCGCGCTGCTTCCCCCGCCCGGGGCGGCCGAACGCCTGCGAACCGCAAGCCGGCTGCCCAGCGCCGGCCGGCCACGCGTAGTCAGTCCAGCGGCCGCCGGCCGGCTACCCGGTACGCCGGCCCGTCCTGGCCGGTCAAGATTCTGCGGGCGTTTTGGCGGTTGATCGCGGGGGCCTGGCTGCTGCTCGCCGCCGGGGTCGGCGCCACGGTGCGACACATCGGATCCGGCGCCCGCGACCTGGACCGGGCGCACCGACGGGACGGGCGGGGCTTGGCGGCGCTCGGGGCTGCGGTGGTTCTGGCTTTCGGCGTGTGGTGGCACGCCGGGGGACCGGCCGGCACCGGAGCCGCCCGAGGGGCGCAGGAGGTGGTCGGTTCGGCAGCGGTGCTGCTGCCGGTACTACTGCTGGTACTCGCCTGGCATCTGCTCCGCACCCCGCCCGACCCCGGCAACCGCAGCCGGCTCTTGATCGGCGCCGTCGCCGTCGCCTGCGCGGCCTTGGGGCTGATCGACCTCGCTGCCGGCAGTCCGACCACCCCGGCCGGCCGGCGGGCAGCGGGCGGCCTGGTCGGCTTCTTCGCCGCATCCCCGCTGGCCAGCGCCGTCACCCCGTACGTCGCGGCGCCGCTGCTGCTTCTGCTGGGGGTATTCGGTTTACTGGTTGTCACCGGCACTCCGCTGCACGCAGTAGTGCCGCGGTTGCGGGAGCTGCTCTCGCGCTCGCTCCAGGCCTTCCCCCGTCGAGTGCGGGCGGGCGGTCCCCGCTCCGGTCACCCTGCGGGGCCGGCCGCCTCCGGCCAGCCAGCGGGCCCGGCCAAGAAGCCGTCTCGACGTCCACCGCCTACCGAGCCGGTCTCGGCGACCGCGCCGTTCGACATGTCACCGCTCGTACCGGACCCCACGCCCCCGGCGCCGGCATCGGCGCCGGCATCGGCCGAGGCGGCTGCCGGGGCCGAGCCCGGTACCGATAAGGCCGGACCTGCCAGCCCGGCCCGCCGCCCTCGTTCTGCCGGGTCCGTCGCCGTGGAGCAACTCCCGCTGCCCGGGGGCAATTACCTGCTGCCCCCGCCCGCCATGTTGCGCGCCGGCCCTCCGCCGAAGGGGGGAAGTGCGGCGAACGACACGGTGGTGACCGCGCTAGGCCGGTTGCTTACCGAGTTCGAGGTGGACGCGACGGTGAGTGGCTTCTCCCGCGGCCCGACCGTGACCCGGTACGAGATCGAACTCGGCCCGGCGGTCAAGGTCGAGAAGATCAAGGCGTTGCAGCGCAACATCGCCTACGCAGTGAAAAGTCCGGACGTACGCATCATCGACGTGATCCCGGGCCGGTCGGCAATCGGCGTCGAGATTCCGAACGCCGACCGGGAACCGGTCTGTCTCGGAGACGTCCTGCGCTCCCAGGCCGCCCAGCGAGAACGCCATCCGCTGATCGTCGGCCTCGGCAAGGACGTCGAGGGCGGGTACGTCGTGGCGAACCTGGCCCGGATGCCGCACATCCTGATCGGCGGCTCCACCGGCTCCGGCAAGTCCACCTGCATCAACACCCTGGTCACCTCGGTGCTGTCCCGGGCCACCCCGGACGACGTCCGGATGGTGCTGATCGACCCTAAGCGGGTCGAGATGACCAACTACCGCGGCATCCCGCACCTGATCACACCGATCATTACCAGCCCGAAGAAAGCTGCGGATGCCCTGCAGTGGGTGGTCCGAGAGATGGAGCTGCGGTACGAGGACCTGGCCACCACCGGGGTGCGGCACCTCGACGATTTCAACATCAAGGTCCGCTCCGGCGCGGTCACCACCGCCCCGGACGGCGAGCGGAAGTATGCGCCGTACCCCTACCTGCTGGTGATCGTCGACGAGCTCGCCGACCTGATGATGGTCTCCCCGCGGGACGTGGAGGACGCGATCAGCCGGATCGCGGCCATGGCCCGGGCCGTCGGCATCCACCTGGTACTCGCCACCCAGAGCCCGCGGGTGGACGTGGTGACCGGGCTGATCAAGGCGAACGTGCCGTCCCGGCTGGCGTTCGCCACCGCCAGCGCCACCGACTCCCGAGTGATCCTGGACATGATCGGGGCGGAGAAGCTGGTCGGGCAGGGCGACGGGCTGTTCCTGCCGATGGGGGCCAGCAAACCGATCCGCGTCCAAGGTGCGTTCATCACCGAGGCCGAGATCGAGGCGGTGGTGGCGCACTGCAAGGCGCAGGCCGAGCCGGCGTACCGGCCGGAGGTGCTGGAGGCGACCGGGGAGCCCGCCAAGCGCGAGGTGGACGAGGAGGTGGGCGACGATCTGGAACTGCTGCTGCAGGCCGTGGAACTCGTTGTCACCACCCAGTTCGGTTCCACCTCCATGCTGCAGCGCAAGCTTCGGGTGGGCTTCGCCAAGGCGGGCCGGCTGATGGACCTGATGGAGAGCCGCGGCATCGTCGGACCGAGCGAAGGTTCGAAGGCCCGCGATGTGCTGGTCCGTCCGGAGGAGCTTGACGAGATCAGTGACGCGTTGCGAGGTAATTAACTGAGTCGTCACCGGCGCGCCGGTGGCAACTTCGGTCACGCAGCGGTCACAGTTACCACGAGCGGCTCCGCTTCCCGGCGTGGCGGATGGACTATTGCCCGGGGCCTTTCCATTGTCCGACCCACAGCTGTCCGACCCACAGGTGTGCGACCCACCGCTGCGGGACCCACGTCGCCGGTTCGCGGAGAAGGAGGTAGCGGTGTCCGTCGGGAGTACGCTCGCCGCCGCCCGTGCCGCGCGGGGGCTCAGCGTCGAGGAGCTCAGCGCTGCCACCCGGATTCGTCCGCACCTCATCCAGGGGATCGAGGCGGACGACTTCGCCGCCTGCGGCGGGGATGTATACGCCCGGGGGCACGTCCGCGCGCTGGCGAAGGCCGTCGGACTGGACGCCACACCGTTGCTGGCGGAGCTGGCGGCCACCGGGCAGGCGCTGTCCTCGCCGGTCCGGACACCGAACTCCGACCCGAGTCTCGTGCTCCGCGAGCGCCGAGCTGTACCTGGCTGGATGACGGCGGTTGCTGTCCTGCTGGGCGTGGTGGCGTGCCTGGCAGCCCTTCGCCTGATTCTGCCGGACGGAAAGGACAGTGCCGGCGGAGTGACCGCAAAGCCGCTTCCTACCGCGTCGACCAGGCCACCGAGCCGGACGGCGACCCGACCCACCGCGCCGACACGCAGCTACGGGGATGGCTCGTTGTCGGTGTCCTTTGCGGTCACCGGCGATCGCTGCTGGATCTCGGTGAAGGACTCCGGCGGGTCCACCCGCCTGGCCAGCATTTTGTCCCAAGGACAGACGGCGACATTCCGTGATGACCACAAGCTCTCGGTCGTCGTCGGCGACGTGACCGCGGTGACGGTCAAGGTGAACGGTCGGGAAGTAAGCCTCGGCAAAGGCGCCGGGGGGGTCAAGCGGTTCACGGTCCGAGCGAGCGACCCACTCGCCGCCTTTGGCGACAGCGGGTCCGGCACGACCCCAAGCCGGGGCCGGGGCGCCTGACAGCCGATTAGGCCGCGTCCGGTCGGATACCCTTGGCGGTCGTGCCCCTCCGTCCGGCCGCTCATTCGGTCGCCGTCGTGACGTTGGGTTGCGCCCGAAACGAGATCGACTCCGAAGAACTGGTCGGTCGGCTCGTGGGTGAAGGCTGGCAGCTGGTCGCGGAACCCAACGCCGCCGATGCGGTGCTGGTCAATACCTGCGGGTTCATCGAGGCGGCGAAGAAGGACTCCATCGATGCCGTCCTCGAGGTCGCGGATGGCGTCGCGGAAGCCGGCGGCAAGGTAGTGGCGGTCGGCTGCCTCGCTGAGCGGTACGGCGCCACGCTGGCCAGCTCGCTGCCGGAGGCGGATGCGGTGCTGAGTTTCGACGACTACCGGTCGATCGGAACCCGGCTGGCTGACATCGTGGCCGGGCGTACCGTTCCGGCCCACGCCCCGCGGGACCGCCGCCGGCTGCTGTCGCTGAGCCCGGTGGCCCGACCCGGCACCGCCCCGGGCGCAGGCGTCGATCCGTTTCGCGGGCCGGCGTACGCGGCCAGCCCGCCGCGATTCCGGCTGGACGGTGGCCCGGTGGCCCCGCTGCGCCTGGCCTCCGGCTGTGACCGGCGGTGTGCGTTCTGCGCGATCCCGTCCTTCCGCGGCTCGTTCGTCTCCCGGCCGCCGGCCGAGCTCCTGGCCGAGGCACGCTGGCTCGCCGACTCCGGTGTACGGGAGTTGGTGCTGGTGAGTGAGAACTCCACCTCGTACGGCAAGGACCTCGGCGACATCCGGTTGCTGGAGGCACTGCTGCCGGAACTCGCCGCGGTGCCCGGCATCCTGCGGATTCGGGTGTCCTACCTGCAGCCGGCCGAGATGCGCCCCTCCTTGATCGCCGTGCTGACCGGGACGCCCGGCGTGGCACCGTACTTCGACCTGTCCTTCCAGCACGCATCAGCCGGCGTTCTGCGCCGGATGCGCCGCTTCGGCGGCACGGAGCGCTTCCTCGCCCTGATCGCCGACATCCGCGAGCGCGTACCGGACGCCGGTATCCGGTCCAACGTCATCGTGGGCTTTCCGGGCGAGCGCCGAACGGACGTGGCGGAACTGGAGCGGTTCCTCGGCGCGGCCCGGCTCGACGCCGTCGGCATCTTCGGCTACTCCGACGAGGACGGCACCGAGGGTGCCGGCCTGCCCGGCAAGGTGGCGGCGAAGACCATCGCCCGCCGGCTCGACGCGCTGTCCCGGCTCGCCGAGGAACTCACCACACAACGCGCCGAGGATCGGGTCGGAGAGGTTTTCGACGTGCTGGTCGAGACCATCCTCCCGGGCGGCGAGGTGGAGGGCCGGGCTCCGCACCAGGCGCCGGAGATCGACGGCACCACGACCGTTCGGTGTCGCCTTGACCCGGCGCCTGTGGTCGGCGACCTGGTACTGGCCCGCGTCACCGCAGCGGCCGGCGTGGATCTTCTCGCCGAGCAGGTTCCGCGCCGGAGTGAGCCGGTCGACAGCCAGCGGGTAACCGCCGCGCAGATGGCCCGATGAGCTGATGGCGTCCACGCAGCCGCCGACGAGTGGCCCCACCCCGGAACGCCCGGCCGCGCGCGCCCGAGCCGCCGCGCACACCGCCCGGGAAGCCGCCCGGCGCCCGGAGCCGGACCCCGCGGTGGTGGCGAGTACCGGCGCGCCGGTACTGAACGTGGCAAACGCCCTCACCGTCGCTCGGCTGTTCCTGGTGCCGGTATTCCTGTTCGCGTTGCTGCACGACAATGGTTCCCGCAGCGGCTGGCGGATCACCGCGTTCGTGATCTTCCTGCTCGCATCGTTGACCGACCGGATCGACGGGGCGATCGCCCGGGCCCGGAACCTGATCACCGAGTTCGGCAAGATCGCGGACCCGATCGCCGACAAGGCCCTCACCGGCGGGGCGCTGATCGCCCTGTCCTGGCTGGGCGAATTGCCCTGGGCGGTGACGATCGTCATCCTGGCCCGGGAGATCGGCGTCACCGTCCTGCGGTTCTGGGTGATCCGGCACGCGGTAATCCCGGCGAGTCGCGGCGGCAAGGTCAAGACCGTGCTGCAGGGCATCGCGGTGGGCTGCTATGTGCTGCCGCTGTCGGGGGTTTTCGGTACCGGGCGTGCCGCACTGATGACCGCCGCCGTGGTGGTCACCGTGGTGACCGGCGCCGACTACGTCGCCCGAGCGCTGACGCTGCGCCGGACCAGCGATCGTGCCCAGCACAAACGCCGGGTCAAGCAGCGGGCGGCCGCGGAACGCGCCAAGGCCGTGCGACCGTGAGAGTCGAGCTGGTGGCGGTCGGCACGGAGCTGCTGCTCGGCGACATCGTCAACACCAACGCGGCCTGGCTCGGTCAGCAACTCGCCGCGGCCGGGCTCGACGTGCACGGCAGCACCGTGGTGGGGGACAACCAGGCACGTATCGGGACTGCGGTGCACGCCGCACTGGACCGCGCCGAAGCCGTGATCATCACCGGTGGGCTGGGCCCGACCCAGGACGACCTGACCCGCGAGGCGCTCGCCGCGTACGCCGGCGTCGAACTGGTCCGGGACCCGGAGCTGGAACGCGGGCTGCGGGAACGGTACGACGCGCTGCGCCGTCGGGTACCCGAGGCGAACTTCCGGCAGGCGGATCTGCCGGTCGGGGCTACGCCGCTGCCGAACGCCCGCGGTACCGCGCCGGGTCTGCGGCTGGCCGGCCTGGCCCCTAGCGGGGCCGGGGTGGCGTACGCCCTGCCCGGCGTGCCGCACGAGATGACCGCCATGTTCACCGACTGCGTACTGCCCGATCTGCGGCAGCGCGCCGGTGAGCCGGCTGCGATCGTGTCCCGGACGCTGCGGACGGCGGGCATGTGGGAGTCCGCGGTCGCGGAGGCGCTGGCCGGGCTGGTGGAGTCGCTGGACGCCTCCGGCGCGGCCACAATCGCGTTTCTGGCGAGCAGGGGCCAGGTCAAGGTGCGGATCACCGCCAAAGCAGCGAGCCGCGGCGAGGCCGAGGAGCTCATCGCCCCGGTCGAGGCGGAAGCGCGGCGGCTGCTCGGTCACTCGGTCTACGGCGCGGACGGCGACACGCTGCCTGGTGTCGTGCACCGACTGCTCCGCGCGCAGGGGGCGACGGTTGCGGTCGCGGAATCGCTGACCGGCGGGGGCCTCGGCGCGATGCTCAGCGAGACACCGGGGGCGTCCACGACGTACCGGGGGGCGATCGTCGCGTACGCCACCGAGCTCAAGTCCTCGCTGCTCGACGTGCCGGCGGAGCTGCTCTCCGAACGTGGACCGGTGGATGCCGAGGTGGCGATCGCGATGGCCCAGGGGGCCCGTACCCGACTCGGCGCCACCTTCGGAGTGGCCCTCACCGGCGTGGCCGGGCCGGACGGCGCCGACAGGGTTGCTCCGGGCACGGTGTTCGTGGGATTGTCCGGGCCGGCCAGCCGCCGGTCCCATGAGCTGCGACTGCCCGGGCAGCGCGAACAGGTACGACTGCTGGCCGCCGTGTCCGCATTGGACGCGCTGCGTCGACAGCTGGGGGAAGCCGCGGAATGAGTTGCGTGTTGTCCAGGGAGTGGCCGTCATGATGATTCCAGGCACGCTGCACCCGGTCCTGCGGCCGGCAGTGCTGTTCCGCCGGTTACTCGGTAGCGCGTTGCGCCAGGTCCGGATTTCCCAGCGTCGGACGCTGCGTGAAGTTAGCGCGGTCGCCGGCGTATCGCTCGGTTATCTCTCTGAGATCGAGCGCGGCCGCAAGGAGGCTTCCTCGGAGTTGCTGGCGGCGATCTGCGCTGCCCTGGGGGTCGGACTCGCCGACCTGCTCGCCGAGGTGGTTTCGGAGCTGGCCCGGCTGGAACCGACTCCGGTACCGGTCATCGGCACGCCTCCCGCCGTGGCGGCCGGCGCTCAGGTACGGGCCGCAGCCTGATCCGCCGCCTCATCGGGTAGCCGGCTGGCATCGCGGGCACCACCAGGTTTCCCGCTGGTACGGCTTCCCCGGCGTTCCGGGGGAGAAGCTGATGATCGCCCCACAACGCCGGCAGGGCAATCCGGCGCGGCCGTACACCCAGTGCGTCTCGCCGCGCCGTGGGTTGCCGGTAGTGACCTGCACGCCGGTCTCCGCCGCCTGGCGCATCATCCGCCGCGCGAGGCGCAGCAGGGCGGCCAGGTCGACCTCGCCGGTCGGTTGCCACGGGTGGGCGCCCCGCAGGTAGCACGTTTCACCGGCCCACATATTTCCGATGCCGGCGACGTTGCGCTGGTCGAGCAGCGCCTCGACGATCGGCCGCGCCGGCTGCATCCTCAGCCGGCGGACAGCTTCCG
>JBDUDX010000058.1:0-8793 GCA_040002735.1 Frankiaceae bacterium | reverse complement strand
CGAGCGTAGGGCGCTCACGACCAAAACCCTACGTTATTTCTGTGCAAGCCCTAACCATCAGCGGCCGCCTGGGCCTTCATCTTCTCGAGGACTTGGCGCCCGTGTTCCGTCGCGGTCGCATCCTCAACCGGGGCGATCGCCTCTCCGGTGAGCGCGGCGACGTACTCAAGCGGCGTCACGTGTAGTAGGTGCACAGTGTGGTCCGTACCTCGCGCCCGCGCCTCACCCAGCGCCCAACGTAACGCTTGCCGCGACGCGTGCGAGCCATCAACTCCGACGACGATCCGCCTGGCGTCCATCTCGAGCCCCTTTCCGGCCACAATCATGTCGCATGTGCGCCCGAACCGCGAACCGCCAACCGTACCGGACGGGAACCGGCGGTCCTCGTCGCTGGCGAACGGCCCGGGAAGGATTCACGGGGCACCGCCGCGATCGATGTGGTCACGAACTGCTCGACCTGATCGGGACTTCCGGCTCTGGCTCCCGGTTTCTTTGGTGCGGATGCTGGGGCCGAGAGGACGGCGCCATGAAGCGGCTTGTCGTGCTAGGCGGTGGGACGGCCGGCACGATGGTGGCCAATAAGCTGGCGCGCCGCTTGGACGAGGCGGACTGGCGTATCACGGTGGTCGACCAGGAGCGCCTGCATGTGTATCAGCCGGGGCTGCTGCTTCTGCCTTTCGGTAGGTACCGGCCGGCCGATCTGGTGAAGCCCCGCGCGCAGTTCCTGCCGGACCGCGTGGAGTTCCTGCTCGGTGCGGTGGACCGGATACGCCCGTTGGAGCGACGCGTTACTCTGGCCGACGGCCGGGATGTTGGCTATGACTATCTTGTCGTGGCCACCGGGACGACCCCACGCCCCGATCAGACTCCGGGCCTGCTGTCGGTTGAGTGGCGCCGGAGCATCTTCGACTTCTACTCCATTGACGGCGCTACGGCGTTGCGAGATCGACTCTCCACGTGGCAGGGTGGCCGGCTGGTCGTTCATGTGGCCGAGATGCCGATCAAGTGTCCGGTCGCGCCACTCGAGTTTGCTTTCCTGGCCGACGCTTACTTCGCCGAACGCGGCATGCGCCAACAGGTTGAGATTACCTATGTGACGCCGCTCGACGGGGCGTTTACTCAGCCAGTCGCGGCTGGGCGTCTTGGCGGCATGCTCGCGGACCGACGCATCGGCCTGGAAACCGACTTCGTCGTGGACCGGGTCGACCCGGACGTCAAGGTGCTGGTGTCGATGGACGAGCGGAAGGTTCCGTTCGATCTGCTGGTCACCGTTCCGGTCAACATGGGCGCGGATTACCTCGCGCGGTCCGGCCTTGGCGATGAACTGAACTACCTCCCGGTGGACAAACACACCCTGCTGGCGAAAGGGTACGACAACATCTTCGCCCTGGGCGACGCCACGGACATCCCCACGTCCAAGGCGGGCTCGGTAGCCCACTTCAGCGTCGAGCTCTTCGTGAACAACTTCCTCGACCATGTCTCCGGCCGACCCATGCGTCACCCGTTCGATGGGCACGCCAACTGTTTCATCGAATCCGGTTCCGGCAAGGGGCTCCTGCTCGACTTCAACTACGACACGGAGCCGCTGCCGGGGAAGTACCCGCTTCCCGGAGTAGGCCCTTTCACTCTTCTCGCCGAGAGCCATGTCAACCACTGGGGCAAGCTCGCGTCCCGCTGGGCGTACTGGCACCTTCTGTTGCCCGGCCGGCCCTTCCCGCTGCCGCCGCTGATGTCGCTGGCTGGAAAGAAGACGGCCGGGGAAAGAACCAAGGCGGGCGCTTACGCGGGTCACATCTCTGAGAGGTAGTCATGCCGGTCATCGACGTCAACGGACACCGCCTGCACGTCAACGAGGAGGGGTTCCTCACCGACCCTGGCGAGTGGGATCCCGACCTGGCCAAGGCCCTCGCGGCATCCATCGGCATCGAACTCACCGACGCGCACTGGCGGGTCGTGAACTTCCTTCGCGCAGACCACGAGACCCGCGGTGAGACGGCGACGACCCGCCGCGTCCAAACGGTGGGCGGAGTACCGGTCAAGGAGCAGTTCCGGCTGTTCCCGAAGAAGCCCGGAAAGAAGATGGCGTACGTCGCGGGGCTACCCAAGCCGCATGGCTGCGTGTGACGGCACAACGGGAGGCATGGAATGACCACTACCCTTGCTGCGACGGCGTACGTTCCGTCGTTCAGCGACGACCCGGACACCGATCGCAGACTCGCGATCATCTGCTCCAAGGGCAACCTCGACATGGCGTACCCGGGTCTCATCTTGGCCAACGCCGCACTCGGTGAAGGTGCCCAAGCGCAGCTGTTCTTCACCTTCTGGGGCTTCGACATGATCGTAAAGTCCCGTATGCGCCGTCTCCGATTCAGCCCGGTGGGCAACGCGGCGATGCATCTGCCGCTGCGGGACGTTCACCTGCCCCAGGCGCTGGCCGCGTTACCGGGAATGACCGCATTGGCGACCAGAATGCTCAAGCGGCAGATCGCCAGCCTCGACGTGCCCGACGTGCCCGACTTCCTCGATCAGATCACCGCCGCCGGTGGTCAGCTATGGGCCTGCCGGATGTCCGCCGACATGCTCCACCTCGGGATGGCCGACCTCCGGGACGACGTCGCCGGAATCATCAGCGCATCGGAGTTCATCGACAAGACCGCCGGCGCGCAGCTGCTGTTCATCTGAGCAGCATTGGACGCCGGCAGGGGAGGAGGCGGCCATGGGCACGATGACGGTAGACCACCTGGACGGTGACCGTTTCGCGATCGCAATTCGGGACCACGTCGTGCAGACCGACCAGCCGGTCAGCGACGATGGCTGCGACTCCGCCCCCACACCGACCGAGTTGTTCGTCGCCGGCCTGGCATCGTGTGTCGCCTTCTACGCTCGCCGCTACCTGTCTCGACATGGGCTGTCCGCCGTGGGGTTGCGGGTGACCGCGGAGTACACGATAGCGGCGCGCCCGGCCCGCGTCGACGGCATCCGGATCTCCGTACACCCCCCGGATAACGTCCCGGCGGCGCGGCGGGAGGCGCTGTTGGCGGTCGCCTCGCACTGCACCGTACACAACACACTCGCCGAACCGCCGGAGGTCACCGTCGAGCTGGCATCGGCTCTGGCTGGACCGTGAGGTCAATGGTCCCACCGTTGCCCGCTGACCTGCAGGTCTTGACGCATCTTCAGTCGGGAGACCGGGTTACCTGAGGAGTTGCACATCCCGCCGTGGCGGGGCGGTTGTGCTCAGCTGCGACGGCGGCACCATGCCGAACATCTGGCAGACGGCGGTCTGGCTGGCCAGGAGGAACAGCGGCCCGGTCCGGTTGTCCGTGGTTATGTTGACCATCATGGTGACGTGCCGGTCACCGGCTTTGCTGCTGTAGGCGATGGTCTCGAAGCCAGGTACGCCGCCGTCGTGCCCCCAGATGGTGCCGCAGGGGCCGCGTTGGGTGTACAACCCGAGGCCGTACCCGAAGACGGGGTTGACGTTGACGGTGGTCTCCATCGCTCGCAGAAGCGCTGGTGGCAGCTGGTGGCCGCCGAGCAGCGCGGTGTAGAAGGTTGCCAGGTCGGTGGCGGTTGAGGTGACTGCTCCAGCCGCCCACGCCCAGGACGGGTTGATCGCTGTGACGTCGATCGGTCTCCCGTCGGGTGAGGGCAAGAACGGGTTGTCAGCGGGTAGGTAGCCGTGGGAGTGATATCCGCGGATGACCGCGGCGGTCGGGAATTCGGTGGACGACAGCCCGAGGGGCTGGAAGATCCGGTGGGCGAGCAGCTGCTGCACGGATCGACCCGTCGCCGCCTCGATGATGAGGCCGGTGAGGATGTAGTTGGTGTTGGAGTACGACCAGCCGTGGCCGGGGGGAAACACCGGCGGATGGCTCACCGCAAGCTGCACCAGCCGCCGCGGGGGAATTGTGGAGTACCGATGGTGCGCCAGATATTGGATGAACGCCGGCTCGTCGGTGTAGTTGAGGATGCCGCTGGTGTGGTTGAGTAGCATTCGAACGCTGATCCGGCCGCCGGCTGGTACCAGCCCCGGCAGCCAACGTTCGACGCTGTCGTCGAGTCGCAGCTGACCTTCCTGCACCAGCTGGAGAACCACGGTCGCGACGAACGTTTTCGTGATGCTGCCTACCCGGAACCGGGCGGCCGGCGAGAGCGGCCGCCGCGGATCCAGCCGGCCGGCGCCGCTGGACAACCGCCAGGTGTGCTGACCGTCGTCCACCACGGCCAGTACCCCGGGGGCTCCGGCGGCCACGAGTTCATCCAGCAGCGCCTGCAGCCGGGGATTGGCCGAAGCCGGTGCCGCGGTAGGAACGACCGTAGTTGCGGTCGCGTTCGCCGGAAGCGCTGAGGCAGCCAAGGCAAATGTCACAGCAGCGACGCCCGCCGCGCGGCACTGCCGCGCCTGCGGCCGGAAGGCGATCGGAAAGGAGTCCTTCGCCGTCCTCAGTTACGTCACGCCGGCGGGTGAGCCTCGCTCAAGCGGGGTGATGTACGGCACGGCCGGGCGACGCCTCTACGTCGTCACAGCCCCCGACAGCTGGAAGGCGCGCCACATCGCGGATGGCGGAGTGGTCGTGGTGACCATCCCGATCCGCCGAGACGGCGTACTCTCCCTCGTCGCGCCCATCCCGCCGGCCACCGTCTCCTGCCACGCCAGGGCGGTCGTGCACCCGGCGGGATCGTTCGACGTCGGCTCGGTTCCGAAGAAACTGGCATCGCTCCTGCCCGAGCAACGACGGGCCGGCGGCGTCGTCTTCGAACTCGCACCGGAGGGCACGTTCGTGACCTACGGCCTGGGCGTGACGTTGAAGACGATGACCGATCCCTCCGCCGCACAACGGCGCGTGCCTGTCCTACGAATCGCGTATCCCATCAATAGCCCCTGAGGGGACTGTCGCCTTGAGGTGACAGGGGATCAGGGGAGCCCCGGCGTCCTGATAGATGCGCGCCTTGCGCATACGCGGTGCATGGCTCGTCAGGTAGTGGTCGGCGCAGGTGGCGTCTACGACCTCGGCTACCACATCGTGTGGTGCCCGACATACCGGCGCTCCGTCGTGACCAGGACCGTTCAGTGGATAAGGAGCCGACCGACAACAAGGGGTAGGCCAAGCCTCGGGCCGACTAGCGAACTTCGCTGGCGTGGTCCTCCTGGCTGGCGCAGTGCTCTCGCTGCGGCGAGTACCTCGCCACATCGGCGGTGCGTCGGACCAGGTCCCGGAGCGTGAACAGGTCACCGGTCAGTGCGCCGTGCGTCCGGGCCTGGACGAGCGCGTTGCCGATCGCGGTGGCCTCCACTGGCCCCGCGATCACCGGCAGGTCGCTGGCATCGGCGAGGAGTTGGCAGAGCAGGGCGTTGCGGGCTCCGCCACCGACGAGATGTACGACGGCGACGTGCCGTCCGGTCAGCGCGGCCGCCTCCCGTACCGTTCGGGCCAGCCCGAGGGCCAGGCTCTCCACCACGCTGCGAACTAGCTCCGGTCGGGACTCCGGTGGCCGCTGGCCGGTACGCCGGCAGGCGGCAGCCACGCGCGCCGGCATGTCGCCCGGCGGCAGGAACTCCGGTAGGTCCACGTCGAAGGTGGGCCCGCCGGGCGGCAGGTCCGCGGCCGCCGCCAGTAGCGACGACAGATCGCTCTCCCCACCGGCCCGTTTCCAGCTCGCCAGGCAGCCCCGCAGGATCCACAGTCCCATCACGTTGCGCAGGTAGCGCACCGTGCCATCGACGCCGATCTCGTTGGTGAAGTTCGCGTCCCGGCTCCCTGCGTCGAGCAGCGGCGCGTCAAGTTCGACCCCAACCAGGGCCCAGGTGCCGCAGGAGATGTAGGCGAAGTCGGGGTTCTCGGCGGGTACGCCGACCACTGCGGACGCCGTGTCGTGCGAGCCGACACAGGTCACGCGGGTGGCCGGGTCCAGGCCGGTCTCGCCGAGGACGGCCGGCCGCAGCGCCCCGAGGTCTTCCCCCGGCGGGACGATGCTCGGCAGCAGACCCGCCTTCAGACGCAGGGCGTCGAACACAGTCGAGGACCAGGTCCGCGTGCCCGCGTCGAGCAACCCGGTGGTGGAGGCGTTGGTGAGCTCGGCCACCCGCCGGCCGGTAAGCCAAAAGCCGAGTAGGTCTGGGACCAGCAGCAGGGTCTCGGCCGGCTCCAGCAGGGTCTCGGCGGCGAGTTGGTACACCGTGGTGAAGGGCAGGTGCTGCAGCCCGTTGATCGCGAACAGCTCCCCGGCCGACAGCCGCTCCTGCACCCGGCCGACGGCGGCCTCGGTGCGGCGGTCGCGGTAGCAGAACGGCGTCCCCACCAGGGCCCCCCCCGGCCCGATCAACCCGTAGTCGACCGCCCAGGAGTCGATCGCCAGACCGGCTACCGGACCTGCCCGGCGCAGCCCGTCCAGGACCTCGCGGTACAGCCCCACGATGTCCCAGTGCAAGCCGTCGGCGAGTTCCACCGGGTTGTTGCCGAAGCGGTGCACCTCGGTCAGCTCGAGTACCTCGGGACCGACCCGGGCCGCCATCACCCGGCCGCTGGACGCGCCGAGGTCGACCGCGGCGAACGTCTCGTTCCTCATCCGGCCCGACGCGTCAGCGCAGGAACGCGGCCGCGACGCCGGCGTCCACCGGGATGTGCAGCCCGGTGGTCTGGGACAGGTCCCCGCCGGTCAGCGCGAACACCGCGGACGCGACGTGCTCCGGCAGCACCTCCCGGCCGAGGAGGGTGCGCTGGGCGTAGTACGCACCCAGCTCTTCCTCGGGTACGCCGTATACCGCGGCCCGCTGCGCGCCCCAGCCGCCGGCGAAGATGCCGGAGCCGCGCACCACCCCGTCGGGGTTCACGCCGTTGACCCTGATCCCGTGCGTGCCCAGTTCGGCGGCGAGCAGCCGGACCTGGTGCGCCTGGTCGGCCTTGGCCGCCCCGTACGCGACGTTGTTCGGGCCGGCGAAGACGCTGTTCTTGCTGGAGATGTACACCAGATCGCCACCCATGCCCTGCTCGATGAGCACCCGGGCGGCCTCCCGGGAGACCAGGAATGAACCCTTCGCCATCACGTCGTGCTGGAGGTCCCAGTCCGCCACGGTGGTCTCCAGCAGGGGCTTAGAGATCGACAGGCCGGCGTTGTTCACCACCAGGTCCACCCCGCCGAAGGCGAGCGCGGCCGCGCTGTCCGGGTCGAGGTCGGCGACCACGACACAGGCGCCTTCGGCGGCGAGGCGGTCGGCGATGGCCTTGCCGATCCCGGAGCCGGCGCCGGTCACCAGGGCCACCCGGGTGGCGAGCGCCTTGGGCTTCGGCATCCGAGCCAGCTTGGCTTCCTCCAGCGCCCAGTACTCGATCCGGAACTTCTCCGACTCATCGATCGGGGCATAGCGGGAGACCGCCTCCGCGCCGCGCATCACGTTGATCGCGTTCAGGTAGAACTCACCCGCCACCCGGGCGGTCTGGGAGTCCCGGCCGAAGCTGAACATGCCGACGCCGGGCACCAGCACGATCGTCGGGTCGGCGCCCCGGATCGCCGGCGACTCGGGCGTGGCGTACCGGTCGTAGTAGCCCTGGTAGTCGGTGCGGTAGGCGGCGTGCAGTTCGCGCAACCGGGCCACTACGTCGGGCAGCGCCGCGGTCGGGGGCAGGTCGAGTACGAGCGGCCGCACCTTGGTGCGCAGGAAGTGGTCCGGGCAGGACGTGCCCAGAGCCGCCAGCCGGGGGTGCTCCGCTCGGGCGGTGAATTCCAGCACCACGTCGGAGTCGGTGTAGTGGCCGACCAGCGGCGCGTCGGTGGAGGCCAGGCCGCGAATCAGCGGGGCCAGCGCGGCGGCCCGGGCGTGCCGCTCCGCCGCGGGCAGCGGCTCGTACCCGGGCAGTACCGGGCCGAACGGCTCCGGCCGGCCACGGTCGGAGAGGAACTCCTCGGCGGTATCGATGATGCGCAGCGAGTTCGCCTCGCACTCCTCGTTGGTCGGGCCCCAGGCGGTGATGCCGTGGCCGCCGAGGATGCAGCCGATCGCCGCCGGGTTCGCCCGTTGGATCGCGGCGATGTCCAGGCCGAGCTGAAAACCGGGTCGGCGCCACGGTACCCAGACCACCGCGTCCCCGAAGCACTCCTTAGTCAGCGCCTCGCCGTCGGCGGCCGTGGCGAGCGCGATACCGGAGTCCGGGTGCAGGTGGTCCACGTGCTCGGCGTCGAGCAGGCCGTGCATCGCGGTGTCGATCGACGGCGCCGCGCCGCCCTTGCCGTGCAGGCAGTAGTCGAACGCAGCGACCATCTCGTCCTCGCGATCGACGCCGGGATAGACCTCGACCAGGGCGCGCAGCCGGTCCAGCCGCAGCACGGCGAGCCCGCCGGCGCTGAGCGTGCCGAGGTCACCGCCGGAACCCTTCACCCACATCAGCTCGACCGGCTGTGCGGTCACCGGGTCGGTCACCGAGCCCTTCGCCGAGGTATTGCCGCCGGCGTAGTTGGTGTTGCGCGGGTCCGCGCCCAGCCGGTTCGATCGTTTCAGCAGGGCGTCGGTGACAGCGCGTTCGCTCATCAGGCGCCCCAACCCGCTTGCGCGCCGCCAACCCGCTCGGCGACGATCCGCTCCGCGTAACCGGAGCGAGCGTAGGCGGCCATCGGATCCGGGTCCAGGCCCTGATCGACCCGCAGCTCGGCGAGCAGCGGCCGGACGTCGGTGTTGTAGGCGTC
Source organism: Frankiaceae bacterium (assembly GCA_040002735.1). Classification (GTDB taxonomy): domain Bacteria; phylum Actinomycetota; class Actinomycetes; order JADGOV01; family JADGOV01; genus JADGOV01. Next base: position 111 of record JBDUDX010000058.1, on the reverse strand, counting down.
CATCAGGACCGCGTTCGCGCCGAGCACGTTCCCGGCCTGCTGGGCCGCGGCCAGCGCCTCGGCGTCGACCAGCAGCGCCTTGGCGCTGGCCTCCTGCACGTTCATCACCGA
>JBDUDX010000057.1:0-17190 GCA_040002735.1 Frankiaceae bacterium | reverse complement strand
CGTCGCGTTCCGGTCGGATACCCACTGTCGCGGGGTGCCGATCGGCGCCGTATCGTGCCGGGTCGATGTCGGCTCCGCCACTGAGTACCAGCCCATCGAGCCGCTCGATCAGCTCGCCGGCATCATCCCCCCCATCCGGCGGCAGCAGGACCGGCCGGCCGCCGGCCGCAACCAGATGGTCGACGTAGCGGTGGGGCAGGAGCGTCGCGACCAGCTCCCACACTCCCCAGCGGGCCGGTTCGATGGACGCGGTCACACCGATCACCGGACGCACGGCACACCGGATCCGGTCATCATGTAGCCCGAACTCAGTCGGCGCGCACCGCGATCGCAGCCGCCCGCCTCGGGTCGCCCGCCGCGGTGAGCCCGCCGGCAGGCTCGAACAGTGCGGCTCCCACGCCCCCGAAGTACATCGCGAGCGGATGGTGCGCCCGGGTCGGCAACCCGGTGTCGGGCAGCACGAGATCCTCCTCGTGCTCGACCATCGCGCCCTCGGCGCCCTGCCGCACATGCAGCCGCGGCCAGCGGATCGCCTGCTCCAGGGACAGCCCACCGGTAGTGAAGCCGGCGAGCACCTGCAGCAGCGCAGTGGTGATCCGGTCGGCACCCGGCGAGCCGACCGCGAGCACCGCGCCGTCGGGCCGCCGACCCACGGTGGGCGCCATGTTGGAAGCCAGTCGGCTGCCCGGAGCCAGCGCATGCAAACCATGCGGATTCAACTCCGGCTCCCCGAGCGCGCTGTTCAGCCAGAGCCCGGTACCGGGAACCATGACACCGGAGCCGTACCCGTCGGACGCGGTGACGGCGCACGCGTTGCCGTCGCTGTCCACCACCGAAACGTTGAGCGTGGAGGGAGCCTCCAGGCGCATCGGCCCGCCGGCTGCCACCATGGCCAGCAACTCCTCGGCGGCCGCTCCCCGATCTTCAGCGGTATCCAGCCGGTCCCGGCGGTACCGCAGGACGAAATCCTGAACGGCGATGAGGTGGGCCACGTCGGCCGGCGTCCAGGCGCCGTACGGGCGGCCCCCCAGAAGCGTGAGCATCGCCGCTAACGCAGCGCCACCGATCGCCGGTGGCGGATTCGTGCCGAGTTGCCACTCCCCCGCGGTCACGGCCAGCGAAGTACGCAGGGCCGGGCGGTACCGGGCCAGGTCCTCGGCCGTGACCAAGCCGTCGTGCGCCGCCATGTCCTCGACGATCCGCTCCGCGACCTCGCCGGTATAGAAGGCCACCGCGCCGTGCTCGGCGAGCAACTCCAGGGTGTCCGCCAGGTGCGGTATGTGCACCTGCGCACCTTCCGCGAGCAGCGCTCCGTCGCCGTCGTGCAGCGCCGCATGGCTGTCCGCACTGCGACTGAAGATGCTGTCGTGGCTGTACGCCAGGTAGTACGCGGACGCCCGACCCAGCGGGAAGCCCTCGCGGGCCACCTCAACGGCGGGTGCCAGCACCTCGGCCCACGGCGCGCGGCCGAAGCGCAGGTGTGCGGCGGCGTACGCGGCGAGCCCGCCCGGAGTGGCCACCGATCCGTACCCGACCGTGGCGGTGACGCCCCCGCCGTAGGCCATTTCGATGTCCTCCACGGCCCGGCCGAACCGTTCTGCGGGTAAGCCCAGCCCGGGCATCGCGACGCCGCCGTCGACGGTGATCGGTTCGCCGCCGGCCGGCGCCACGGTGAGATACGCCCCGCCCGCCAGGGCGCACATGCCGGGTTCGCTCACCTGGGACACCAGAATGGCGGCGAGCGCGGCGTCGACCGCGTTACCGCCCAACTCGGCGAGTCGGACGCCGGCAGCCGCCGCCAACTCGTTGCAGGCGGAGACCGCAACGAACGATTCGACGCTGTTCACCGGGAGATCATCCCATCGCGGTCGCACGGTCTGCGGTCGCCCGCAGGTCACACCGGATAGACCGTAATGTCGGTGGCCTTGACCCGAGCCACACGGCCGCGCCCGAGGTGAGCTGGAGCTCGGTGACCGCAGCAGGTGTCAGGTCTCAGGTCCACCGCCATCGGCAGCGCGCCGCCCACCTGAAGTCGGACCCGGTCACCGGCCGCCTCGACGGCCGCCACACTGGCGGCCCAGACGTTTCGCGGGCTGCCCGCGGGGCGCGTCCGGTAGACGGCCACGGCGGCGGGACGGATCGCGGCGAAAACCGGCCCCTGCGGACCCGGCAGTGCAGAAGGGTCATTCGCCGGCGGCCGGCGGTCAGTACAAGGTCGAGATCGGCGGCGCTCTCACGCGCGGCATCGGCAAGCCTCGGTGCGCCTTCGTGGACAGCACCCGCAAGGGGGTGGTGGTCAAGGCGAGTAGTGCCGACATTGCCGACGGACGCTGGCATGCCGTCAGCTGCCGCCGGAACGCAACGTCGGTTTCCATCAGCGTCGACGGAGTGCTCAAGGCCACCGTTGCCGCCACCTTGGGTAGCATCGCCAACGCCGCCCCACTCCAGCTCGGCGGCAAGAACATCGGCGAGCACTACTACACCGGCGACATGGACGAGGTGGCGCTCCGAATTGGCTGACTCAGCTGCTTGTACGCATCTCGATGCCATCCGCGATGTTCAGCCGGACAGCGTCGAGGGCTGTCCGGACTGCATCGCGGAAGGCAGCCGCTGGGTGCACCTGCGGGAATGCCTCAGCTGCGGCCACGTCGGCTGCTGCGATTCCTCGCCGAAACGGCATGCCACCGCCCACTTCTCGGCAACCCAGCACCCGCTGATGCGGTCCTTCGAACCGGGTGAGGATTGGCGTTGGTGCTTCGTCGACCAGGCCCTCGTTTAGGCGGCTGGTACGGGATTCCCTAACGCGCTCGACGCGTACCGGGTCTGTTCGATCTTTCCCGTGGGAAGCTACCTGGTGGGCCAAGGAGATCGTGGATCTCCTTGGCAGCCCTTGTGGCCGTACGGTCGGGCTATTCCGGGCAGCAGAACGACAACCCGGAGGGCCAAGGAGATCGTGGATCTCCTTGGCGACCTTTCGTGGCGGCCCGGTAGCGACCACGGTGGTCACGCGGGCAGACGGTGGTCACGCGAGAAGGTTGCGCGGCACCGGCGAACGCCGATCATCGGCTCGGTACTACTCCGCCGGCGCTTCCACGGTGGTGGCCATCCGGACCAACGCCGGGAAGCGAGGCGTCGAACCGAACCCGAACGTACCGGTGGGTCGACGGCGGCCAGCTCACCGAGATTCTGCCCGTCACGGTGGCCGGCGGCCGAAATGATGCGGCGCAGGTCCTGGGCGCCGTACCACTCCCGCCGCCCATTTCCGGCGCTTGCGCGAGTGCGCACCCCGCGCAGCAGACACCGGGCGGGCAGATCCACCAGCTCCACCCATCTCGGCGTCCGGGCGAGTGGTGGCGGCACGGCTCGAAGCAGAAATCCGAGTACGCCCCGCCGACCGACGGTGAACGACAGGTCGAGCGGACCGGCAGTGACCGTCCACGCGTTCCCGCGGACGGATACGGCAACCGGGGTGACCTCGATCCGATCGAAGACGTACGTCGCGGCCACGAAAACCGCGAACTCCTCGCTCGACGCCAGCAGCAGCCGCTCCCCCACCGGTGATTCCAGCATCACGTCGCTCACCGAGCCGAAGGGCGAACGTACCCAGTGCCCGACAACGATCCGGGTACCCGAGGCCGTACCCAAGCCCGCGATCCAGCCGTCGAACCGGAGTCGCGTGGGCGTGGCCGCCGGGTGCCGCTGCATCATGTGTCCTACCACGGTAATCCCGACAATGCGGCCCAGTCCCACGCCGAGGAGAGGTCGACGCACACCGGAATCCTGCGGGCACGGACAGGCTCCCCACAGCCGCCTTACAGGTGCCACGGCCATCGTCTAACACGTGACCACGACTGCGCCGCCTCGCACTCGGCCGATTCGGACGGCACCGTTGCGGGCGTCCTACCCGACCTGGCCGGGAACGCTGGTGGCTTTCCTCGCTTACACCAGCCTGGTGGTGGTGACCGCGCTGTGGCTGGCAAACCGGGGCCTTCAGGAACTGCTCTCCGGGCTCGGTCCCGGCCTGACGTCGGCGGGCCGGCTCGCCGGGTTGCTCGCCGCCGATCTGCTGCTCCTGCAGGTACTGGGAATGGCGCGCATCCCGTGGGCGGAACGCAGCTGGGGCCAGGACCGCCTGGCCCGCTGGCACCGGTGGGTGGGGTTCACGTCGTTCCATCTCATGCTCGCGCATATCGCGCTGATCACCGTCGGATACGCCATCACAACGCATCGCCGTGCCGTCCCCGAGTTGTGGACCCTGGTGGCGACGTATCCCGGCATGCTGCTGGCCACCGCCGGCACGTTGCTCCTGGTGCTCGTCGTGGTGACGTCGGTGCGCGCTGCGCGGCGGAAACTGCGGTACGAGTCCTGGCATCTGCTGCACCTCTACGCCTATCTGGGCGTCGGACTCGCCCTCCCGCACCAGCTGTGGAACGGCGGTGAATTCGTGGCCGCACCCGCGGCCCGCGCCTACTGGTGGAGCCTGTACGTGCTCACCCTCGGCTCGGTGCTGGTCTTCCGGTTCGGCGTACCGGCGTACCGGTCGCTGCGCCACCGATGGTGGTGGCCGAGGTCGTTCCCGACGCGCCCGGCGTGGTGTCCTTGCACCTCTCCGGCCGCGCGTTGGACCGGCTGCCGGCTCGGGCCGGTCAGTTCTTCCTCTGGCGATTTCTCGACGGTCCCGGGTGGAGTCGCGGCCATCCGTACTCGCTCTCCGCTCCCCCGCATCCGCAGGTGTTGCGGATCACCGTGAAGGACCTCGGCGACGGCAGCCGGTCGCTGGCTCGGCTACGGCCCGGCACCCGGGTGGCCTTCGAAGGGCCGTACGGGGCGCTCACCTCAGGGCGACGCACCCAACCGCGAGTGACGCTGATCGCTGCCGGAATCGGGATCACACCGCTGCGCGCCCTCATCGAGGACCTGCGTCTGGCACCGGGGGACGGCACCCTGATCGTCCGGGCCCGCAGCGACGCCGACGTGGTCTTCGGCGCCGAACTCGAGGCGTTGGCAAGCGCCCGCGGCGTGCGGTTGGTGTACCTGCTCGGGTCCCGGGCTCGCCCGGACTCGTGGTTGCCCGGATACCTCGGCCACCTCTCCGACAGTGCGGCACTGCGCAATCTCGTACCGGACATCGCCTCCCAGGACGTCTTCCTCTGCGGACCGGACGCCTGGATGGACGCGGTCAGCCGAGCAGCGCGCGACGCTGGTGTACCGGTCGCGCGCGTCCACACCGAACGCTTCTCCTGGTGAAAGGGATTCCGACGTGCGCAAGATAATCGCGGCGCTGGCCGGTACGGTCTCCGGCCTCGTCATGCTGTTCAGCTATTACACCTCCACCGCGGGAATCGCCGCTCCGGCCGCCGCCGGTACGACCGGTACGACCCCGACGACCGGTACGACCCCGACGACCGCCGCCTCATCCGGCGGCACCTTCACCGGCAGTGCGGCATCGACCCGGTGGGGACCGGTGCAGGTCAAGGTCACCGTTTCGGGTGGCCGAATCAGGACCGTGACCGTCGTGGAATACCCGCAAGGCAACCCCCGCGACGATGAGATCAACAGCTACGCGCTGCCCATCCTCAAGTCGGAGACCATCGCTGCCCAGAGCGCGCAGATCGACCACGTCAGCGGAGCCACCGACACCAGCGACGGGTACGTCACCTCGCTGCAGTCAGCGCTGGATCAGGCACACCTGTGATGGCATCGACGACGATCCCGCACCGCGCCTGGGTCGAGCAGGTGATGGGCATGCCGGTGAGCGTGCACGTCCGCGGGCAGGCCGCCCGCGCCGACGACACAGCGCGGCTGGTATATGCGGCCTTCGAGGAGTTGCGGGTGATCGATGCCCGGTTCAGTACCTATTCTGCGGACAGCGAGGTCAGCCGGCTCAATCGCGCGGAGCTGTCGCTGGCGGCGGTGCACCCGTCGATGAGCGAGGTACTTGAGCTGTGCGAAGTCGCGCGCAAGCGAACCGGAGGGCACTTCAACGCCCACTGCCCGGACCCGGCCGCCCACGGGGAACGCCGCTTCGACCCCTCCGGCCTGGTGAAAGGGTGGGCCATCGAGCAGATGGCGGCCCGACTTGCCCGCTCGACCGGGTGTGACGTCAGTGTCAACGCCGGGGTGACATCGCCGGAGACGCGGGCGGCCAGCCTGGAACGCCCTGGCGGATCGGCGTGGAGGACCCCCGACAACCGGCTCGGTTGATCGCCGTCCTCCCCCTGTCCACCGGTGGAATCGCCACCTCGGGCACCGCCCGGCGCGGCCGGCACATCGTGGACCCGAAAGACGGCTACCCCGTGGATGACCTGCTGTCGGTCACGGTTGTCGGCCCCTCACTGCTGTGGGCCGACGTGTACGCGACGGCTGCATTCGTCAAGGGACCGAAGGCGCTTCCCTGGCTCGAGGCGGTACCGGACTATGACGGCATCGTCGTCGACCGCAACGGCGTGTACGCCACCTCGGGACTTGCCGACGCCGCACGTCCATCTGGTCCAAGCTGGCCCGGGTCACATTCGGCCGTTGGTCGCCACCTCCCGGCGAAGGCGCGGTGGAACCCCCACCGGCCGATTCCTGACCCGATCAGCCGCGGAGATTCCACCACCGGGGCCGGCTACGCCTGATCGCCTGCTGGGTCAGGATGTCCCGTACTTCCGAGGTTTCCTCAGCCGTGCCACGCTCCAGAATCGTCTCGATCTCCACCACGTCCGAGGTGGCGGAGTACTGGGCCACCTCCTGCTCCAACCGCCGACGGCGGCGTAGCGCGGCGGTGGCGGCGGAGACCTTGCGGCCCAGGTCGCGGATCAACTCCGGCCCGCGAAGATCGGGCAGCCAGTCCCGGCGGGGCCGGTAGAGGACGGGGTTCGCGTTGTTCAGGCTCCAGGTGTCGAAGCGGTGCCAGGTCTGCCGCCAACGGGCGCGAGCGGCCGGGTCGACAAGCGGTCGTGTGGGCATGCGGGATACGTAGTCCTCTCAGAAACAATGCAAATGCAAATGGGGCGAAGGGGAAGCGCCGGCGAATGACGCAGTACTTCAGCCGCCGGTACCACCGACCGATGTCCAAAGCCGTCGAAGCTCCAGTGCGTAGCCGAGGATTGCGGCCGGGAGCCCGACGCAGAGCGCCAGCGGCCCCCACATGCCGCCGGCGAGCAGCGCGGCAGCGGTGAGTACCAGCGCGAGCAGGAGCAGCAAACGGGAGGCTGATATTGGCCGGGTGGTGATCTTGGCAAAGCCGGCGGACAGCGGTCGTGCAACAGGTGAGGCCGGCATGTTTCTCTCCTTATCTTTGCTTGCGGGGGGACTTCGAATGGTGGCGCTTCGATGGTGGTGCCTGCCTTCGCGTACCACTGTCCGCGGTGAGCGTTTCGACCGGGGAACGTCGTCGTTACATACGCGACAGCAGGTTCTTCGCCACAGGGAATAGCTTACTAGATCGATTCAGAACGGCAGCAGGAATGCCTGTGACCTCCGCCACGTCGGCCCTGCGGCGGCCCCGAAGGGAGGTGGCAAACTTCTGACCCTTGCCCTGCTGCTGCGCATTTGACAAGGTCGGCCGATGTACGACACTGATGCCGTTCCGGGGGAGTGCCCGCACGCGTGCCACCGGCACCTCTCCACGGCTCGTACTGGGTGCCGGTTGGACGCTCGTTGAGAACCGCCGCTCACCGCCCCCGGCGCTGGCCCCGACTGCCGGTGCTCGCCGGCATCCTGCCGGTCGAGCGGTCATTGGTCGGCAGCGACGTGCTCGCCGGCGTCGCGGGAGCGGCGGTGGGCATCCCGGCAGTTCTCGGGTACGCGAAGATCGCCGGTATGCCGGCGGTCACCGGCCTGTACACGATCCTGCTGCCGCTTGCGGTCTTCGCGGTACTGGGCTCGTCCCGCCACCTGGTCGTCGGCGCGGATTCAGCCACCGCCACGATCTTGGCAGCGGGGGTAGGTAGCGTCGCGGCCGTCGGGTCCCCAAGGTACGTGGAGCTGGCGGGATTGGCCGCCCTCCTCGCTGGCGGCATGCTGCTGATCGCCCGCCTCATTCGACTCGGCTTCCTCGCCGACTTCCTGTCCCGAACGGTGCTGATCGGCTTCCTCACCGGGGTCGGCGTCCAAGTCGCGTGTGGACAGCTTCCCGACATGCTGGGCGTGGACGCGACCGGCCGGGGGACGCTGGGCAGACTTCTCGATACCGTGCGGCAGCTTCCGGCGGTACGCCCGGGCACGCTGGCAGTCGCGGCCGGTGTGCTGGTCACTCTGGTGGGCCTCCGTCGGCTCACTCGACGGGTACCGGCCGCCTTGTTAGCCGTCGTCGGCGCGATCGTGGTGAGCCGGCTGGCGGATCTGGCCGAGCACGGCGTGGCGGTGCTCGGTACCGTTCCGCAGGGACTTCCGCACCTCACTGTGCCGGCTCTGGGGCCGAGCGATGCGGCCCGGATGCTGGGCGTGGCCGCGTCGATGTTCGTGGTGATCTTGGCGCAGAGTTCGGCGACGTCGCGCGCCTATGCAGCCCGCCACAATGAGCAGCTGGATCAGGACGCCGACTTGGTCGGGCTCGGCGCCGCAAATGTCGCCGCGGCCTTCACCGGCACGTTCGTGGTCAACGGGAGTCCGACGAAGACCGCGCTGGTGGACAGCGCCGGGGGACGCAGCCAACTCGCGCAGGTCGCGACGAGCATCATCGTGCTGCTGGTATTGCTCGTACTCACCGGTCCCTTGGCTGCGCTGCCGGTGGCGGCGCTGGCCGCAGTGGTGTTCCTCATCGGGGTCGAGCTGATCGACATCAGTGGACTGCGGCGGCTCAACGCGCTCCGGCGCCCGGAGTTCGCGGTTGCATTGATCACCGCAGCCGCCGTGGTCGTGCTCGGCGTGAAGCAGGGAATGGTCGTCGCCATCGTGGCGTCGATGGTCGATCATCTCCGGCACAGTTACCACCCGCGCAGCAACGTTCTGGTCAAGTCCAAAAGCGGGCACTGGCAGTCGCAGCCCGTGACCGCCGGTGCCCGTACCGAGCCGGGGCTGGTCGTGTATCGGTTCGGCAGCAGCCTGTACTTCGCCAACGCGGCGTCCTTTCGCGCGGATCTCGAGTCGCTCATCTCGGCCGAACCACCGCGGTGGTTCTGTCTGGACGCCGCCGCCATCGGCGACGTGGATTACTCTGCCGCCGCCGCCCTCCTGCAGGCCGCGGAAACCCTGCGCCAGCATCGGGTCCGGATGGTCATGTCGGGCGTGGTACCGGCTGTACGCGAGCAACTCGACCGGTACGGCGTCACCGCCGCGCTCGACGCGGACGCGTACTTCCACACCGCCGGGGAGGTGCTCGAGGCCTATCACGGTTCCCCGGCGAGCTCGCCGCGAGCTGAACCCGGCACGCTCACCGGCTGACCTCCCTCGATGAGGCGTTACCCACCGGCCGGGTAAAGCGGCGCAGATCGGCGGGAGGACGTACTTCTCGCAAAGTGGGGACGTTTGCGGCATCTCGGCGTAAACAAACCAAGACATTATGGCATTACCGCTTATTCATCAGACCCGCCAAGGGTCACGACAGGAGAAGGCATAATGGCCGTCCTCGAGCATCGTTTACCCACCGCCGGTACTGGCAACGGGTTCGACTACAAGGCGGCGGAGTTCACGCCAGCCGGAACCTCGCGGATCGCCCCGGTTGTCTGGGCCCTTACCCGGGTCAGTCTCGGGTTCGTCTTCCTGTGGGCTTTCCTCGACAAGACTTTCGGACTGGGATTCGCGACGCCCAGCGCCAAGGCCTGGATCTCCGGCGGTTCCCCCACGACCGGCTTTCTCAAGGGTGTGGAAGGGCCGTTCGCTGGCATGTTCCACAGCATGGCCGGCGTCGCCTTCATTGACTGGCTCTTCATGCTCGCCCTCCTGGGAATCGGCCTGGGCCTGATTCTTGGTATCGCGATGCGCATCACCGCCGCGTCCGCCACCGCGCTGATGGTCTTCATGTGGATGGGGTCCCTACCGCTCCAGACCAATCCCTTCCTCGATGATCACCTGATCTACGCCCTCGTTGCCATCGGACTCGCTGCCAGCGGTGCCGGCACCTACTACGGACTTGGCCGGACATGGGCGCGTCTCCCGATCGTGGTGCGGCAGCCGATTCTTCGGTAGCCGCACCAGAAAGCCAGGAAGCGAGGCCGCCTTGATGAGGCGACCTCGCTTCCTGGCTGTTCCGAGCTCAGGTGACGGTCGGGGCAAACTGCTCGATCAGCGGCACGACGTCAGCAATGGAGTCCACGACCCGGGTGGGCCGGTACGGGAACCGCTCCACCTGATCACGTTGGGTCGATCCGGTCAGCACCAAGATGGTGCGGATGCCGGCCTCGATGCCGCTGACGATGTCGGTGTCCATCCGGTCTCCGATCATGACCGTGCTCTCGGAGTGTGCCTCGATCCGGTTGAGGGCGCTGCGCATCATCAAGGGGTTGGGCTTGCCGACGAAGTACGGCTTAGCGCCGGTAGCTGCAGTGATTAGCGCGGCCACCGAACCGGTCGAGGGCAGCGTTCCCTCAGGCGACGGTCCACTGGGGTCGGGGTGGGTGGCGATGAAGCGGGAGCCGCTCTCGACGAGCCGGATCGCCTTGGTGATCGCCTCGAAGGAATAGGTACGGGTTTCGCCGAGTACGACGTAATCCGGGCTGCGATCGGTGAGCACATACCCGACAGAGTGCAACGCCGTCGTCAGTCCCGCTTCGCCAATGACGTAGGCCGACCCTCCCGGCCGCTGGTCCGCCAAGAACGCGGCGGTCGCGAGGGCGGAAGTCCAGATGCGCTCCTCGGGCACGTCGATGCCACCGACCAGGAGCCTCGCTCGCAGATCACGCGGGGTGTACATCGGGTTGTTGGTGAGTACCAGAAATGCCCGGCCGCCCTCCCGCAATGCGGTGATGAAATCGCTGGCGCCGGGGATGGCGTGTTCTTCCCGTACCAGTACGCCGTCCATGTCGGTGAGCCAGCAGTTGACCGGTCTGGATTCGCTCATGTCTGGGCGGCACCTTTGTCGAGGGAAACGGCGCTCTGGATGCCCGTACGGTAACCCCTCCGGTAACGCGTCGGAAGCATGTGACACGGGCCACTGCTACGTCCGATCCATCTCCTCGACAGGTCCGGGCGCGGCGGACTGGGAGGCGTTACTTTCGGTCCGGTGGTCCGAAGACTTACCAGGTCCGTCCAACCAGTAGCGGAGCGTCGCGCCCAGGGCGGCCATGTGCAGGGGTTTGGTGAGGTAGTCATCCATGCCGGCCTGCAGGCAGCGGTCGCGGTCGGTCGTCATGGCCGAGGCGGTCATGGCGATGACCGGCGTGTGCCGGTCGGGACCCTCACGTCGGCGCAGCGTCTGGGTGGCCTGGTAGCCGTCCATGTTCGGCATCTGGCAGTCCATCAGGATGGCGGCGTACCGCTTCGCGGACACCTACTGGAGTGCCTGGAGGCCGTCCGCGGCGACGTCGACGTCATAGCCGAGACGGCCAAGGACAGCGCGGCACACCTTCTGGTTGATCGGGTTGTCGTCGACCAGCAGCAACCGGTCGATCCGCCGGTTGACGGGTGCGGTCACCTGGCGGGAAGCCAGCACGATGCTGCTGCCGGCGAGTAGCGCAACCGGCAACAGCGCCAGGACGGTCAGGAAGGCTGATTGGCGCAACGAAGACCATGCGGTTCGATGCCGGGACAGAGGCAACCTCACACCCGAGCATCGGCAGCCGCCACCGCCGACCTAAGCTGCCAACCCACCTCGCCAGAGGGGCAAGTTGCCAACCTCCGGTATTACCCACGAAGCACCGGTTGACTGACGCCAGTAGTGATCGAACAGGGAGGCGCCGACATGAAGACTGTGAACACGCACGTTCGCCAGCATCCGGTCGTCGCGCGACACCAGGCCCAGCGGGCCGCGAATCTGCAGCTTCGGACCGCCGACGCGATTACCGCATTTGCCGGCTCGATGCCCTTTGTGTACCTCCACACCGTTCTCTTCGCGGTCTGGATGACGCTGATCGAGTCCGACCCCTGGCCGAAGTTGACGCTGATCGTTTCCCTGGAGGCGATCTTCCTGTCCACCTTCGTCATGATCGGTCAGAATCGGCAGTCGGCCTTCCAGCAGGCCAAGGCGGACCACGACTTCAACGAGCAGGAACTCGAACTGAAGTCGAACACGGAACTGACCCGGGAGATACACGTCCTCACCCTGGAACTACACCAGCGACTGCTGGCGGGTCCCACGCCCTAGACCCAGATGGCACAGGGCAATCCGTCGCTGAAGACCTCCGGCGGATCGGGAAGTGGCCGGGCCTGGCCGGACGCATAGCGACGGGCCGTCCAGGCGGCCACGGCGGCATCGAGAACGTCGTCGACACCGGCACTGGCGCCGGTAACCCCGAAATCTGCGTCCATGGAGATGCCGGCGGCCGACAGCAACGCACGGCGTTGGTACATACCTGCCCATGTCGACTTGCGCGTCGTCAGGGGACGCCCCGCCAGCCGAGTGAACGACACTTCCGGGTGGACCTCAATCACCGGAACACCCGATCGGGGTACCCAGTCCTCCACCTCGAGCAGTTTGCGCTTGAGACCAAATGCCTGCCGGGAGATCCCTTCCCCGACGAGCCGGCGATTGGTGGCGGCCGCCGTTGCGTGATCCGGAGCCAGCAGGGCCTGTCGTACCGGAGTTAAGAAGACCGAGGACTGGCGCGGGCCGGCGGCCGCCTTCGCCAGCACGTCGGCCTGCCGCCGACTGCGGTCCGGCAGCCCGATGGGGATGTCGATGGCGATGGCGGCCGGATCGCCCGACTTCCGAGCCAGCGAGACGAGCGTGTCGATGTCAGGAGCCAGATAGGCCTGTACGCCGGCACTGCCGCGCTCGACGCCGATCGCGACCCCGATCCAACCCGCCGTACAGGCGTCCACACCGAGCACCGGATCGCACGCCATCAGCCAGGCGTACCCCGGCACACTGACTCCCATGGCAGACGGGCACCGCGCGGGCCTGCTCCTGTTCCGCAGGAACGGCCATGACGTAGAGGTCCTCCTCGGTCAGTTGGGCGGGCCGTACGGTGCCGCTCAGCCCTCCGCCGTACGTGGTCACGTTCTGCTCGCCTGAAATCGGGCCACATAGCGGCGCTGCCAGGGTGTCTCCACCGCCCGGGGGTGGTAGTGCTCGCGGAGATAGGTAACGGCATCCACGGCGGCGCCGGCGTCGAGGACCACGAGGCAGGCCAGCGCTGTACCGGTTCGACCGCGCCCACCGCTGCAGGCGATCTCGACGCGGTCAGTATCGAGCCGCCCCCACGCTTGCCGAAACGCGTCTTCGGCAGCCGCGCGATCAACCGGCAGGCGGAAGTCCGGCCACTTCAGCCAACGGGACTCCCACGCACGAGCCGGCGGCGGTTGGCCGAGCAGATACAGGCCGAACGTGGGCGCCGGACCTTGCGGCAGGGCCCGGCGGAGGGCGCGGCCACGGACCCGCCGCCCTGAGGGAAGCGTCAGAACGCCGGGACCGCCAGCCGGCCACGGTTCCTGCATCCGTCGAGGGTAGGACCAGTCCGGGCGGTGCAGCCTTATCCGGCTACGCGTCCACGCGCTCGTACAGACTGATCAGGTTGTTGTCCGGGTCGAGCACCCCGAACTCCCGGGTACCCCACGGCTGTTGCCTCAACGGCGCGTTCGGGTGGACCACACCCACGCGCAGGCAGTGCTCGTAGACCGCGTCGACGCCGGTGACCTCGATGCGGCAGGACGCGGTGCCGGCGAGGCTCCGTTCCGCACCCGGACGGCTGCCATCAGGAACCCAGAGGTGGAGCTCGACCGCGTCCCGGCGCAGGATGCCCAGTCCTTGGCCGTCGTGGCGCAGCTCCGCAAAGCCCAAAGCGTTCTCCAGGAAGACACGGCCCGGCGCTCGTCGGAGACCGGCAGTGCCGGGAACGCGGCGAGGAACCGGCTGGTGGGCGCGATGTGCACTATGGCGTCATTCCGAGGGCGTGGAAAATCCTCGGCCGGCGCGTCGCCGCGCCCTCATGCCGTCCGGCGGCGTCGTAGGAACGGGTCGTCCAACGCGGGGGGTACGTAACCCTCGTCGACCCGGGACAGCGTGACGCCGGGTGGAACGATCTCATCGATCCGGTCGAGCACGTCGGCGGAGAGCGCGACATCCATCGCGCCGAGCTGCGAGTCCAGGTGCGCCATCGTGCGAGGCCCGATGATCGGCGCGGTCACCGCGGGATGCTGGAGCACGAAAGCCAGCGCCAGGTGGATCAGGCTGATGCCCGCGGCTTCGGCGAGTACGGCAAGGGCATCGGCGGCCTCGAGCTTGCGCTGATTGTCCGGGTTCGACAGGTCGTACCGGGCCGGCATGCGCTCGGCGCGCCGAGATGTCGGCACGTCACTTTCCCTGCGGTAGCTCCCGGTCAGCCAGCCGCCGGCCAACGGGCTCCACGGCAGCACGCCCAGGCCGTAGCGCTCCGCGACCGGCAGCAGGTCGGCCTCGACGCCGCGGGCGAGCAGTGAGTACGGCGGCTGCTCCGTCAGGAACCGACCGAGTGCCCGCTTCTGCGAGATCCACTGCGCCTCCACCACTTCATGCGCGGGGAACGTCGAGGATCCGAATGCCCGAATCTTGCCCTCGCGCTGCAGGTCGGTGAGCGCCGCAAGGGTCTCTTCGACATCGGTATCCCGCTCGGGGCGGTGCACCTGGTAGAGGTCGATCCAGTCGGTGCCGAGCCGGCGGAGGCTGTTCTCCACCTCTTGGATGATCCAGCGGCGGGAGTTGCCGCGCTTGTTGGGATCGCCGCCTGGCGAGCCCATCGGTACATCCATCGGCCCGTGGAACTTGGTAGCAAGTATCACGTCGTCGCGCCGGCCGCCGGCAAGCGCCTTGCCGACGATCACCTCAGACTCGCCCTGGGAGTAGACGTCGGCGGTGTCGATGAAGTTGACACCGGCGTCCAGCGCCCGGTGGATGATGCGGATCGACGTGTCGTGGTCCGGTTCGCCCCATACGCCGAACATCATTGCTCCGAGGCACAGCGGGCTTACCTGCATGCCGGTACGTCCCAAGCTTCGGTAGTTCATGGATCGACCTTAGGACCTCATCCCGTCACCGGAGTCGGCCCGACTATGGGAAGTGTTGCGGTGGCGCCCTCGTTGCGGTGGACGCGCCGACGGTGAACGACGTCCGTACTCGATCTTGCGCCGGTGCCGACCGGATCCAGCGATGGGAGAAGCGCTGCGCGCCAGCATCGATCTCGCTCGGCGCGTAGAGCGGCTCGGGTTCACCCGGTTCTGGGTGGACGAACATCACAACATGCCGGGCATCGCAAGCTCGTCTCCTGCCAGTGCTGATGGCGCACGGGGCCGCCGCGGAGCGGATCCGGGTCGGGTCCGGCGGGGTGATGCTTGCATTTCTCTCACTCGGACGCGCTCCCATCGGGGTCAAAAGTCGGTCCGGTTCCGGGTGGGACGCCGCCAGGCGTTCACCGAGCTCCCTGTTCCCGGTTCCTTGGGACACCCCAGGGGTGAACCGGGGCCGGTCTTGTTGCGTGCAGGAGGTGTCGGAGCGGTCGCGTGGCCGCGCGGATGACGGGAGGCGTCATGGCGAGAGCAGTGAAAGGTGAGTCCGGTGGGCGGCGTCGAGGAGGCGGTGGCCGGCGGGCGGCTGCTGGTTGGCAGCCGCGGGTTGCCCGGGGGCTGGTCGCGGGGGTGTCTGCGGTCGGGGTCTCCGCCGCTGGCTGGGCGGCTGGGCCGGCGCTGTCTTTAGCGGCAGGTGACGCTGCGTCGATCCCGGGTGTCCGGGTACAGCAGACGAACCTGGTCTCGGACATTCCCGGTGTGGCGCGCACTACCGATCCGCGGTTGGTGAACCCGTGGGGGCTCGCGTTGAGCCCGAGCAGCCCGGTATGGGTGTCGGACAACGGGACGGATGTGTCGACGCTGTACGCCGGAGGCAGCAAGAGTGGTCCGCTGAGCCCGGTGCCGCTGGTGGTTTCGATCCCCGCCGGCGCGCCGACGGGGCAGGTGTTCAACGGCACCTCCGGTTTCGTGGTACGCGGCACGGACGGCAGTTCCGGGCCGGCGGCATTCCTCTTCGACTCCGAGGCGGGGGTGATCAGCGGTTGGAACCCGGGGGTGCCCAAGCCTGCGCCGGGCAGGGTCTCGACCCGGGCCGTCCGGGCGGTGACGGTCCCCGGCGCCGTCTACAAAGGGTTGGCCATCGGAGATACC
Source organism: Frankiaceae bacterium (assembly GCA_040002735.1). Taxonomy (GTDB): domain Bacteria; phylum Actinomycetota; class Actinomycetes; order JADGOV01; family JADGOV01; genus JADGOV01. The sequence continues at coordinate 978 of JBDUDX010000057.1, read as the reverse complement.
GGCCGAGGGCGGGTGCTCTACGCAGCGAACTTCGTGCAGGGCCGGGTGGACGTCTTCGACAGCCACTTCCGCCTTCTCCGGCGGCCGGGCGCCTTCCGCGACCCCACGCTCCCGGCCGGCTACGCGCCGTTTAACGTGGCGAACCTGGGCGGTCGGCTCTACGTCACCTACGGCAAGCAGCAGCGGGGATCAGCGGACGAGGCGCATGGACCCGGGCTCGGCCTGCTCGACGTGTACACACTGTCCGGGCGTTTCCTCAGGCGGCTGGTCACCCACGGCCCGCTGGATGCACCCTGGGGTCTGGAGCTGGCACCGCCATCCTTCGAATCGCACGCCGGTGACCTGCTGGTCGGTAACTTCGGCGACGGCCGGATCTACCTCCTCGATCCCAGGACTGGTGCTGTCCGCGGCACCCTGGTCAACTCCGACGGCGGGCCGGTCGCGATCGACGGGCTGTGGGCGCTGCTGCGGGGCAACGGAACGGCCGGCGCGCGGGGCGACCTACTTTTCAGCGCCGGCATCGCCGACGAGGCCCACGGGCTACTCGGCACCCTGCGACCGACCGGGTAACCCGTTCGGATGACCACCGCCGGAGAGGCCGGCCCGTTTCACCGAGTGAGGCCGGCCGGCCTCCCCCTGGCCTGGCCGGCGCTGCTAGTCCCTGGATTTGCACTGGTCCCTGGATTTGCACTGGCCGCGGACAGGGCGGGCACCATCTCTCGCGCACCCCGGTGACGCCCATTACCTGGGCTGGGAGCATGCACCAGGATCTCCTCGTCACGTCCTCCTAACGCCGCAGAACAACGGTTTCAGAGCCCTCGGCGGTCCCGGCCGAGGCAAGGGAGCTGGTCGTAGGCCGGTGCCAGGGGGCTTGTCCTAGCGGCCGGCCATCCCGGCCGGGGGCTTGAGTCCGGTCCGGGACAGGTCAATCGAATGGACCTTGGAGGCATCTGAGGCGTTAGGGTGATCACGTTCGGA
>JBDUDX010000056.1:0-5942 GCA_040002735.1 Frankiaceae bacterium | reverse complement strand
ATTCCGGAGCCGTTATGACCAGCACCCTGACACCGTCCCCGCAGCCGTCGCTGTCTCGGTTCGGGCAGCCTGAGCTGAGCAGCGCCGCCGGAGTGCTGCGCCGGCACGCCGACAACCCCTCGGCGTTCCTGGCGCTCAACGCCGACACCGAGCATTTCCAGGTGACCGGCATCGACGGCCTGATCGCCTACCGGGCGGCCGGGCGGCGACACCTCGTCCAGCTCGGCGGGGTGTTCGCCGCACCGGAGGACCAGGGCTGGCTGCTCCGGGCGTTCCTCGCCGCGGCGGCGCAGAATTCGCGCCGGGTGATGTCCGTCCAGCTGAACCGGGCCGGCGCCGACGGGTACGCCGCGCACGGTTTCACCGTCAACCAGTTCGGCGCCTCCTACGCGCGTTCCCTCGCTAGCTTCACGCTCAAGGGCGGGGCGCACATGCGGCTGCGGAACAAGCTGTCCAGGGCCCGTCGGATGGGCGTCGAGGTGAGTGAAGTCGGGGTCGACCGGCCGGCGTCGCCCGGCGTGGATGCCCAGCTGTCCAGCTTGGACCAGATCTGGCTACGGGCCAAGGGCCGACACGTAAAGGAGCTGGCGTTTCTGGTCGGCGAGCGCGGCGGGCCGGCAGCCGCGTTGCGCCGGCTATTCCTCGCGCACTTTGACGACCGGCTGATCGGCTATATCAGCTACTCCCCGGTCTACGGATCCCGGCCCGGCTGGCTACACGACCTCAGCCGGCGGCTGCCGGACGCACCGCCCGGCGCGATGGAGCTCGTGGTCCTCGCCTCCATCGAGCGGTTCCGCGCCGAGAGTGCGGAGTACCTGCACTTCGGGTTGACCCCGTTCACCGGCCTCGACCCCCGGCACGAGATCGCCTCGGCCGGCAGCACCACGGCAGCACGCGTGGTCCGGCTCCTCGCCGAGCGCGGGCAGGCCATCTACCCGGCGGCCGACCAGCTGGCGTACAAGGAGAAGTGGGGGCCAGACGTGGTGTTACCGGAGTACGTCGCCTTCCAGCGCGGCGTCCGGCCGGCGGCGGTCTGGCAGCTCTTGCGGCTGACGCGAGCGATGTGACTGGCGTATCGCTAACGCTGTCGAACACCAAGTACGAGGATGTCTGCTCGTTGACGCCAAGCACATTCAGCTTTCGCAGTCCACACTTGTCGTTACTGGTTTGAACTTGAGACACCCATCTGGTTACGTTCACCGCCGCCTACGGTCCACCACCGCGGCGGAAGTCGAGCTCGACCGATCGCCTCGGGTCAACGCGACCACGCCGCCGACTGCCGCGGTGGCACCGACCAGCGCTAGGGCTCGAGTCAGAGGTGTGGTGGGTAGCCGCTCGTGCAGAAGCACGACCGCGAGAGCTACCGCCATTACCGGTTCGGTGACGGACAACGCTGCGAGCGGCGTGCCGAGGGCGCCGGTTTGGAACGCCGCCTGGCTGAGGAGCAGCCCGAGCAGGCCGACGGCGACGGTTGCATACGGCGCGACGCTGGTGAACAGGGCCGCGGGGTTGCCGATCCGACCTGCGGACACGGCGAGGAGAACCGACCCGGCACCCACGACGATGCCGGCCGCGCAGCCGGTGGCGACCGCGGCTTGGCTCGGATCATGCCGGGCCAGCAGCAGGAGGAGGCCGACCGTCAGACCGAGCACCAGTGCGGCAACGAGACCAGCGAGCCGGTCCGGCGGCCGGCCGAGGCCGCTGGTGGCGGTGGTCGGTGCGAGCAGGGCCAGGCCGGCGCTGGACAGCAGTACGCCGAGGGCTTCGCTGCGGCGTAGCCGCCGACGATCGAGCCGGCAAGAAAGGGTCACGGCGACCGGCAACCCCGCAACGAGCAGCGGCTGGACGAGAGCGACTGGACCGTACCTCAGCCCGACGGCTTGCAGCGTCACGGCCAGCATGTCCGCTGCGACGCCGAACAGCCACAGCGGCCGGCGCAGCAGCGACGTGAGCAAACCCGGGTCGAGCGCCGCCCGCCTGTCCACCCGAAGGCTTTCCGCGTGCTGCAACGCTGAGGCGACTCCGAAGGCGCCGGCGGCCGCGAGGCTCGCTGCGACCGCGAGGGGGACCGACTCGCGGCTCATCCCGTTCCGTGAACAACGCGGAGCGGCCCGACGTCAAGTCCGCGCTCGGCGCACCAGCCGAAAAAGGCTGGTAGCGCCCCGTACGCCGAGAGCCACGCACCCGGAGCTGAGGTGCAGTCAGAGTCGTGCAGCAACACAGTCCCACCGTCGACTTTCCCCGAGGTGACGGTGCGAAGCACCGACGCCGGCGTCGCTCGGTCGGACCAGTCCCGACCCCAGGCCGTCCACAACACCGGGCGCAGACCCAACCGGGAAGCCGCCCACAGGTCCGCGCCGGTCAGCGAACCGTACGGCGGGCGGAAGTAGCTGGGGCGCACGCCGCTGCGCCGCTCGATCACCTCCGCGGTGCGTTCCAGCTGTTCGCTCGTACGCCGCCCAGGTAGATGGCGCAAATGGTTGCGGTGATCCCAGCTATGCACCGCCACCTCGTGTCCACTCCCGACCATCCGGCGTGGCAGGTCGGGAAAGCGCTGCACCATCTCCCCGAGCAGGAAGAACGTAGCCCGCACGTCATGATCGTCGAGCAGATCCAGAAACAGCGGCGTGCTCGCCCCGTCGGGTCCGTCATCGAAGGTCAACGCGACCCGCCCCGGACGCCCGGCGCCAACTAAGGCCGGCCATACGGCGTGCAACGGCGTCAGACAGGTCGCCGCCGGCGCGGTCTGTACCGCCGCCCCCGCGGCGGCGATGCTGGCGCTGGCCGCAAGCGCCCGACGCCAGCCGGCGCCGCTCACTGACGCCAGAGCCTTCTCGCCGGCAGGCTGGCCAATCGATCCGCGAACAACCGCGTCGACAACCCGTCGAGGTCCGCCGACAGCTGAACGCGTGTTCGGCCCCGCAGGTCCAGCATCAGGAGCACGCCCGGGCGTAGCCGAGGCACTGGCGCACCGGGCGCGACCCGGACACCAGCCACCGCCAGACGTAGCCCATGTTCCCAGGCCACCATCGCATCACATGGAGTGATGTCGCGCAGGACGATGACCGGCGGTTTCCGCTCGTGGGTGACGCCGGCCACCTCACGGGCGACATCGGCGACGTTGGGCCGGTGGCTCCCCGGGCGGCACGTCGCGGAACCACCGACAGCACCGACCACCGTGACCTGGTCGCGAATGATCGCCGCGTCGGTACCTGTCCGGTTCGGTTGCAGCGCGATACTGACCCGGTGCCCGCGCAGCGCAGCTACCACCGAGGCGTCCGTAAGGGCGCCGCGGTCGACCTCTGCGGCGACGTACACCGCTGATCTCCCGTGAGCCACTCCGAAGCCGCGCTCCGTCGCCTCGGCGACCCCGATGGAGACCCCGGCCCAGGACAGCGACAGCACCGCGCACGCCGCCGCGACCCGACGAACGCCCGCGGTAAAGGCTAGCGACCGGCCCCACACGGGTCGCACCGCCGAACAAGCTAGTTGCAGCAGGCGCGGGGTGGGGTCAGCCAGGAAAAGTTCCCGAGCGCGGCCCGCCATCGCCGCGCCGGCAGGCGTGCCGGCAAGGCGACGCAACTCGGAGACCAACTCGGCGCTGCTCTCAGCCAGCGCAGCCACCCCCGCGTCGCGCATAGCCGCGGCGTTGCGTCGACCGTGCCCCGGCAGGCAGGCGTGCCCGATAACCGGAACCCCCACCGCGAAGCCTTCCAGACAGGACAACCCACCGGCGTTGTGAACGAGCGCATCACCCGCGGCGAGTAGCCCACGTACGTCCGAGGTCCAGCCGACCGGGATACCGATGCCCCGCTCCGCCAGCGTGCGCCGCAGCTGCTCATTGCGCCCGCACATCACCAACGGCGTACCGACACCTGACTCCGCGATCGCCCGCGCGGTGCCGATCACCTCACCGACTCCCCACGATCCGGCCGTGAGAATGACGACGGGCCGATCCGAGTCTCCTACCCCCAACCGAGTCCGGGCCGCCGCACGCTCGGCATCGGTAACCCGACGGGAGAAGGCAGGGGGCAGGACCGGACCGACCGTCACCGCCGGCCCGCCGATCCGGCGGGCAGCCGCCGCGGCGCTGACCGGCCAGACCGCCACGTGAAGATCCACCGAGTTGTGCAGCCACAACGAGTGCACGTCAGCGTCGGTCAACAAAGTGACCGCCGGAACCGGCAGCTGCCCACGCTGGCGCAACAACCCCAAGACCTGGCTGGCCATCGGAAAAGTCGACACCACAAGGCGGTAGTCCTTCGCCTGAACCAAGGCCCGTAGCCTCCACCGGCCCAGCCGACCCAGCACCAGGGTCAGACACCTCACCGGCCCGCGCCCAGCCATCGCTCGGTAGAGCCACTCGTAAGTGCCGGGCGCATGGCGCAACTGCCCCCGGTACAAGGCGCGGTAAAGCCGACCCGTACCGAACGGCAGCAGCGCAAGATAGTCCACAACATCCCCGCCGGAACCCTGCTCGTGGAGCCGGCGGGCGAGTTCCCGCGCCACGCCGTCGTGACCAGCGCCCATGCTCGCCGAAACCACCAAGACACCGGAGTTCGCGCTTCCCTCGGTGCGGCAGCTCAATCCCACCTGGGCAGCCTCCCACCACGGCCGGCCCAACAGGCGCGGTGTACCACCGCCCTCCACATCGATGGGACCTTCCTCTCCACCTCTCCGACGGTAGCGACGCCGGCTGTGCCTCCTCATCCGTCGTCAGGAAAAGTTCAGGCCCTAAGTGCGACCCTAAGCCCTGGCCGGTACGCCGCCGAAGCGCGTACTTCATCGTGGGCATTCCGTTGGCTTCAACGGAAACGTTAAGGGGATCTGATGTTTCGTCTTCGGTCGGTGAGCGCCGCACTGGTGCTGACTCTGCTCATCGCTCTCGGCGTCGGCGGATGCGGAAGCTCATCCACCCCGACGTCGACTACTGCGGGGAACTCCTCGACGCCGTCGTCGAGTACCGCCGCAGCGGGCGGGCGGTGCGCCAGCGCGGGTTCCCAGCCACTTCCAGAAGACGCGACTGTTGGCTGACCTGGGGTTGGCCTCTGGCGCGTTCCACCGCTATCTGTACAAGCCCTACCAGGCGGGGGCATTCCGCCACGGTGCCCCTCGGCGAACCCTGGCGATCATTAAGGCGACCGGGGCCAGCGCGGCGATCGCCAAGCTGATGAAGAACGCCACGGCCAACGCTCAGGCAGACCCGACGTTGTGCAAGTACATCCCCTCGATGTCGGCGATCTCTTCCACGCTCAGCGGCCTCGGTGGCCAGCTCGCCGGTGGCGGCGTGGTGGGCGGCCTCGCGCAAAGCGAAGGCTTGTTCGCCAAGCTCAAGTCCGCCATCGGCTTCAGCGACGGCACCAACAAGCTCCCTGGCATCGGCTGACACCCGCCCGTGCTCGGCCGGGTGCAACCACTTCCGGTCAACCCGCCATCCCGGTAGCGTTGCTCGGGGCTGATGCGCTGCGGCTCCAACGGCGCGCCCTCCGGCGCGCTCGTCGGCGTACGCCGCGACAGGCAACTTTGTCGTCGACCGCGCCAGCAAGTCCACGCTCGACGCAGCTGCACGTGCGGCCGTTCCGGCAAGCCGTCACCAGTCACCGGCCGCCGCGGATTGACGCCGCGCCGCGGTCCCATTCAGGAGGCTTGGCGGTGTGCTGGGCCACGTGCCCAGCGGTCAAGGCGAGGGCCGCTCGCAGGCTGGCTACCGGGAGCAGATTCCGCTCGACAGGTTGTGCGCTCGAAGCTTGGGCGCGCTGCTCAGCTCTCAGAAGCTTGGAAGCAGGCGCGCCGAGGAGGGGCTTCCCTACGGCGGGCGCGTTATTCTGACGTGGATGTCCACCGCCCGCCGGTACCGGCACCGGTTGCCGCGTCGGCGCTGGATGGTGCTGGTGCTGGTGCTCCTCGCGCCGGCCGTTTACTCCTATACGGCGACGATGGCG
>JBDUDX010000055.1:0-2016 GCA_040002735.1 Frankiaceae bacterium | reverse complement strand
GCGGGCTGCTGGACCGGCCGGACGGGCTCTCGCTCACGGTTGAGAGCGGGATGGGTACCGGCGACCCGGCCCCGTCCGGTCAGGCGCAATCTGGCGGCGCCGCGTAAGGCCCGGCGCTTGGGTAGCTGTCCCAGGCCGCCAAGTTCTTGATCAGGTCATGCCGGCGCTCCGCTGTCGTGTTGTTGCTGTCGGCGGCGGGTCGTCGTGTTCTTCGAGGTCGAGCGCTTCGAGGTCGTCTTCGGCGTCGTCGGGCTCGTTGACGTTGTAGAGGCCGGGGTAGCGCAGGGCGTCGGGGCCGTCTTCCCAGTCGAGGCGGTCGGGCCACTCCCGGTGCTCAGCGATTTTGATCGCATGGCCTTCGGTTTCCTCGTAGCTTTCGATCCGCTGCATGGCCTCGTCGTAGACGAGGAACTGCCCGCGGTAATCGCGGGCCAGGGCGACGTCGTCGTGGTCGGTGCCGAGGACGACGTTTGACGACCGTGCCGATGTGGCCGGTCTCGTCGAGGTCGATGCACACCATGATCGGAGTCTCGTACCGTACCCACCTGCGCATGGCCGACCTCCGTGTGGTGTGTCGTCGCCGCGGTGACGCCGGGCAGCGTATCGGCGCTACGTTGGTGGGGGGTCTGTGCTGGAAGCGCGCTCTGCCAGGGTCGTGCCGTGCGCCGTGAGTGGGACCTGGATGATCTGGTCGCGTCGTGGACGCTGGTCGACGCCGACCTGGAGCTGTTGGCCAGCAAGCACGGGGCGACGCGGTTGAGCTTCGGGTTGATGGTGAAGTTCTTCGAGATCGAGGGCCGCTTTCCGCGGCATGCCGGCGAGGTCCCGCCGGCTGCGGTCGACTACGTGGGCCGTCAGCTCGGCCTGGATGCGGGCCGGGTGGGCCGGCTTGAGGTGGTGGGTCGCAGTGTGGAGCGGCACCGGGCGCAGATCCGTGAGGCGCTGGGGTTCCGGGTGTTCACGCGCGGCGATGAGGACAAGATGATCGCTTGGCTGGCGGAGCGGGTCTGCCCGAGCGAGCTGAACGAGGACCGCCAGCGTGAGGCGGTTCTGGCCCGGTGCCGGTCGGAGCGGGTGGAGCCGCCCGGGCGCATGGACCGCATCCTCGGCTCGGCGAACCGGATCGCTGACGGGCGGTTCTGCGCGGTGACGGTCTCGAGGCTGCCGGCGGATGTGGCCGCCGTGCTGCGCGCCATCGTCGCGGAGACTGGGCAGGGCGAGGATGAGGAGGATCCGAGCTTCTTCTCCGAGCTGAAGGCCGACCCGGGCAAGCTGGGCCTGGAGACCTTGCTGGCCGAGATCACCAAGTTGCAGCGGGTCCGCGCGATCGGGCTGCCGGGCGACCTGTTCGCCGATGTGGCGGAGAAACGCATCACCCGGTGGCGGGCCCGGGTTGTGGCCGAGCACCCGTCCACGCTGCGCCGGGATCATCCGCCGCAGGTGAGCCTGACGTTGCTGGCGGTGTTGTGCTGGTGTCGGCTGGCCGAGCTGACGGACTCGCTGGTGGAGCTGTTCGTCGGCCTGGTGCGGGCGATCAACACCCGCGCCGAACGGCGAGTGGACAAGGAGCAGATCGCCGAGTTCCGTCGGGTCGGGGACAAGGAGAACGTGCTGTTCACGCTGGCCGATGTGTCGCTGGCCCACCCCGACGAGGTGGTACGCCAGGTGGTGTTCCCCGCGGTCGGGGAGCAGACCCTCAAGGACTTGGTCGCCGAGGCCAGGGCCACCGAGTCACGCCGGCGGGCCCGGGTGCGCACGGTGCTGACCGGCTCGTACTCCCACTACTACCGGGTCATGCTGCCCAAGCTGCTGGATGCGCTGGAGTTCCGATGCGACAACAGCGCCTACCGGCCGGTGATGGACGCCCTGGAGTTGCTGCACCGCTACAAGGACCGTGACGGGCGGTTCACCCACTACGAGCATGCAGATCGGGTTCCACTCGACGGCGTGGTCAAGGCCGAGTGGCGGCCGGCAGTCGTCGACAACCTTTGGATCTTTGAGACGATGTCGGTCGCA
>JBDUDX010000054.1:0-4435 GCA_040002735.1 Frankiaceae bacterium | reverse complement strand
GAGCGCACGGTGTCCTCGGGATGGTCGAGGGCGGCCTCGGCCAGGCGGAACAGGATCGCTTCCTTACCCCGCACCCGGCGCAGGTCGTCGCGCAGCTCGGTCTCGACACGCCGCTCGGCCCGCGTCCCGATCTTGTGGACGACGTCGAGGAACAGCTCGATGAGGGTGTCGGTGATTTCGCTGGTCCGCGAGAAGCACAACGTGGCCAGCAGGGTCAGGCGCACCTGCGGCGGCCGGGCCCGCAGGTCGGAGGGATACTCCTGAGCCGCCCGGGACCGCCACGCCAAGACCAGGGTGTCGGTGGCACCGGTGAACAAGTCCACCGGCAGCCCCAGCCCGCGGACCCGGGCCAGCTTGTCGATCTCAGCGAGCAGAGTCTCCAGGCTCGCCCGGCCCGGGTCGGTCTTCAGTTCGGCGAGCAGCCCCCGCTCGGCCGACCCCGCCGGGATGGGATCAACCTCGGCGACCAGGCGCTCCAGGCGGTCGACGACGGCCGGGTCCAGCCGGGCCACGGTGGCGGCGCAGAACCGGTCGGCCGCGGCGGCGCGGGCGCTGGCGACCAGCCGGTCCAGCCGGCCCGGGGGTTCGAGTCGCTCGGTGCGGCAGCGGGCCAGCAGCGCCTCCCGCAGCCGCTCGTCGGACGGCTCGGAGGGGGCGACCGCGGCGGCCAGCCAGTCGGCGAGGGCCTGCTCGTCGGCGCGGGTCGCTGGACGGAAGCCCAGCGCGTCGCGGATCTGGGCCCGGTGGTACTCGATGGTGCGCCCCGCCCACGCGTACCCGCCGAACACGCCCGGCTCGACCTGCACCTGGCTGGCGACGTAGGCCACTGCGGCCGGCGGCAGTTCCCCGCCATGACGGGGGAAACGGCCCTCCAGCTCGAAGAACTTCAACACCAAGACGAAACCCAAACGCGTGGGCCCGGTCTTGTTGCCGACCAGCCGCCAGTCATCGGCGACCAGCGTCCAGGCGCCCACCAGGTCCTCGGGCTCCCAGACGCGGCGCATGCGACCACCACCCCTTCGTTCGCCGGCTCGCTGCCCAGCGCCGCCGAAAGTGCCGAGAAGGAGTAGAGGCGGCACTTCCCCCCGTGTCGAGCAGCCTGACACGCCGAACGGCGGGGCACAAGAGCCCCCGGATACCCCGAAATGCCGATCACCGAACCCTGAGCGGCATTTCACTAGGCAGGTGCGGGCGCCAGTTCGTCGAGCAACGCCCTGACGCGACGGTCGATGTCGGCGCGGATGGGTCGGACCTGCTCGGCGGGCAGGCCGGCGGGGTCGGGGAGGTCCCAGTCGAGGTAGCGCTTGCCGGGGTAGATCGGGCAGGCGTCCCCGCAGCCCATGGTGATCACCACGTCGGCTGCCTGAACGACGTCATCGGTCAGCGGCTTGGGAAATTCCTGGGACAGGTCCAGACCGATCTCGTTCATGACTGCGATGACGGCGGGGTTGACCTCGCTGGCGGGGGTGGAGCCGGCGGAGCGGACGTGCACGCGGCCGGCGGCGAGGTGCTCGAGCAGGGCGGCCGCCATCTGCGAGCGGCCGGCGTTGTGGACGCAGACGAACAGCACTTCCGGGGTGGTGGTCACCAGATGTCCTTCACGTTGGGCCAGAGCGGCGAGACGTTCGCGGGCGAAACGGATCGACAGCACGCTCAGGTGGGTGGTGATGCGCGCGGTCCGGGCGAGCCGGGCGCGGGAGTCGTCGAGCAGGCGGCGCACCGTCTTGGTGGAGTAGATGCCAGGGTACGCGGCGGCCAGCTCGGCCGCGGCCCGGTCGAGTACCGCGTCATTGCTGAGCAGACCGGTGGTGTGCGCGGGGTTGACGGTGGGCATCAGCTGTTCGCTCGGGCCAGGGTGTCGGTGGGCCAGGTGAGGCGGCGGCGGAACCAGAGAGCGAGGTAGACCAGGCCCACGAGGACGGGGACCTCGATCAGCGGCCCGACGACGCCGGCGAGGGCTTGGCCGGAGGTGACACCGAACACGCCGATGGTCACGGCGATGGCGAGCTCGAAGTTGTTGCCGGCGGCGGTGAACGCCAGGGTGGCGGTCTTGGCGTACCCGAGATGCAGCCGGTGGCCGAGGGCGAAGCCGCCACCGAACATCACCGCGAAGTACACCAGCAGCGGTGCGGCGATCCGGACCACGTCCCACGGGCGGGTGGTGATCGTGTGTCCTTGCAGGGCGAACAGCACGACGATGGTGAACAGCAGCCCGTACAGGGCAACCGGGCCGATCTTGGGCAGGAACCGGGTCTCGTACCAGTCCTGACCTTTGCGGTGCTCGCCGAGGGTGCGGGTGGCAAACCCGGCCAGCAGCGGGATGCCGAGGAACACCAGCACCGAGACGACGATGGCGCCGACGGAGAAGCCGGCGGTGACCTGGTCCAGGCCGAGCCAGCCGGGCAACACCTGCAGGTAGAACCAGCCCAGCAGCCCGAAGGCGAGGATCTGGAACACCGAGTTCATCGCCACCAGCACCGCGCCGGCTTCCCGGTCGCCGCAGGACAGATCGTTCCATATCAGCACCATCGCGATGCACCGGGCCAGCCCGACGATGATCAGTCCGGTCCGATAGGTGGGCAGATCGGGCAACAACAGCCACGCGAGAACGAACATCAACGCCGGCCCGACCAGCCAGTTCAACACCAACGACGTCACCAGCAGCCGCTTGTCTCCGGTGACCCGGCCCAATTGGCGGTAACGGACCTTGGCCAGCACCGGATACATCATCAGCAGCAGCCCGACCGCGATCGGCAGGCTCACCGACCCCACCGTGACCGTGTCCAACGCGTCGGCCAGGCCGGGGATCATCCGGCCCAGACCGATACCGATCACCATCGCGGCGAGGATCCACACCGGCAGGAACCGGTCCAGCGTCGACAGCCGCTTCAGAACCGGGGCATCGGCCGGCGCGACCGCCGCCTCGGCGATCAGGTCACTCACGCGGCAGCCTGCGTGGGCTTGGTGGCCCGGATGATCGCCCCGTGCATCCCCGCCGCCGCCTGGTGGGTGAACACCACGCCGGCGTCGACGAACCCGGCCCCGGCCAGACCGTCGAGGTACTCCGACCGGGTCAGGGCACCGGCGATGCACCCGACGTAGGAGCCCCGCTCGGCCCGGTCGGCCGGGGTGAGGTGGTCCTCGGCGACAACGTCGGAGACTCCAACCCGACCCCCCGGCCTCAACACCCGGAACATCTCGGCCAGCACCGCGGGCTTGTCGACCGACAGGTTGATCACGCAGTTGGAGATGACCACGTCCACCGACCCGTCAGGCAGCGGAACATCTTCGATGGTGCCCTTGCGGAACTCGACGTTGCGCACGCCCGCCTTGGTCGCGTTGGCCCGGGCCAGTTGCAGCATCTCCTCGGTCATGTCGACGCCGTAGGCGAAGCCGGAGTCCCCGACCCGGCGGGCGGACAGCAGCACGTCGATGCCGCCACCGGAACCGAGGTCCAGGACGCCTTCCCCGGCACGCAGCTCGGCAACGGCTAGGGGGTTGCCGCAGCCCAGGCTGGCCGCGACCGCCTCGGCGGGCAGTTCCTCCTGCTCGCCCGCGGAATACAGGGCAGAGCCGAACGCCGCACCCACCGCACCCCCGCCGCCACAACACGACGCGTCGGCGTCGGCCGCCGTAGGGGTGCAGCACTGGTCGGCATCCACCACCGCCAACGCATCCCACCCGGTGGTGCTCACGGCGGTCGCCGCCGCCGCGTAGCGCGCCCGTACCTGCTCCTGCACCTTCGCATCAGCCACGACTACTCATCCTTTGATTGACGGATCTCGATGCATCAAATGTGGCCCATGCATCGACGAATGTCAATGTGCGTGGCAGACTAAGACCATGCCCGCAGCCGCCTCGCCGCTGGTCGACGACGTGGCTGCCGCCTGCTGCAGCCCGGTCACCGGAGGTGTCCTCGATCCCGCCGCCGCCGAGCGCCTGGCCCGCATCTTCAAGGCCCTCGGGGACCCAACCCGGGTCCGGCTGGTCTCTCTGATCGCCGCCCACGCCGGGGCCGAGGCCTGCGTATGTGACCTCACCGATCCGGTGGGATTGAGTCAGCCCACCGTGTCGCACCACCTCAAGCAGCTCGTCGACGCCGGCCTGCTCACCCGCGAACAACGCGGCCGCTGGGCCTTCTACCGCGTCGTCGACGAGGCCTTGGACAGCCTCGCCGGTGCACTACGCGGCCCGGCGGTACCGGCGTAACCCTGCACCAGCGCACCTGCGCGTAGGCGGCCCATGCACTCCCCGGAGCGCCATCAATACCGCCGCCGGACTACTGCCCGTCCTCGTCACCACAGCCATAAATCGTTCGATCTGCCAGGAGCTCAACCAACCGCTACCTTGCGGCCTTGGCCACGCTCGGGAGAACTGGGCCTAGCTCGGTAACACGGCTCGGCCGGCAGCCCATGACTGACTGATGCGATGCGAC
>JBDUDX010000053.1:0-17889 GCA_040002735.1 Frankiaceae bacterium | reverse complement strand
CCGCCCTCGGCGAGGCGAGGCCCGAGGAGGTGAGCCTCGGGGGTCCGAGCCGCTCCGATGTATCCACGCCGCGCATACCGTCCTGGTAGTACGCCACCAACTCTGACGTGGACTGGGGGCAGGACTGGTACCGGCTGCAGGCCTGGAGCCGCGGCCGACATCCGTGGGTGGCGTACTTCGGCCCCCGCGGGCTCTCCGCCGCGGACGTGCCGGACGCCCGGTTGCTGGTGGGCTCGGACCCGGCCCAGGTACGCGGTTGGGTCGCCGTGTCGGCCACCCTGCTCACCGGTGAGCCGGCGGCGAGTTTGGGCTGGCTCCGGGCGTACTGCCCGGTGCGTACCCTGGGCGGCTCCGTGCTGCTCTATTACTTCCGCGATCCACCGAGCGACCGGACCGGTCCGACCGCCCCGCCACTGCCTTGCCCGGGAACCGTCAGCACGCGGGTGCGCTGAGCGGTCTGCGGTACGTTCCGGCCATGTCCTCCGTCGCCCAGCGGTCCGACGCTGCCCTCGACGGGGTGGCGCCGGGACGCGGCCGGGCGCGGAGCCGGCTGGTGCTGGCCAGCGCGCTGATGCTCTTCGTGGAGCTGGCGCTGATCCGCTGGCTCGGTTCGAACGTGCTGCACCTGAGCTACTTCTCCAACTTCGTGCTGCTGGGCTCCTTCCTCGGGATCGGCCTGGGTTTCCTGCGGGCGCCGCATCCGCGCGACCTGTCGCGCTGGTGGCCGGTTCTGCTGGCGCTGCTCGTCGCGTTCGTGCTCGCGTTCCCGGTCCAGGTGAACCAGAACAGCGACCAGATCCTGTACTTCACCGGCGTACGGCCCACCGGGCTGCCGCCGTGGGTCACCCTGCCGCTGATCTTCCTGGTCACCGCCGCGGTACTCGCCGGCCTCGGCGAGACGGTCGGGCGGATGTTCCCCGGCTTTCCGGCGCTGGAGGCGTACCGGCTGGACCTGCTCGGCAGCCTCGCCGGCACGGTGGCGTTCTCGGTGTTGGCCTTCCTGCACACCCCGCCGCTGGGCTGGGCCGTCGTCGTGGTTGCTGCCTACCTCGTGCTGCACACGCGGCGGACGCCGCGACTCGTCCTGCCGTTTCTCGCTCTGCTGCTCGGCCTGCTCGCGGTCGAGTCGTTCACGCCGCACCTGTCCTGGTCCCCGTACTACAAGATCAAAACAGACGCCCACGACGGGCAGGTGGACATCTCGGTGAACGGGGTTCCGCACCAGACCGTGATCGACGTCTCACACGGCGGCGGGGGGCTGCGACAGGTGCCCTTCGCCCGGCTCGCCGGCGGCCCGATCCGCAGCGAGTTGATCGTCGGTGCCGGCAGCGGCGACGACGTCGCGGTCGGGCTCGGCCACGGCGTCGGCTCCATCGACGCGGTGGAGATCGATCCGGGCATCCTGGCCATCGGTCGCGCGCAGCACCCCAACCGGCCGTACGCCGACCCGCGGGTCTCCCCCCACATCACCGACGGCCGGGCCTTCCTGCAGCAGGCGACCAGAAAGTACGACCTGATCGTCTTCGCGCTGCCGGATTCCCTCACCCTGGTCTCCGGGCAGAGCAGCCTGCGGCTGGAGAGTTACCTGTTCACCCGCGAGGCGATCGCCACCGCCCGGCGGCACCTGTCTCCACACGGCGCGTTCGCGATGTACAACAGCTACCGCGAGCAGTGGCTGGTCGACCGGTACGCCGGCACCCTGCAGACCGTCTTCGGACACCGGCCGTGCATCGACACCGTGGGGGGCGCCGGCAAGCGGGCTGCGCTGGTCGTTGCGGTGCAGGCGGCCGATCAGCGCTGCGCGACGACCTGGGCGCCGACCTCCAGGCCGGTGCTCGCCGCAGCCACCGATGACCATCCGTTTCCGTACTTGAAGGCGCGCGGGATCCCGACCTACTACCTGCTGGTCCTTGGCGCGATTCTCCTGCTGGCGCTCGGCGCGGTCCGTACGGTGGCCGGCCCGCTGCGGCGCATGCGGCCGTACGCCGACCTGTTCTTCATGGGCGCGGCGTTCCTGCTGCTGGAGACCAAGAACGTCACCGGTTTCGCGCTGCTCTTCGGTACCACCTGGCTGGTGAACGCCCTGGTCTTCGCCGGCGTCCTGATCGCCGTCCTGATTGCCGTCGAGGTCAGCGCGCGGGTGCGCACGGTGCCACCACCGCCGGTGCAGTACGCCGCACTCGCGGCCACCCTGGCGCTGG
Organism: Frankiaceae bacterium; assembly: GCA_040002735.1. Lineage (GTDB taxonomy): Bacteria > Actinomycetota > Actinomycetes > JADGOV01 > JADGOV01 > JADGOV01. Next base: position 15,688 of record JBDUDX010000053.1, on the reverse strand, counting down.
CCTGGCTGGTCCCGACGCATGCCCTGCTCGGGCTGCCGTTTCCCCTCCGGCTGGTCGTCGCCACCGCGCTCGCGTTCGCACCGATCTTCTGCGCCAACGTCATCTTCGCCGCCCGCTTCCGAGCCACTGGCGGATCGACGGCCGCGTTCGGTGCCAACCTGCTCGGTGCGGTGCTCGGCGGGGTGCTGGAGTACGCGGCGCTGGTCGTCGGCTACCAGGCGCTGCTGATCCTCGCCGGCGGAATCTACCTGGCCGCGTTCCTCTGCACGCCACGCGGCGGGCGGGCAGCGGCGTAGCTCGACTCGACTGCCGGGACCGGGGCGGCGCGCCGGGCGAAGCGGCGCCAGAGCCGGTCGGTGGCCAGGTATGCGGCGATCGCGTACGCCCAGCCGACCAGCAGATCCGTGACATAGTGTTCGCCGGTGTAGACCAGCGTCACCCCCATGAGCAGCACGTAGGCCACGCTCGCGATGCGGATCGTCCGGCCGTATCGCCACAGCACCAGGCAGATCAGCAGCGGGGTGGCGGCGTGCAGCGACGGGATCGCAGCCACCGGATTCGCGTAGTGCTCGGCGAGTACGGCGAGCTCCTGCGCCTGGCGGACCGGCACCTCGGTCCACATCTGCGGGATCACCCGCGACACCGGCGGCAGGTAGTGCCACTCCGCGGCCAACCACGGCGGGGCCGTCGGGTACGCCCAGAACGTGACGAACGCCGCCAGCCACGTCGCAACCAGCGCCAGCGCGTACCGGCGGTAGGCCCACCGGGAGATCCGCCAGAGCACCACGCCGACCGCGAGCGGCAGCCAGAAGTGGGAGATGTAGAGGAACCAGGCCACGTAGTCATACCAGTGCGGCGACCCGGCCGACCAGAAGTGCCGTTGCAGCTCCAACGTCGGCACGGTGCCCCCGCCCAGCAGCTCGTCGAGCCGCAGCTGCCCGGTGATGTGGGTCCGCGGGATCAGCCCGGCGGAGTGGTCGGAGAGGATGTCGTACCCGGCGGTGATCAGATACAGCGGGGCGAACTCCAGGACGCCCCGCAGCCCACCGCGCAAGTTCCCGAGGCTGACCGCCAGCGCCGCGAGGAACATCCACAGGTACGCCCGGCCTTGGGACAGCGGCAGCCCGTACCGCGCCGTCTGCCAGCTCAGCGCGGTCCCGAAGATGGCGAGGCCGATCCAGGGCAGCCAGCGCCGCACCTCAATCGCCGACCCGAGACGCCTTCAACGCCGGCACGAGTCGCGGTGTGTGCTCCGCCACCTCGACCCCGGCCGGCTGGCGCCGCCGAAGCCGACCGGCGATCGCCCAGGCGCCGAGGATACCGGCGGTGGGGAGCAGCGGCAGGGTGGGCAGCGCGTACCGATAATCAAAGTCTGCGGTGGCGGACGGAGCGACCAGAATGGTGAGCCCGGTGACCGCAAGGAACGCCGACGCCGAGCGCAGTCCCGGCCGACCCCGGCCGACGGCGGCTCCGGTGAGGCCGACCACGAGGCCCAGCGCCAGCACCGGTCCCGGGGTGGAGACCCGCTGGTAGCCGCGGAGGAAGGTGGTAAGGGCGTCGCTCTGGTGATGGCGGATCGGCCGGGTCCCGTTGTGGCTGACCGTCGCGACCGTCACATGCCACAGGTGACGCTCCCGCCAGCCGCGGGTCGGAAACCGCCAGGTCTGCGGATACCAATCACGTGGGCCGGCGAAGCGGCCGGAGGCGAAGTAGTGCACCACGTCACCGGCGACCACCTGCGCGTATTCGCGTGGCTGGGCCGCGATGACCCGCCGAGCGAAGTCGCCGAGGACCTGCATGGTGGGCACGCTGGTCGGATGGGGCAGGCGCCACCGCGGGGACAGCGCCGACCAGTCGTAGAAGTCCGGACCGAGTCGGTCCTCGGGGGCCACCGGTTCGCAGAGCACCCGCTCCGCCGGCGGCGGGCGGACCACGTCGCAGTCGGCGAACTGGGCCACCCGGCCGTAGAGGAACAGCCCGTCGTAGCCGACGATCGCGTACCGGCCCCAGACCGCGTGGAACCACAGCATGTAACCGGCGAGCGGGAGAGAGAAGGCGAGCAGGAAAGCGGTCAGCCGGCGCCGACCCACCCGACGTACCAGGAGCAGCAGCACGAACGGTCCGGCGACGACCAACGCCAGGGTTCGGGTGAGGGCGGCGAGGGCGAGTACCAGACCCGCCGCCGCGCACAACCGAGGCGTCAGCCGTTTCGGCAACAGGAGCAGGCAGATCGCGCCTAAGACGAGCAGCTGGAACAGCGGCTCGGACATGATGAACTGCTCGATGTCCAGCTGGTAGCCGTCGATGAGGATGGGCAGCGCCGCAACGGCGGCGGCCCATGTGGGCGCGCCGAAGCGCAGTACCAGGGCGTAGACCAGGACGCCGAGCGCGAGGCCGATGACGTGGTGGACGGCTGTGACCAGCGCCAGGGAGTTGCCGGGCAGCATCAGCAACGCCAAGACGACCGGGTAACCGATCGGCCGGTCTGATCGCGGCGCGAGGTGGGCGGCGTTGCCCAGGTAGGTGAAGGAATCGCCGTAGAACTGCAATGCCGGCCGGAACGCCAGCCAGACCACGACGCGCAGGACGGCGGCCGCGAGGAGGAACGCAACCAGCAGGCGGTGCTCGCGCAGCAGGCCAGCCACCCGCTGGCGCCGTACGGGCGGGCGGCGGACCCGCGCCCGGACCCCGTTCGGTGCGATGTCCGTCACAGCTGCTGCCCTCACCTCCGTCACCTGCGGTTTCGCAGATCTTACGGTCGAGCCCGGCCAAGCTCCCTGGCGCGCCGACCCACGCTGCGATAGTGAGCCGGTGATGGGCCGGCCCGCAGCGGCGGCCGGCGGCCGCTGGCGGCTCGGGCTGGCCGTGCTTGCCGGAGTCGCCTTCGCCCTTCGGCTCGCCGTCCTGACTCGCGCCGGTGGCGTGGCGACCGCCATCGAGTACGACGACGGGGTGCACTACGGCGTCTCCGCGCTGCTGCTGCACGGTGTACTGCCGTACCGGGACCAGGTCTTCCTGCAACCGCCCGGCATCGCTGTCCTGCTTCTGCCGTGTGCTGCGGTCGGGCGCCTCGTCGGCGATGCCGCCGGGCTGGCGTCGGCCAGGATCGCCACCTGTGCCGTCGGCGCGGTCACCGCCTGGCTGCTCGGCCGCCTGGTCGCCCGGGAGGTCGGGCCGGGTGCCGGTCTCGCCGCTGCGGCGGTCTACGCCACCGCCGCCGGCTCGCTGCTCGCCGAGTCGACGGTGCTGCTGGAACCGTTCCTCAACCTGTTCACGGTGTTGGCCCTCAGCCAGTTGGCATCCGGCCGCCGCGATGGCCGCCGGGGCCGGCTGCTCCTCGCCGGTGCGCTGATCGGCGTCGCCGGGACGGTGAAGCTGTGGGCTGTGGCGCCACTCGCAGCCTCCCTGATGGGGCTCCTCCTCGTGCGCCGGTACCGCGACGCGGGGCGCTTCGCCGCCGCGGCGGCGGCCACGGCCGCACTCCTCGCCGGTCCGTTCCTGCTGTTGGCACCGGTAGCCGCGTTACGAGACATCGTCGCGACCCAAGCCACCCGGCCCAGCGCCGGTACCGCCGGGCTCGGCAGCCGGTTGCGCGACATGTCCGGCGTCGCTCCGCTGGGCACGGTGGCGGCGGTCACGGTGCTCGGTACGGTGATCGGCCTCGGCATCCTCGCCGTCCGGCGGTGCTGGCTGGCCCGGTTGGCCGGCGCCCAGCTCTGCTTGTCGGTAGGCCTGTTCACCGTCGGCCGGCCGTACTTCAGCCACTACGCCGACTTCCTGGTGCCGCCCGCGGCGATCCTGGTGGGCGTCGGAATCACCCAGGCGGCCCGCCGGACCACGCCGTGGGTGGGCGCTGCCGCGGTGCTCGCCGCGGTGGCCGTAGGGGGTGGCGAGATCGCGGCGGTGTGGTCGTCGGTCTCTCGGGCGGCGGTGTCAACCACCCGGCTGCGGGCCGCCCTGCCGGCACGAGGCTGCGTGCTGGCGGACCAGCCCGTCCTGGCCGTGTACGCCGGAGCCCTTGCCCGTACCGGCTGTCCGGCCTGGCTCGATCCCCGCGGTACCGGGCTCACCGAGCTGGGCGGCCGATCAGCGGCCGGCTTCTACCCGGACGGATTCCGGGCCTTGCCCGGGTGGCAGCAACGTTGGCTGAGGTGGGCAGGCGAGGCCGACGCCGCCGTACTCACCGGCGAGCCGTGCGGTCACAGCGAGTGGCGTCCCGCGGTGTGCGGATACCTCACTCAGCACTTCCACCTGGTCGCCGTGGTGGGACGGGCGACGCCGAATCAGCTTCCCGTTCAGGTGTGGCTGCGGACTTCCACACGCCGTCCCGCCCGCCAGGTTCGCGGACGTCCATCGTGAGTACGGGTACCCGGATGTGCTCTTCGGGCAAGTGGGCTGCCATCGGATGCTCCCTCACGGACCGCTCCGGTGGGGCGTGAGCTGCATTTCACCCGCTGTACACATGTAGCCACGTCAGGGAAACGTCCGGCACCTAGCGTCGCCCCATTATGCCGCGTTCGCTCGCCGGAGGCCCTGCTGTGACGGAAACCACTCTCGCCCCGCCGCGTGCCGCCACCGCGCTCAGCGGGGCTCGCCGCAGCCGTTGGATCGACCGGTGGGAGCCCGAGGACCCGGCCTTCTGGGCCGCCACCGGCGCCCGGGTGGCAAGGCGGAACCTGGTGTTTTCGATCTTTTCCGAGCACATCGGCTTCTCGATCTGGACCGTCTGGTCGGTGCTGGTGCTCTTTCTCGGCCCGGCCTACGGCATCGACCCGGCGCAGAAGTTCCTGCTCACCGCCGTGCCCGCGTTGGTCGGCTCCGTGCTGCGGATTCCGTACACCTTCGCCGTGTCCATCTTCGGCGGCCGCAACTGGACGGTCGTCGCGGCGCTGCTGCTGCTGGTCCCGACGATCGCCGCCGCGGTCGTGCTGAAGCCGGGCGTCGACTACAGCACGTTGCTGCTGGTGGCGGCGCTGGCCGGCGTGGGCGGCGGCAACTTCGCCTCGTCCATGGCGAACATCAACGCGTACTTCCCGGAGCGGAAGAAGGGCTGGGCACTAGGCCTCAACGCCGGCGGCGGGAACCTGGGAGTGGCCGCGGTGCAACTCGTCGGGCTCGGGGTGCTCGCCACGGCGGGAGCGTCGGCACCGCGGCTGGTCCTGGCGATCTACCTGCCGCTGATCGTGCTGGCGGCGCTCGGCGCCACGCTGTGCATGAACAATCTGACCAGCGCTCGCAACGATCGCCGAGCGCTCCGCGACGTCTGCCGAGAGCGCCACACCTGGGTGATGTCGCTGCTGTACATCGGCACCTTCGGGTCGTTCATCGGCTTCGGCTTCGCCTTCGGTCAGGTGCTGCAGGTCCAGTTCGCCCAAGACTTCACCACGCCGCTGAAGGCGGCCTATCTCACCTTCCTCGGACCGCTGCTCGGTTCCCTCATCCGGCCGGTGGGCGGCATGCTCGCCGATCGGCTCGGTGGCGCCCGGGTGACGTTCTGGAACTTCGTCGCGATGGCCGCCGCGACCCTCCTGGTACTTCTCGCGTCCGGCCGGCATTCCCTGCCGCTCTTTCTGCTCGGTTTCGTCCTGCTGTTCGTCTTCTCCGGGATCGGCAACGGCTCGACGTACAAGATGATCCCGGCGATCTTCCGCGCCCTCTCCCGCCGGCGGATCACGGCCGGCGCCAACTCCACGGTGTCCGACCGGGAGGCGCGGCGACTCGCCGGCGGCCTGATCGGTCTCGCCGGTGCGATCGGTGCCTTCGGCGGGGTGTTGGTCAACCTGGCGTTCCGGCAATCGTTCCTCACCTACCGCACCGGCAACGCCGCGTACCTGGCCTTTCTGCTCTATTACGCGGTCTGCTTCGCACTCACCTGGTTCGTCTACCTCCGACCGTCGGATTCCCGCCTCGAGGGCGTGTGACTACGACGACCCCCAGGACCACCACGACCGCGACGCACTGCCCGTACTGCGCCCTGCAGTGCGGCATCGACCTCACCGCGGGCGACCGGCCGGCCACGCTGGTTCCGCGCCAGGATTCGCCCACCAACCGCGGCGGCCTGTGCGCCAAGGGCTGGACTGCCGCCGAACTGCTCGACCACCCGGAACGTCTCACCTCGCCGCTGGCCCGGGACCGCAAGGGCGGCCCGCTGCGCCCGGTGAGCTGGGACGACGCCCTGGACCGCATCGTGACGGCGATCCGGACGAGCCAGCAGCGGTACGGGCCGAACAGTGTCGGCTGTTTCGGCGGCGGCGGGTTGACGAATGAAAAGGCGTACGCGCTGGGCAAGTTCGCCCGGGTCGCGCTGCGAAGCAGCTCGATCGACTACAACGGCCGCTTCTGCATGTCCTCGGCGGCCGCGGCCGGAAACCGCGCCTTCGGGATCGACCGCGGCCTGCCGTTCCCGCTGGAAGACATCTCGGCCGCCGACGTGGTGGTGCTGGTCGGGGCGAACCCGGCCGAGACGATGCCGCCGGCGATGCAGTTCTTCGACGCCGGACGGGCCCAGGGCGCCCGGCACGTGGTCATCGACCCGCGGGCCACCCCTACCGCCCGCGGCTCTGCGCTGCATCCGCAGCCGACGCCCGGTACCGACCTCGCGTTGGCCAACGGCCTGCTCTCACTCGCAATCCGCCGCGGGTACGTGGATGAGTCCTATGTCGCCACCCGTACCGCCGGCTTCGACGCCGTCCGCCGGGCCGTCCGATCGTACTGGCCGGATCGGGTGGAACGGATCACCGGCGTACCGGCCGCGTTGCTGGAGCAGACCGCGGAGCTGCTGGGGACAGCGCGGTCCGCGATGGTGCTCACGGCCCGCGGGGCGGAGCAGACCGCCAGCGGTACCGACACCGCCACCGCGTGGATCAACCTGGCGCTGGCGCTCGGCCTTCCCGGCCGGCCGGCCTCCGGATACGGCACGATCACCGGCCAGGGCAATGGTCAGGGCGGGCGGGAGCACGGCCAGAAGGCGGACCAGCTCCCCGGCTACCGCCGCCTCGACGACCCAGCGGCCCGGGCGCACGTCGCCGCGGTCTGGGGTGTCGACCCGGCCGATCTTCCCGGGCCGGGCACCTCGGCGCAGGAGATGCTGGAGCAGCTCGGCACCGACGGTGGCGTCCATACCTTGCTCGTGCTGGCCAGCAATCCGGCGGTTTCGGCGCCCCACGCCCGGCGGGTGGCCGAGCGGCTTCAGGCGCTGGACTGCCTCGTCGTCTCCGACATCTTCTGCTCCGAGACCGCTGCCCTCGCCGATGTCGTACTGCCCACCGCGCAGTGGGCGGAGGAGACCGGCACCCTCACCAACCTGGAGGGCCGGGTCCAACTCCGCCGCCGCGCGCTCCCGCCACCGGCCGGCGTCCGCACCGACCTGGAAATGCTTGCCGGGCTGGCCCGCCGGCTCGGCTGGCCGCGCTGGTCCGACGACCCGCGAGAGGTTTTCGACGAGCTCCGCCGGGCCAGCGCCGGCGGGATCGCGGACTACGCCGGCATCACGTATGAGCGGATCGTCGCCGAGGATGGCGTGTTCTGGCCGTGCCCGAGCGAGCACCACCCCGGGACGCCCCGGCTCTTCGCCGACGGCTTCCCCACCCCCGACGGCCGGGCCCGGTTCATCGCGGTCACCCACCGCGGGACCGCCGAGCCGCCCGACAGCGAGTACCCCTACTACCTGACCACCGGACGGACCGCCGCGCAGTACCAGTCGGGCACCCAGACCCGTCGCGTGCCGGCGCTGATGATGGCCGACCCCGATGCCTTCCTCGAACTGCACCCGGACCTCGCCCGCCGGCTCGGTATCGCCAACAGCGAGCCGGTGGAGGTGCGTACCCGGCGCGGTAGCGCGGTCTTCCGGGCCCGGTTCAGCGCGGCGATCCGGCCGGACACCGTGTTCGCCCCGTTCCACTGGGGCGGCCGGTCCAGCGCCAACACGCTCACCAACCCCGCGCTCGACCCGGTGTCCCGGATGCCGGAGTTCAAGGTCTGTGCGGTCACCCTGCGCCCCCTTCCGGCACCATTCCCCGGCACTGAGAAAGAGGTTTGAGTTGCCCACCACCCCGCGATTTCTGCAAGGCGCGTATCCCTTCGAAGGACAGGGACTGGACAAGCCGGTCCCGATCCACCCAGCGTTGAGTTATGTCGTCCCGCCGGGGGTGAGCGCGCAGCCGCTGTACTTCCGCGGCGGCAACAGCACCGGCGAACTGATCGCTGCGGTGCTGGTCCGTGACGGCGCGCCGATGCGGTGGTTTCCGATCGGCGCCCGCGGTGATGTGCACGTACCGCTTCGGGTCGTGGAGGACGTACTCAGCGGCAGCCGGATCGAGCTGCACCTCGCGGCACCGGAAGGGGTCGCCGGTACGGTCGTCGTCGACCTCGGCCTGGTGGAGGTCTGAGGAGTGGTTGCGCTCACGGTTGATGCGGCTCTGGCCCACGAGTACGCCCCCCGCCGCCGGCTGGTCCTGATCGGCAACGGCATGGCCGGCGCCCGGGCGTTGGAACAGATCCTGGCCCTGAACGACGCCTACGACGTCACGGTCTTCGGCGACGAGCCGCACGGCAACTACAACCGGATTCTGCTCTCCAACGTGCTCGCCGGTCTGGACGACGAGTCCGAGATCTTCCTCAACCCGTTGGAGTGGTACGCCGAGCATGGGATCGACCTGCGGGCCGGCGTACGAGCCACCCGAGTGGACCGGTTCGGCAAGGTGGTCGAGGCCGCCGACGGCAGCTGCGCCCGGTACGACGTGCTCATCATCGCTACTGGCAGCCGGCCGTTCTTCCCGCCGATCGACGGGCTCAGCCGCGCGGACGGGTCGCTGCTGCCCGGGGCGTTCGGCTTCCGTACGCTCGACGACTGTCGAGCAATGCTCGCCGCCGCGAGACGACACCGACGGGCAGTCGTGATCGGCGGCGGACTACTCGGTCTCGAAGCGGCCCGCGGGCTGCAGAACCACGGCCTCGACGTCGAGGTGGTGCACGCCGCCCCGCACCTGATGAATCAGCAGTTGGACGCGGCGGCCGGGGAGATCCTTCGGCACGGGGTGGAGCGGCTCGGCATCCGGGTGCGGGTCGCCGCCCGTACCACTGCGGTGCTGGGCGAGGACCGGGTACGCGGCGTGTCCTTCGCCGACGGTTCGAGCGTCGACTGTGACCTGCTGGTGGTTGCCGCCGGCATCCGGCCGAACTCCGACATCGGTGGTGTCGGGGCTGACCGTGGAGCGCGGGATCGTCGTGGACGACCACATGCGCAGTGTCGACGACCCGGACATCTACGTGGTCGGTGAATGCGCGCAGCACCGCGGTGAGGTCTATGGCCTGGTCGCGCCGCTCTGGGAGCAGGCCACCGTGCTGGCCCGGCACCTCACCGGTACGGACCCCACCGCGGCCTACCACGGCTCGCGGACGGCGACGAAGCTCAAGGTCGCCGGGGTCGACGTGGCCGCGATGGGCGTCACCGGACCGCAGCGCGACGACGACGAGTTCGTGGTGTTCTCCGAGCCGCGGCGGGGCGTCTACAAGAGCGTCGTGGTCCGCGACGGCGCTCTGATCGGGGCCACCCTGCTCGGTGACATGAGCAAGGTCGCGTTCCTCACTTCCGCCTTCGACCGGGGGCTGCCGCTGCCGGCGGAACGGGTCGGCCTGCTCTTCGATCTCGGCGCCCCGCCGGCCGAGGTCGGGGTGGCCGAGATGCCGGCGGACACCCAGGTGTGCAACTGCAACGGCGTCAACAAGGGCACGCTGGTGTCCTGCGTGACCTCCGGCGTGCGCAGCGTGCCCGGCGTGATGGCCCAGACCCGGGCCGGCAAGGGCTGCGGCTCCTGCAAGGGCCTCGTCCAGCAGATCGTGGAGTGGGCGGCCGGCGGGGAGGTCGAGGACGATCCGTCCGCCCGCTGGTACGTCCCAGGAGTACCCCTGGACAAGCCCGAGTTGATGGCGGCGATCCGCGCCCAGGAGCTCCGGTCGGTGTCCTCGGTCTTCGCCGCGCTCGCCCCCGAAGGCAAGGAAGACGCCGCCAGCAAGATGCCGCTCGCCTCGTTGCTGAAGATGATGTGTGGTAAGGAGTACCTCGACGAGCGGGACGCCCGCTTCGTCAACGACCGGGTGCACGCCAACATCCAGCGCGACGGCACCTTCTCGGTCGTACCGCAGGTGAAGGGTGGCGTCACCACGCCGGACCAGCTGCGCCGGATCGCGGACGTCGCGGACAAGTACGGCGTGCCGCTGGTCAAGGTGACCGGTGGTCAGCGGATCGACCTGCTTGGCATCCGCAAGGAGGACCTCCCGGCGGTCTGGTCCGACCTGGACATGCCGTCCGGGTACGCGTACGGCAAGAGCTTCCGCACGGTGAAGACCTGCGTCGGATCGGACTTCTGCCGCTTCGGCCTGGGCGACTCCACCACGCTCGGCATCGCACTGGAGGAGCGTTACCAGGGTCTGGAGTCACCGGCGAAGATGAAGCTCGCAGTCGCCGGCTGCCCGCGTAACTGCTCCGAGGCGCTGGTGAAGGACGTCGGCGTGGTCGCGGTCGACGGTGGCCGCTGGGAGATCTACGTCGGTGGGGCCGCCGGCGCCTCGGTACGTAAGGGCGATCTGCTCGCCACCGTGGACAGCGGCGAGGAGGTGATCCGCCTCGCCGGGCGCTTCATGCAGTACTACCGGGAGAACGGCCGCTGGCTGGAGCGGACGTACGACTTCGTCCCGCGGATCGGCCTGGAGCGGCTGCGCGCGCTGATCGTGGACGACGCCGAGGGGCTCGCCGAGTCCCTGGACGTCGCGATCCAGGCCTCGGTCGACGCGTACTACGACCCGTGGCGGGAAGCCGCCAACCCGGCCACGCCCGGGCAGTTCGCATCGTCACTGCCGCTGATCCCGCTACCCACAGTGCCGGTACGAGCATGACGGCGCCAGTGACGGCCGAGTTGCCCCGGTCGACCGGCGGGAAGTTGCCGGCCGGGGAGTACCAGCTCGGCCCGGTCTCGGCGATCCCCCTCGGTGAAGGGCGGGCATACGCCGTCGGCGCCGCGCAGGTCGCCGTCTTTCGGCTGCGTGACGGGTCGTTGCGGGGACTGTCGGCGGTGTGCCCACACGCCGGCGGCCCGCTCGCCGATGGGCAACTCGACGCCTCCGTCGTCATGTGCCCGCTGCACGCGCGCACCTTCGACCTGCGTACCGGCAACTGCCGCAACGACGACCTTGCGGTACCCGCCTACGCCGTGCGGGAGCAGGCCGGCGAGGTCATACTCGCGGTCCCAGGGGACCCGAGCTAAGCCGGACCGGAGAGGAGCGAGATCGTCGGGGTGACTACCGGAGGCGTCGCAGGGGCGGATTCGCCACTCGCCGGCTTCACCGTCGGCATCACCGCGGCCCGTCGCCGGCAGGAGCTGGCCGACCTGCTCGAGCGCCGTGGCGCTCGGGTCGTGACCGCACCGGCGATCCGGATCGTGCCGCTGGCGGATGACGCCGACCTGCTGCGCGCCACCCGGGACTGCCTGGCCGCGCCGCCCGACCTCGTCGTCGCGACCACCGGCATCGGGTTCCGGGGCTGGCTGGAGGCCGCGTACGGATGGGGGCTGGGCGAGAGCCTCCTCGACCGGCTGGGTGCCGCCACCCTGCTGGCCCGCGGCCCCAAAGCCCGCGGGGCGGTACGGTCTGCCGGGCTCCGGGAAACCTGGTCCCCCGAATCGGAATCGATGAGCGAGGTGCTGGCGCACCTGCTCGACCATCACGAACTGGCCGGCCGGCGGGTGGCCGTGCAACTCCACGGCGAGCCGCTCCCGAATCTCGTCGAGGCGCTGACCGCTGCCGGAGCGCACGTCGTACCCGTGCCGGTCTATCGGTGGGCGCCGCCGGCAGACATCGCTCCACTGATCCGGCTGGTGGAGCTGATCTGCGGGCGGGCGGTCGACGCCGTGGCCTTCACCAGCGCACCGGCCGCGGCCAGCCTGCTAGCCACCGCGGCGGACCTCGGCCGGTGCGCGGACCTGGTACAAGCCGTACGCGGTGACGTCCTTGCCGCCTGCGTCGGCCCGGTGACGGCTGCGCCGCTGACCCGGCTCGGGGTGCCGGTCGTCATGCCGACCCACTACCGCCTGGGTGCGTTGGTCCGCGAGATCGTCGAGGCGCTGCCGGCTCGAGCGAGGCCGGTTCGGGTCGCCGGATCTGAGCTATCCGTACGAGGCTCCGGCGTGCTGCGCGACGGCGTGCTGCTTCCGGTGCCGCGGGGATCGCTCGCGGTACTCCGGGCGCTGGTTGCGCAACCGGGTCGGGTGGTGCCCCGCGCCGAGTTGCTGGCTGCGCTCTCCGCAACCGGCCCCGGTCCCGCGGACGAGCATGCGCTGGAGGCGGCGGTCAACCGACTCCGTGCCGCCCTCGGTCAGCCTTCAGTCGTGCAGACGGTCATCAAGCGCGGATACCGGCTCGCGGTTCCGGCGCCAACCAGTGACGTGGCCAGCCGGTCCCCCGCGTACTGATCGTGCTGGACCGGCTCATCGAGCTCCGCGGCCACCGCGGGGGAGGTCATCGCCGGGTGAGCAGTTCCGGGAGTTGCCGGAGGATGGCCGCGGCGATGACCCGATGGCCGGCGGCGTTCGGGTGGTCGCCGTCATCGGCCAGCATGGCGTCGACGTCCGACGCCCCGTCAGCACCGTGGAACGGCGTCACCAGATTGACGTAGGAAAGCCCGCCGGCGAGGGCGACCTGCTGCAGAGTGCGGTTGACCGCCGAGGTCAGGTCCCGCTGACTTGCTGGAATTCGCGGCCCTTCGCCTCGCCGACCGAACCGTCCTGCCAGGTGTTCCAGTATCCGACCACGACGACCTGGGTGTCCTGGCCGTGGCGGAGTGCCGAGATGCGGTGGACGACCGCGGTCAGATTGGCGCGCAACATCGAAAACACCGTCGTGTAGCAAGCCGTGTGCTCGGCGGCACAGCCGGCGTCGGAGTAATCGTTGAAGCTAACGTCGTTCGCGCCGATATTGACCACGACCACATCTGTGTTCGCCACGTCGTCGCCAATGGCGGAACCGCCGTCGAGATCGGCCCGCAGGCCGGTGCTGTCCTCCCCCGGCCGGGCGTCGTTGATCACAAGGACGCGGCGGTGGAGTGTGGCAGCGATGCGGTCGCCGAGGAGGGCGACGAAGTTCGCGCAGTGGCACGCCGTCCCGGCCGGTACGGAATCGCCGAGGGCGACGAGTCGCAGCGGACCGGCCGAGCTTGCCGTGCTGCGTCCGGTGAGGCCCACCCCGTTGAGCAGAACGGCGACCACGCAGAGTGCGACGAGATGCCGGCGTCCAGCCGGCCGGCGTGGCGTGGCGGACCGGGTACCGCTGCTTCCGGGTTGTTCAGCTCGCAACCGCACCTCATCAGCATGCGGGAATCGGGCACATGCTGGAGTACGGAAGCGGCGGCCGAGCCCACGACTGCCGGTGTGGCGCCAGTGTGGCGCCCGTGTGGAAGGAAAGGGGCCGGGTGAAACCCCCTGATCTTTGTGCCTGTGGCTAGGGCGAGATTCGGCGCCGTCGTGGCCCAGGGGCAGCCGGACGGCCGATCGTGAGCTTGCTCGGGTTGCCGTTCCTGGTGCTACTGTGCGCGGTCGGGGTGGCCTTGCCGCTGGCTGTCGGGCTGTCGTGGACACGGTGGCCGGGGCGCCTGGCGTTTCCCGGGCGGTTGGTCAGTCTGCTGCTGGTGATGCTGCTCGGTGCGGCCGTCGGTGGAACGCTGCTCAATCGCAGCTTTGGCTTCTACGCCTCCTTCCGCGACCTGCTGGCCATATCGGCGCAGTCCTACGATCCGCCGGCCTCCTTCGGGGAGGTCAAGAGCCAGGCCCGCCTAGTTGTCTTGACGAAGCATTGGCAACAACACGGCATTTCCCAAGCCAGGGCCGGCCACGGGGTGTTGCTCGCGGTAACTTTCGGCGGTCCCCGCTCTGGCATCAGCCGGAACGGTTTGCTGTACCTGCCGGCCGCCTACTCCAGTTCGCCTTCCGATGTCGCGCTGCCGGTAGTCGAGCTGCTCCATGGTTACCCTGGACGACCCGGCAACTTCAGCGACCAGCTCTCCATCAGTCGGGTCCTGGATACCGAGATCGCAGCCCGCCGGATGCCACCGGTCATCGCCGCGATCCCGACCACGTACAGCCACCGCGCCAGTGAGTGCGTGGACGCGGTAAACGGGGAGCGCAATGAGACCTACCTCGCGGTCGACGTACCCGCCGACGTCGAGGCCGCCTTCCGGGTGCTGTCGGGTCGTTCATTCGCTGCCGCCGGCTACTCCGAAGGCGGCTTCTGCGCGGTCAACCTCGGCCTGCACCATCCGGACCGTTTCTCGGGCGCAGCCAGCCTGTCGGGCTACTTCATCGCCGCTACCGAAGCAGGCACCCGCCCGCTCTACCGCGGCAGTCGCGGCGCGCTGCAACGCAACTCGCCGCTGTGGTGGGTCGGTCACCGCAAGCCGACCGGGCCGGCTCTCTTCCTGACGGCATCGGCCGACGACCGCTTCGCCGAGCAACAAATTTTACAGTTGCGGGCGGCGGCTCGTCAGCATGCACCCAAGCTGCCCATCGTCGCGACGCTGTCGCCGGGCGGCGGGCACAACTTCGGGACCTGGAACGAGGCCCTACCCGCCGCGCTGGACTTCCTCGGCCGTGAGCTCCCGATGCCGCTTGCGCCGCCGATCCGACTGCCGACGATGCCGTAACGGCAGCCCCGGCACCAAGATCGATGTCGGGGCTGCCGCGGAACAGGTCAGACCGTGAAACCGCGCTGCCGGCGGACGAACTTCTTGACCATGAACAGCGTCTGCACGATCGTGATCAGGTACAGGATCGGCCATCCCAGGGAGAGGATCGCGGACTGCACGACGACCGACTGCTGGCTCCAGGCGAAGATCAGAATCCCGAATACGGTGGCCGCGACGACAGCGGGGAAGACGTAGGCCTTGCCGCGACCGTTCTCGGCACTGGCCTGCGCCGCCCAGTTGTCCTTCTCGACTCGGGAGAAGAATTTGGCCCACGACGTCATGAAGTGGCCCATCCTGACCCACATGTACGCTTCCGCGGGAAGTACTCCGAGCGCGTAGCCGAAGTCGGACTTCGACTTGTCGTGCATTGCGAGCGTCATCCGCAGGTTCAGCCCGACGGCCACCGCCGGCGGGATCAGCCAGACCGGATTGAAGATGAAGGCATGGATGTTCAGTGCTGCGAACAGTAGTAGCAGGAACGCCATCCGAGTGGCGATGTTGAAGACCATCGAGACGTTCTCGAACCAGCGAAGCCGAAGGTTCGGGTGCATCGGCTGACCCTTGGTGTCTCCTCGCTGGCCCGGCCACAGGTCGATCGAGCCGTAGGTCCATTTGACCTGCTGCCCATGCAAAGCACGGAGATCGGTCATCGGGCCGACGAACGCCCGAGCCCGCGAGCTGATTTTCGTGCTGAAGCCGACGTCCTTGATCTGCAGCGACAGCTTGGAGTCCTCGACTTCAGAGTCCCGGACCCACGGTGCACGCTGGTGATGCAGGGCCATGACCGCCTCCAGAGCAGCCACCGAGAACAACGAGCACTGGCCACCGAGCACGGCCATGTTGCGCCCGTGCAGCAGGTTGTCAAGGTTGAAGGCGGCGAACTGGGCACGCTGGCCGGCGACCAGAAACTTGGCTATCCCGCCGTGGATTTTGGACTTGTCGATCGAGTAGATCGCGGAC
>JBDUDX010000052.1:0-3887 GCA_040002735.1 Frankiaceae bacterium | reverse complement strand
CGCGATGCGCAGCCGATACGCCCGATCTCGCGGCTGTTCCGTCCCGTCCGGCATGTCGCAGACCCTAGTTGCCGCGGAGGACCGATCAGCGGGCTGGGCGGCAGCGTCGACGGTGGAACTGAAGTCTGTCTGCGGCTACGAGTTGATCTCCTTGGCTCACCGTGTTGTCGTGACCGGGCGGGATTGGGGGAGCTCAACGGCGACAGCGGGGGCCAAGGAGATCGTTTGCGCGGCTTCGCCATGCCGTGGCTGGGCCGGAGCGTCGTGGGAAGCCCCCTCCCGGGTTCGGTACAACACGTGCCACACTGGGCGGGAGCACGTGCGCTCCGGGGTCGGTGTAAATCCGAACCGGCGGTGATAGTCCGCGACCCGACCGCAGCCAGCGGCCGGTTGAGCCGGTGAAATTCCGGTACCGACGGTGAAAGTCCGGATGGGAGGCGCGCACGGGCGGGTCGGTAGGTGACGTGCCCGGTGCGCCATGCGCCTCGGCAAGTGTCACCGGCGTCCCGTCGTACCCCCCGGAGCCATGCGCCCGGAGGAGGTGACGGGTGATGGCCACAGGGGCCAGTACGCGGGAGCCGGCCATGTGCCGTGCCCTGGAACTAGCCCGTCGCGGCCTCGGGACCACCAGCCCCAACCCCATCGTCGGTTCCGTCGTCCTGGACCGGTCCGGGACGACGGTCGGTGAAGGCTGGCACGCGCGCGCCGGCGGACCGCACGCCGAAGTCGTCGCCCTCGCCGACGCCGGACGCCGCGCCGAGGGCGGCACCGCGGTGGTGACGCTGGAGCCCTGCGTGCACACCGGCCGTACCGGCCCCTGCACCTCAGAGCTGATCAACGCGGGCATCGCGCGAGTGGTCTACGCGGTGGCGGACCCCCTGCACAGTGGTGGTGAGTCGGTGCTGCGGACGGCCGGGATCGAGGTGTCCGGCGGACTGCTGGCGACCGAAGCCGCTGCCGCGAACGAGGCCTGGCTGCACGGGGTGACAACCGGCCGGCCGTTCGTCACCTGGAAGTACGCGGCCACGCTCGACGGTCGCTCGGCCGCCGCGGACCGCACCAGCCGATGGATCACTGGCCCCGAGGCCCGCGCGGACGTGCACCGGCTGCGCGCCGAAGCCGACGCGGTACTGGTCGGCGTCGGCACCGTGCTCGCCGACGACCCGCAGCTCACCGTCCGGGACGCGGACACCACTCGCCATCCGCTGCGGGTGGTGCTGGACACCGACGGCCGCACGCCGCCGGACGCCCGGGTCCGGGCCGGCGCCGCGGAGACTCGGGTCCTCACCGGCGCTGACGTCAAGCGCGGCCCCGACGGCCGACTCGACCTGGCCGCCGCCCTGCACTACCTGTACGAGCGGGACGTCCGCAGCGTCCTGCTGGAAGGCGGCCCGACGGTGGCCGGGGCGATGCTGGCCGCAGGACTGATCGACAAGGTGATCGGCTACCTGGCGCCGGCCCTGCTCGGCGCCGGGCCAGCAGCGCTCGGCGACGCCGGCGTCACGACCATCAGCGAGACCCGGCGGCTGCGGATCACCGATGTCACCCAACTCGGCGACGACCTGCGGCTCACCGCCTACCCGATGGGAGTCTGATGTTCACCGGCATCGTGGAAGAACTCGGCTCCGTCGTCGCGGTGGAAGCGCTCGACGAGGCCGCCCGACTCACCGTCCGTGGGCCGACGGTCACCGCCGACGCGGCCGACGGCGACTCGATCGCGGTGAACGGCGTCTGCCTCACCGTTACCGGTGTGGCCGATGGCGGGTTCACCGCAGACGTGATGGCCGAGACGCTCGCCCGGTCCAGTCTCGGCCCGCTGCAGCCCGGCGACCCGGTCAACCTGGAACGCGCGGTCACCCCGACCACCCGCCTCGGCGGGCACCTGATGCAAGGACACGTCGACGGCACCGGGAAGATCATCGACCGCACGTCCGCCGAGCACTGGGAGCTGGTCCGGATCTCGCTACCGGCCGACCTGGCCCGGTACGTGGTGGAGAAGGGCTCGATCGCCGTGGATGGCATCAGCCTCACCGTGGTGGCCGTGACGGACGACAGCTTCACCGTGAGTCTCATCCCGACCACGCTGGACCGTACGACTCTTGGCGCCAAGCAGCCGGGGGAGCGAGTCAACCTCGAAGTCGACGTGCTGGCGAAGTACGTCGAGAAGCTACTGGGGAGTACCCGATGACCACTCCGCTGCAAGACGGCGACCTGCGCTTCGGCACCATCGAGCGGGCGGTCGCCGACATCGCTGCCGGCCGGGGCGTGATCGTCACCGACGACGAGGACCGGGAGAACGAGGGCGATCTGATCTTCGCCGCGGAGCTGGTGACCCCCGAGCTGATCGCGTTCCTGATGACCCACTGCCGAGGGCTGCTCTGCGTACCGATGGAGGGCGCGGACCTTGATCGCCTCCAACTGCGGCAGATGGCGCTGGACAACACCGAGCGGATGGGTACCGCGTTCACGGTCTCCGTCGACGCCCGGCACGGCGTGACCACCGGCATCTCCGCGGCCGATCGGGCCCGGACCGTGGAGGTACTGGTCGACCCGACGTCGACCGCGCAGGACCTGGTCCGGCCCGGCCACATGTTCCCGCTGCGGGCCAAGGCCGGGGGCGTTCTCCGCCGGCCCGGCCACACCGAGGCGGCGGTGGACCTGGCCCGGCTCGCCGGGCTGCGGCCGGCCGGGGTGATCTGCGAGATCATGAACCCGGACGGCACGATGGCCCGGCTCCCGGAGCTGACCGCCTTTGCCGCGGAGTACGGGCTGACGATGATCTCCATCGCGGATCTGATCGAGTACCGGCGGCGACACGAGAGCCAGGTGCGGGCGGTCGCCGAGGCGCAGATCCCCACCGCGCACGGGATGTTCCGGGCGGTCGGATACCAGGGGTTGCTCGACGGCCGGGAGCACCTGGCGCTGGTCTGCGGCGACCTCGGCGACGGCCGGGACGTGCTGGTCCGGGTGCACTCCGAATGCCTCACCGGCGACGTGCTCGGCTCACTGCGCTGCGACTGCGGCCCGCAACTCAACGCCGCGATCGCCGCGGTGGCCGCCGAGGGCCGCGGCGTGGTGCTGTACCTGCGCGGCCACGAGGGCCGCGGGATCGGTCTACTGCACAAGCTGCAGGCGTACGAGCTGCAGGAATCCGGCGCGGACACTGTGGACGCCAACCTCGAACTCGGCCTGCCCGCGGACGGCCGGGACTACGGAACCGGCGCTCAGATCCTCGTCGACCTGGGCGTACGCACCATGCGGTTGCTCACCAACAACCCGGCGAAGCGGGCCGGGCTGGAGGGGTACGGGCTACAGATCCTCCGCCGGGTACCGCTGCCGGCGACGCCCACCCCGGAGAACCTGCGGTACCTGCAGACCAAGCGTGACCGGATGGGCCACGACCTGCCGAACCTCCCCGACATCCCCGACCTGGGCGACCTCCCCGCCGCGAGTTGCGGCTCATGACCGCCACTTCGGACAGCGCGGTGTGGAGGATCGCGCGACCTCCCGCTAGCACAAAACGCCACAGCGCCGGGGAGTGGAGCAACCGGCCGGCTGGGACCGGCCAAACGCTCCACTGCCGCACAAGCGAGGCCCGGTGAGCGGCGAGGGAGCACCTGCGGCCGATGTGCCGGACGCCCCCGGCCTGAGCCTGGCGTTGGTGGTCACGCAGTGGTACCCGGAGATCACGGACGCGCTGCTCGACGCCGCCCAGCACGCCGCCGAGGAGGCGGGAGTCGCCGATCCCACCGTGGTACGCGTACCCGGTGCCCTGGAGGTCCCGGTGGTCGCCGCCGAACTCGCCGCCGCCCACGACGCGGTGGTTGCGCTCGGGCTGGTGCTGCGTGGCGGTACCGCCCACTTCACCCACGTCTGCCGGGTGGTCG
>JBDUDX010000051.1:0-3392 GCA_040002735.1 Frankiaceae bacterium | reverse complement strand
CCACGTCCGTCACGGTTTCCCCAGCCTGTTCGCCGCTTCTGAACACCGCCGACGACATGGTGACCTCCGCGGTATTATGCCGGACCGGGAATTCCGTGGTCCTCGCCAGCATCGACGCCGGGGTCCGTCGACGCCACCCTCCACGCCTCACGCCACGAGCACGGAACGATGATCCGCCGCTACCCCGCGTGTCGCACCGCCATGCAGGCGAGCGGAAGGGCGATGACGTCCACGATGAAGATCAGCATTAACAGCACGGAGAGCACGGTCGCTGGTACGCCACCTCGACGACGCTCGCATCCGCGCTGCCCAGCGGATCAGCGTGTCAAGGGTCAAAATGTCGTCCGGGCCGGTTAGCGTGCAACGGCAACGGCAACGGCAACGGCAAGCGGGAGCGTCGCATGGGAGTCAACAACCGGGCGCGTCGCGCCGCGAAACGGCGTAAGCGGGGCCGCGAACGGTCTGCCGGCACACCTCAGGGTGCGGCCTTCTTCGGCCAGCGCGCGGACCCCCGAGGTCGGGCCCGTGAGCAGGCGATGTTCTTCGTCCAAGGAATCGTCGCCGAGGTGGCCGC
Organism: Frankiaceae bacterium; assembly: GCA_040002735.1. GTDB lineage: Bacteria > Actinomycetota > Actinomycetes > JADGOV01 > JADGOV01 > JADGOV01. Next base: position 2,818 of record JBDUDX010000051.1, on the reverse strand, counting down.
TGATCGGACCTGCGTCGGCCGTTACGCGGCAACCTTGGCTGATCCGGAGGGTCCGGTTCCTCCCGGGCTGGCTGGCGAAGTCATGGCCGAACTGCTCGAATGCGTGATCGCGGGGGTGGTGCACGGCGGTTGGACGCCGACGGATCTCGCCGAGATCGTCACCCGGCGGCTCAACACCCGTCACGTTCCACTGGTTGCGAGCTGGGTCGCGGCCGAGACCGGCCGGCATTCGCCGTCGCGGGTCGCACCTGCCTGGCGGCATGACCTCGACCGGTTGGGGCGGTGCGAGCCGTCAGACCTGACGGCTCAGGTCGACCTCGAGGTCGCCTTGGGGCTGTGCGCCGTCCTGGTGACGTTGCCGGTCATTCCTCAACTGATGGCGCCTCCGGGGGCGTACGAGGGTTCGTCCACCATCGGGGGCGGAAGCGACTCGAGGGTGCTGGCAAAGGTTCGGTCGCTACTCGCCAAAGCGGAGTCCACGGAGTACCCCGACGAGGCGGAGGCGTTGTCCGGTAAGGCGCAGGAGTTGATGAGCCGGTACTCCCTCGGCCGGCTGCTGCAGGACGCGTCGCGCGAGTCGGTTGGCCAGCCGGTGACGGCCCGCCGGCTGTGGATCAATCCCCCGTACGTTTTCCCGAAGGCGATGCTTGTCGATGCGGTGGCCGCTGCCAACCGGTGTCGGTCGGTGGTGTCGGAACAACTCGGCTTCAGTTCGGTTATCGGGGAACTACGTGATCTTGAGGCGGTTGAGCTTCTTGTGACCTCGCTTCTGGTTCAGGCGGACGCCGCGATGCTTCGCTACGGTCGTCAGGCGGATCGGCGCGGTCAGTCCAGGACCACCTCGTTCCGCAGATCTTTCCTGTTGGCCTATGCCGCGCGCATCGGTGAACGCCTGCAGGCAGCCACTTCGGGTGCGGTCGACCAGACCGGTCGCAAGGGTGAGCTTGTTCCCGTGCTTCGTCGCCACTCGGAGCGCGTGGACTCCGCCACCGCTGAGATGTTTCCGAACACCGTGGCACGGGAGACCAACATCAGCAACGGGTACGGTTGGGCTGCCGGCCTGGCTTCCGCAGATCTCGCACTGCTGGACAGCAAGCTGCAGGTGTCGGAGGCCGCGAGTTGAGGGTTTCCCTCCTATCGGGGAGATTCGATCGAGGTGGTTCAGGCTGTCGCAGTGGATGGCGCTGTCACCTCCGGCCAGCTCCGAGACTCCGGTTCTCTGGCCTGGTGTCCCACCCCCGGTCGTCGGACGGAGCGCATCAGCACTCTTCGTCCTGACCAAGACGTGTCCCCCGATGCGATCTCGGACACGCAACGTCCTGCCGCCACCACCCGCCCGCGCCGGGCGGCGTACTCGCGAGAAGCCTTCGGCGGAAATGGTGACCACTACGCCTGAGAACGTCGTCGCCGCTACGACCGTGACCGCCTGAATCACCTCGTTGACCCGAGGCGGTCACCTGACAGCTCTGCCCAAGTCCTCCCGTGACGAGGATCGTGATGGGCCTTCAGCTGGGCTGCTGCTTGACCAACGTTGGTCAGCGAGGCGAGTATTGCGGGATGGTGCAGGTCAACGTGTACGAAGCCAAGACCCAACTGTCCCGGTTGCTCGACGCAGTGGCGGCTGGCGATGACGTCGTCATCGCGCGGGCTGGCCGACCCATCGCGCGCCTCATCCCGTACGCGCACGAAGCCGCGCCACGTCGTCCTGGTGCATGGCGGGGTCGCGTGCAGATCGCGGAGGACTTCGACGAATGGCCGGCTGAGCTTGAAACCGCATTCTTCGGAGAAGCCGAGTGAGGCTGCTTCTGGACACGCACGTACTGCTCTGGTGGCTGGCGGACGACGACAAGCTATCGGCAACGGCTCGCGACGCTATTGGCGATGCCGCGACGCAGATTTACGTCTCGGCGGCGAGCGCGTGGGAACTTGCGATCAAAGCCGGCTTGGGCAAGCTGACCGCACCTGATGACCTTACTGAGCAACTCACCGCGAACTCCTTCACTCCGCTCGATATTTCGGTGATTCACGCACTGGCGGTACGCCACTTGCCGACCTACCATCGGGACCCGTTCGACCGGCTGCTGGTAGCCCAGGCCCAGGCTGAGGGGCTGACTCTTGTTACGGCGGATAAGCGGATGAAGCCGTATGACGTTTCCTTGCTTGACGCAGCATGACCGGCTAAGGAGGTTTCGAATTGGCCAAGGACGTCGCCCTCACCGAATACCTGCGACTGCCGTCCGGACAGCGGGCCGAGATGCCTTTTGGCCAGGTATCCGAGATCGTCGGTGGCCTGTCGCCCTCGGCCTACGAATACAGACGGCAGCTGCGCCCGCCCGGTCGAGCGTGGCCACGGCGCCGCCCATGCCAAGGGGATCGGCCGGCGGGTCGGCGCAGGCCGAGTACCAGCGCCGGTGCCGCGACCGCGAGGAGGTACCCGCGCGCGGTATCCGCAGCTGGGCAGGTTGGTCCTCGCGCTCACCCGGGAACCGCCGTCCACGCGGGTGTGGGCGCAGGGCGCCCGGGGTGAACGTGCGGTGGCCGCGGAGCTCGATGCGCTCAGCCCCGGCTATGTCGAGGTACTGCACGACCGGCGGCTGCGGACGCCGGAGGGCCGACTCGCGCCCTCCAACAGATTCGCCCGGCGCAGCTCGACGCTCGGGATGTGCTTCATTCGCTGACTGCCGCCGGAGCGCGAGGCTTCGCAGAGAAGGTGCGACTGCGGCTCGGCGCAGACCCACCAGTTGCATGACGACGGAGACCCACCGCTCCCCCAGTGCAGCGTTTGCAGGTCGATGTGCTCTTTGACCGGTCGCCTCTA
>JBDUDX010000050.1:0-18874 GCA_040002735.1 Frankiaceae bacterium | reverse complement strand
GGCAGTCGGGTGTATCTCGACCTGCGAGTCAAGGTGGCCAAGGACTGGCAGCGCAACCCGAAGCAACTCCGCCGCCTGGGCTTCTGACCCCGCTCATCTCCCCGCCCGCCGCCGCCCCGCCCGGCCCCGCCCGGCCCCGCCCGGGTTCCTGGCGCCGATCATGCTCGTACGGACGTCGTTCCCGCTGGTATGACCGCCGATCGAGCATGATCGGCGCGCGACAGGGGCGCGCGATCGGCGCGCGCCAGGGGCGCGGGACGGGGGCGCGCGACAGGGGCGCGGGACGGGGGCGCGCGACAGGGGCGCGGGACGGGGGCCCGCGACAGGGGCGCGGGACGGGGGCGGGACGGGGGGCGGGACGAGGGCCGGGGAGGCCCGGATAGCTCCCGCGGGCGGCGAGGCGAGCGGCGGTTGGGGCTGGTGGGGGCGAGAATGGCCGGATGGCGCTCTACCGGGACGAGGGGGTGGTGCTGCGTACCCAGAAACTCGGCGAAGCTGACCGGATCATCACCCTGCTGACCCGCCGCACCGGCCGGGTCCGCGCGGTCGCCAAGGGCGTACGCCGGACCCGCTCCCGTTTCGGGGCCCGGCTGGAGCCGGCCACCCGGGTCGACGTGCAGCTGTACGAGGGGCGCTCGTTGGACATCGTCACCCAAGCGGAGACGCTGGACGCCTTCGGTTCCCGCCTCGCCGGGAACTATCCCGCGCACACCGCGGCGGCGGCGGTGCTGGAGACCGCCGAGCGGCTCACCGCCGAGGAGCGGGAACCGGCGCTGCGGCTCTACCTGCTCCTGGTCGGCGCCCTGCGCGCGCTGGACGCCAAGGAGCATCCGGCGCGGCTGGTTTTGGACGCGTTCGTGCTGCGGGCCATGGCCACCGCCGGCTACCAGGTTGCCCTGGACGGATGTACGCGCTGCGGACTGCCCGGGCCGCACCGGGCCTTCGCCGTGGCGGCCGGGGGAGTGGTCTGTGCCGCGTGCCGCCCGCCCGGGGCGGTGACCCCGGCGACGGAGACCTTGGGCCTGGTTCGAGCCCTGCTCAACGGGGACTGGACGGACGCCGACGGCAGCCCGGAGCGGGTACGACGGGAAGCCAGCGGACTGGTCGCCGCGCACCTGCAGTGGCATCTGGAGCGCAGCCTGCGGTCGCTGTCGCTGGTGGACTCCGGGTGAGCGCCCGGGCGTCTCGGCACCGCGCGCCGGCGGCAGCGCCGTCCCCGCACCCCTCCGGCGCCCGAGCGCCCAGCATTCCGCGGGATCTCGTACCCCGCCACGTGGCGCTGGTGATGGACGGCAACGGCCGCTGGGCGAAACAGCGTGGCCTGCCTCGTACGGCCGGTCACGCCGCGGGTGAGCACGCGCTCTTCGACTGCGTGGAGGGTGCGATCGAACTAGGTATCCGGTGGCTGTCGGCGTACGCGTTCTCCACCGAGAACTGGAAGCGTTCACCCGAGGAGGTGCGCTTCCTGATGGGTTTCAACGAGGACGTGCTGGTCCGTCGGCGCGATGAGATGCATGCCCTCGGGGTCCGGGTCCGTTGGGCCGGCCGCCGGCCCCGGCTGTGGCGGCGGGTCATCCGCCGGCTGGAGGAGGCCGAGGAACTCACCAAGGACAACACCGTGCTCACTTTGACGATGTGCGTCAACTACGGCGGCCGGGCTGAGTTGGCCGACGCCGCCCGGGCGATCGCCGTCGACGCGGCCGCCGGTCGGCTGGACCCGCACCGGGTCGATGAACGCACGCTGGTCCGCTACCTCGACGAGCCGGACATGCCCGACGTCGACCTGTTCCTGCGGACCAGCGGCGAGCAGCGGATCTCCAACTTCCTGCTGTGGCAATCCGCCTATGCCGAGCTCGCGTTCGTCGATACGCTCTGGCCGGACTTCGACCGCCGGCACCTGTGGGCGGCGTGCGAGGCGTACGCCGGGCGGGACCGGCGTTACGGCGGCGCCGTGCCCAATCCGGTACCGCTTTCCTTGCGGGAGGAATGATGAACCGGCTGCATCACGTCAACGTCGTCGTACCGCCCGGCCGTACCGAAGCCGTGGTGCCGTTCTACACCGACATCCTCGGCATGACCCGGGTGGCCAAACCGAGTCCCGGAGTGGCCCCGGAGGGCGCGTGGTTCGATCTCGCGGACGGCACCCAACTGCACCTCTCCGAGCGCGCCGGGTAGCGCCATCCCGATCCGCACTTCGGAGTGGTGGTGGACGACTTCGACGGCGTGCTGAGCCGGCTGCACGGCGCCGGCGCGGAGTGGACCGAGCAGGCGGACCTGTTCGGCGGCCGACGCGGCTTCACCCGTGATCCCGCCGGTAACCGGGTCGAACTGCTGGAGCGGGCCGGCACGCTGGCCGAAACCCGACCTCAGCCGCCGGCGCAGGACCGACAGGTGCCATAGATCTCCACGGTATGCGCCGCATCGCGGAAGCCGTGCTCGGCGGCCACCCGCTCCGCCCATCGCTCCACCGCTCGGTCGGCCACCTCCACCGTGGCCCCGCAGACTCGGCAGACCAGGTGGTGGTGGTGGCGGTCGGTGGCGCAGCGGCGATAGACCGTCTCGCCGTCGTCGGTACGCAACACGTCCACCTCGCCGGCTTCGGCGAGGGCTTGCAGGTGGCGGTACACCGTGGCGAGCCCGACCCGCTGCCCGTTGGCGCGCAACCCGGCGTACAGCGCCTGGGCGCTGGTGAACGTGGCCGAGGTACCCAGCGCCGCGCTGATGGCATCCCTTCGGCCATTCGTCATGCGCGCTCAGTCACAGCCGGGTGGCCGCCACCCCGACCAGGCCCGCCACCACTGCCAGGCGCAACAGTCGCGCCGTGGGGACGAGAGCCGGCCAGGACAGTGCCAGCAGCCAGCCGAGGAACAGCGCCAGCAGCACCAGAGCGAGCGCGCCGATCGGTCCGGGCAGCAGCAGTCCGGTCATCAGCACGCCGACCACAACGAAGACCATGGCCCAACGCGGCAGCGCCGAGAGCCGGCGCAACGGCCCGACGCTGCGCCGTTCGAGATCCGCACGCCAGGTCATGCCTCTAGCGTAGGGCGGTGCTGGTCGTGCTGCTGTTCCGCGTATCCGACGAGGAGGCGGCTGAGTTTCCGACCCAGGCCGCCGCCGCACTGGCGCCGCTCGCCGCCCGACCCGGCTACCGCAGCAGTCAGCTCGGGCGCTCGGTGGACGATCCGAGTACGTGGGCTCTCCTGCTGGACTGGTCCGGGGTCGGGGACTACCGTCGCGCGCTCTCCCAGTACGACGTCAAGGTGGCCACCGCGCCACTGCTGTCCCGGGCTCTGCAGCTGCCGACCGCCTTCGAGGTGCTGCGTACCGAAGGACCGGACGGGATCACCACCGCGACGAGTGATCGTTCGGCCGAGGCCGGCTGAATCCGGGCGGAGTAGCCTGCAGATTCACCCGCCGACCGCCAGCCGGATGGAGTTTCCGTGGCCGACCGCATGGACACGATCGTTTCGCTCGCCAAGCGGCGCGGCCTAGTCTATCCCAGCAGCGAGATCTACGGCGGCCTTCGGGCCAGTTGGGACTACGGCCCGCTTGGCGTCGAACTGAAGAACAACGTCAAGCGGCAATGGTGGAAGGCGGTCGTCCAGGGTCGCGACGACGTGGTGGGGCTCGACTCCTGTGTGATCCTGGCCAAGGAGGTATGGCAGACCTCCGGTCACGTCGAGGCGTTCGTCGATCCGCTGACCGAGTGCCAGTCTTGCCACAAGCGGTTCCGCGCCGATCACCTAGAGGAGGCGTACGCCGCCAAGCACGACGGCGCCACGCCCCCCGGCGGGCTGGCGGACCTGAGCTGCCCGCATTGCGGCACCAAGGGTGCTTTCACCGAACCGCGAATGTTCAACGGCCTGCTGAAGACCCACCTCGGGCCGGTCGAGGACGAATCCGGCCTCGCGTACCTGCGGCCCGAAACCGCGCAGGGCATCTTCGTGAACTACCTCAACGTTCAGCAATCCGCGCGCAAGAAGCCGCCGTTCGGCATCGGACAGATCGGCAAGTCCTTCCGGAACGAGATCACGCCGGGCAACTTCATCTTCCGGACGCGGGAGTTCGAGCAGATGGAGATGGAGTTCTTCGTCGTGCCCGGTACCGACGCCGATTGGCACCAGTACTGGATCGATGAGCGCATGGCCTGGTACACCGACCTCGGCATCTCACCGGCGAACCTGCGGCTCTATGAGCATCCGGCGGAGAAGCGGTCGCACTACTCCACACGGACGGTGGACATCGAGTACCGGTTCAACTTCACCGGCAGCGAGTGGGGTGAGCTGGAAGGCATCGCGAACCGGACCGACTACGACCTCACCGTGCATTCCAAGGCCAGCGGAGCGGACCTGTCGTACTTCGACCAGGAACGGGACGAGCGGTACACTCCGTACGTCATCGAGCCGGCCGCCGGCGTGGACCGCTGCGCGCTCACCTTCCTGCTCGATGCCTACGCCGAGGACGAGGCGCCGAACACCAAGGGGGGAGTGGCCAAGCGGGTCGTCCTGCGGCTGGATTCCCGGCTGGCGCCGGTGAAGGCCGCGGTGCTCCCGCTGTCGCGCAACGAACGGCTCACCCCGGTGGCCAAAGAGCTCGCGGCGAACCTGCGGCGCAGTTGGAATGTGGAGTTCGACGACGCCGGCGCCATCGGCCGTCGCTACCGCCGCCAGGACGAGATCGGCACCCCGTACTGCATCACCGTCGACTTCGACTCACTTGATGATCAGGCGGTAACGATCCGCGACCGGGACTCGATGACCCAGCAGCGCGTCTCCCTGGACGCCATCACCGGTTACCTCACCGAGCGCCTCGGCCCCTGCTGAGCGAGGAAGAGTCGTAGGTCACAGCCTCGTGTCGGCGGCCGGACCGGCCTCGGTACCCTTTCCGGCAAGCCGTTTGCCGTCCCCGCATGCCTTGAGGAGCCCGTTGTGGCCAGTGACCAGCCGAAGTACGTGTACGACTTTTCCGAGGGCAATAAGGATCTCAAAGACATCCTCGGAGGCAAGGGCGCGAACCTTGCCGAGATGACGAATATTGGCCTGCCGGTGCCGCCAGGCTTCGTCATCAGCACCGACGCCTGCAAGGCGTACCTGAAGAGCGGCAGCGTCCCGACCGAGTTGGCCGAGCAGGTCACCGAACACCTCGGCACCCTCGAGCAGGCGATGGGCAAGAAGCTCGGCCAGGCCGATGACCCGCTGCTGGTCTCGGTCCGATCCGGGGCCAAATTCTCCATGCCCGGGATGATGGAGACCGTCCTCAACATCGGCCTCAACGACGAGTCTGTGCAGGGCCTCGCCAAGCAGGCCGACAACGACCGGTTCGCCTGGGACTCCTACCGCCGCCTGCTGCAGATGTTCGGCAAGACGGTGCTGGACATCGACGGTGGGCACTTCGAGGGGGCCTTCGACGGGGTCAAGGAGCGCAAGGGCGTCAAGGCGGACCTCGACCTCGACGAGAAGGACCTGCGCGAGATCGTCGGCTCGTACAAGGCGATCATCAAGGAGCATTCCGGCAAGGACTTCCCGCAGAACCCGCGCGAGCAGCTGGACGCGGCCGTGCTGGCGGTCTTCAACTCCTGGAACGCCGACCGGGCCATCCTGTACCGGCGGCAGGAGCGGATTCCGGCCGATCTCGGTACGGCGGTCAACGTGCAGGCGATGGTCTTCGGCAACATCGGGGAGAACTCCGGTACCGGGGTCGGCTTCACCCGCGACCCGGGCAGCGGCGAGCGCGGCGTGTACGGCGACTACCTCGAGGACGCCCAGGGCGAGGACGTTGTCGCCGGTATCCGCAACACGGTGTCACTGCACGACCTGGAGAATATCGACAAGAAGTCCTACGACGAGCTCATGGGAATCATGAGCAAGCTCGAGCAGCACTACAGCGACCTGTGTGACATCGAATTCACCATTCAGCGCGGCAAGCTGTGGATGCTGCAGACCCGGGTCGGCAAGCGCACCGCCGGGGCAGCGTTCCGGATCGCCACCCAGCTGGTGGATGAAGGCCTGATCACCGCCGAGGAGGCGCTGCAGCGGGTCAATGGTGCTCAGCTCATGCAGCTGATGTTCCCCCGGTTCGACGAGGGGGCAGCGCGGGAGAAGATCGCCAAGGGCGTCAACGCCTCCCCGGGTGCGGCCGTCGGCAAGGTTGTCTTCGACTCCGACACCGCGGTGGAGTGGGCGGCGCGCGGCGAAGACGTGATTTTGGTGCGCCGGGAGACCAACCCGGACGACCTGCACGGCATGATCGCGGCGCAGGGCATCCTGACCAACCGCGGCGGCAAGACCTCGCACGCCGCGGTGGTAGCCCGCGGCATGGGCAAGACCTGCGTCTCCGGCGCCGAGGAGATCGACGTCGACATCAAGGCGCGGAGCTTCACCACCCCCGCCGGGATCACCGTCAAGGAAGGCGACCTCATCTCGATCGACGGCACCAGCGGCGTCGTCTTTCTCGGTGCGGTGCCGGTCGTACCGAGCCCGGTGGTGCAGTACTTCGAGGGCACCCTCGCCGCCGACAGCGACGAGCTGGTCGCCGCCGTGCACCAGATCATGGAGCAGGCCGACGCGAAGCGCCGGCTCGGCGTACGGGCCAACGCGGACACCCCGGAGGACGCCGAGCGGGCCCGCCGGTTCGGCGCCGCCGGCATCGGGCTGTGCCGGACCGAGCACATGTTCCTCGGCGAGCGGCGGAAGAACGTCGAGCGGCTCATCCTCGCGAACTCCGACGCCGAGCGCGAGGCTGCGCTCGCCGAGTTGCTGCCGTTGCAGCGGGAGGACTTCGTCGGCATCTTGACCGCGATGGACGGCCTGCCGGTGACCATCCGGCTGATCGACCCGCCGCTGCACGAGTTCCTGCCCGACCTCACCGAGCTGTCGGTGAAGCACGCGGTCGCGGAGTCCAAGGGCGAGACGATCGAGGAGAAGGACCGCGTTCTGCTGGAGGCGGTACGCCGGCTGCACGAGCAGAACCCGATGCTCGGCCTGCGTGGAGTACGGCTCGGCCTGGTCATTCCGGGTCTGTTCGCGCTGCAGGTACGGGCGATCGCTGAGGCTGCGGTGGAGTGCCGCAAGCGGGGTCTGGACCCCCGGCCGGAGATCATGGTGCCGCTGGTCGGCGCCGTGCAGGAGCTGGAGGCGGTACGGGACGAGGCGCTCGGCATCCTCGCCGATGTGGCGAAGGAAAGCGGCGTCGACGTGCCCGCCCTGATCGGGACCATGATCGAGGTACCGCGCGGTGCTTTGCGGGCCGGGGAGATCGCTGAGTTCGCGGAGTTCTTCTCCTTCGGTACCAACGACCTCACCCAGATGACCTGGGGCTTCTCCCGGGACGACGTCGAGGCGGCGTTCTTCTCCCGGTACCTGGAGCTCGGGATCTTTGGGGTGTCGCCGTTCGAGACGATCGACAAGGACGGCGTTGGCGAGCTGGTCCGGATCGCAGTCGAGGCTGGCCGGGCGGCGCGGCCTGACCTGCACCTCGGCGTCTGCGGTGAGCACGGCGGCGACCCGGAGTCGGTGCACTTCTTCCACGAGGTGGGCCTGGACTACGTCTCCTGCTCGCCGTTCCGGGTACCGGTGGCTCGGCTGGAGGCCGGCCGGGCGGCGGCGGAGGTGGCGGGCAGCGACACCCGCTGATCACCTCTACCCTGGTGGAGTGAGTTCGGAAGAGGGATCCGTCGCTACGGTGACGGGTCCCTCTTCCTTTTCTCCGCCAGGTGGCCAGTGCTGATCTTCCGATGGGTGCGCCGCATCGTGGCGCTGGTGGTCAGCCTGGCTCTGTTGATCTTCCTCGGTACCTGCTTCATGGTCTGGAAGGTCGCCCGGGACGACAGTCGCCCACGCTCTGACGCGATCATCGTCCTCGGCGCGAGCCAGTACAACGGCCGACCGTCGGAGGTCTTCACCGCCCGGTTGGCGCACGCCCGGACGCTCTATCGCGACAAGGTTGCCCCGCGGATCGTCACGGTCGGCGGCAAGCTGCCCGCGGACCGCTATACCGAAGCGGAGGCCGGCGCGAGTTGGCTCGCTAGCCACGGCGTACCGCGAGCCGCGATCAACGCCGTCCCGACCGGCGGCAACACGCTGGACAGCCTGCGGGCCGTCGACGCGCTCTTCGAGAAACATCACTGGCGAACCGCGGTGATCGTCACCGATCCATGGCACGAACTGCGGTCTCGGCGGATCGCCAGCGACCTCGGTATCCGGGTCGCCACCTCACCGGCGCGCACCGGTCCGGCGGTGCACACCCGAACCACCCAGTTCCGCTACGTGTTACGCGAGGCCGCGGGATACCTGTACTACCGGATCTTCCACTCCGACCGGGCCCGCGGTCCCGGGGCAGTGTAAGGTCCTCGCCCGGTGACCGGCAGGTACTGCGAGGCCGCGCAGCAACGGCTGGTAGCCGAGGATCAGAAGGCCGGTGCGCTGTCCCGTTCGCCCTTCCAGCGTGACCGGGCCCGGGTACTGCACTCCGCGGCGCTGCGCCGCCTCGCCGGCAAGACGCAGGTCGTCGGAGTCGGCGAGGACGACTTCCCGCGGACCCGGCTGACCCACTCGCTGGAGTGCGCACAGATCGGCCGGGAGCTCGCTGGGGCGCTCGGCGCCGATCCGGACGCGGTCGACGCCGCATGCCTGGCCCACGATCTGGGCCACCCGCCGTTCGGCCACAACGGCGAGACCGCCCTCGACGCGGCAGCCCAGCGGTGCGGCGGATTCGAAGGCAACGCGCAGAGTCTTCGCATCCTCACCCGCCTGGAGGCGAAGGTCGCCGGCGGCGGGCTCAATCTCACCCGGGCGGTGCTGGACGCGGCCACCAAGTACCCGTGGGAGCGGGGCGCGGGAACTTTCGGCAAGTACGGCGTGTACGTGGATGACCTGCCGGTATTTTCGTGGGTGCGCGAGGGAGCGTCCGCCGACCGCACCTGCTTCGAGGCGCAGCTGATGGACTGGTCCGACGACGTCGCCTATTCCGTGCACGATCTCGAGGACGGGGTGCACGCCGCTTCCATCCCGCTGGACCGCCTCGACGGGGATGCGGTGGTGGAGCACGCGGCGGCCACCGGCTGCGCGAGTGTCGCGGACCTCGTCGACTTGCTGGCTGCGTTGCGGGCGCAGCCGTGGTGGCCGACCGGGTACGACGGCTCCCACGGGGCGCAGATCGCCCTGAAGCGGATGAGCAGCGCGTTGATCGGGCAACTGTCGACGGCGGTGATCGTCGCGACTCGGGCAGAGTACGGCGACCGCCCGCTTGCCCGCTACGACGGCGCTTTGGTCGTCCCGCCGCCGGAACGGGCCGAGTGCGAGTTACTCAAGGCGATCACCGGCTACTACGTCATGCCCAGGCGGCTGGCGGTGCAGGAGCGGCAGCGGGAACTGCTCAGCGAGTTGGTGGCCGCGCTCCTGCGGTACGCGCCGAAGGGTCTGGAACCGGCGTTGCGGCCGGCCTGGCGGGCCGCCGCCGACGATGCGGCCCGGCTCCGCGTGGTCATCGACCAGGTGGCCTCGCTGACCGATGCGTCCGCAGTGAGCTGGCACGGCCGGCTCACGGCCGGAAGATAGCGCGGGGGCAAGCGAGAAGTCGGTCGTGCGATATCCGCGGTCAAGGCTAGATTCGCTGACATGACTGCTGCCCAGCCGCAATCGACCCTGCGGATTGCGCGTACCGACGCGGCTACGGTACGCCCACTGCGGAACGCCGTGCTGCGCCCCGGTCGGCCGCCGGAGGAGGTCACGTACGCCGCCGACCCGCGCGCCACGCATCTGGCCGCCTACGACGCCGGCGAAGAAGTGGTCGGGGTGGCCACCGTGTTCCCGCAAGCTCACCCGGTGACCGGCGCCGCCGGGTGGCGGCTGCGCGGCATGGCCGTCGCAGAACCGATGCGGGGCAGCGGGTGCGGAGGACAGTTGCTCAGTGCCGTACTTGATCACATCACCGACGAGGGGGGGACGCTGTTGTGGTGCAATGCCCGGGTCGGTGTGCTGGGCTTCTACCAGCGGTACGGGCTCGTTGTGGACAGTGAGATCTTCGAGGTACCGGGCGGTGGTCCGCACCGGCGGATGCGCCGGGAGCTCGTGCGCTGAACCCGCGTCTCGGACGCACTCTCGCTGAAGTGATACCCGACCGGAAGGCATCGCTCGCCAGAATTGGTCGCTCGACTGACCTAGACTGCTGCTCGTTCGGGCCCTTCCCCGCCCAGGCGCATTCCTGAAGTCCGAGACCGTGAAGGAGCGACCATGTCGGGCGGGGGTCGGATCAGTGACGCCGATGTCGAGGCGGTCCGCGAACGGTCCCCGATCGCGGAGGTGGTCGGTGAGCACCTGCAGCTGCGCAAAGCCGGTGGCGCGTCGCTGAAGGGCCTCTGTCCCTTCCACGAGGAGAAGACCCCCTCGTTCACCGTGTCGCCCACCCGTGGCCTGTGGTACTGCTTCGGCTGCCAGCGGGGCGGTGATGTGATCAAGTTCGTCCGGGAGCTGGAGCAGCTCACCTTCGTAGAGGCGATCGAGAAGCTCGCCGCCCGGGCCGGAATCGATCTCCGATACGAACAAGGCGGTGCCGCTCCACGCCAACAGGCCAGCCAGCGGACCCGGCTCGTCACCGCCTGTGCGGCGGCCGCGGAGTTCTACGCCGCCCAGCTGGCCGAGCACCCCGAGGCGGAGACCGGCCGGCGTTTCCTCGCCGAGCGGGGTTTCGACCTCGCCGCCGCGGCGCATTTCGGTGTCGGTTACGCGCCCCGGGGATGGGATGAGTTGCTCAACCACCTCCGCGGACGCGGATTCGCCGCCGAGGACCTGCTCACAGCCGGGCTCGCCCGAGCGGGCTCGCGCAGCCCGTACGACTACTTCCGTGGGCGGTTGGTGTGGCCGATCCGGGACCGCGCGGGGGACGTCGTCGGGTTCGGCGCGCGGCGGCTCTACGACGACGACGCGGTAGACGCGAAATACCTCAACACCCCCGACACAGCGATCTTCAAGAAGAGCCGGCAGCTGTACGGCGTCGATCTGGCCAAGCGGGACATCGCCCGCCGGATGCAAGCCGTGGTGGTCGAGGGTTATACCGACGTCATGGCCTGCCACCTGGCCGGCGTACCCACGGCGGTGGCCACCTGCGGGACGGCGTTCGGTACCGAGCACATCGCCGTCCTGCGTCAGTTGCTGATGGATCAGGACGAGTTCCGTGGCGAGGTGATCTTCACATTCGACGGCGACGAGGCCGGTCAGCGCGCCGCCCTGAAAGCGTTCGAGGACGACCAGCGGTTCGTCGCCCAGCTGTACGTCGCCGTGGAACCGGGCGGGCTGGATCCCTGCGAGTTGCGAGTCAGCCGGGGAGATGCGGCGATCCGTGACCTCGTCGCTCGCCGTGAGCCGCTGGTTCAGTTCGCGCTGCGCAGCACGCTGCGACGCTACGACCTGGAGACCGTGGAAGGGCGGGTCGGGGCGCTGGCGACCGCAGCACCGTTGGTCGCCTCGATCAAGGACCGGTCCCTGCGGCCGGAGTACGCCCGCCGGCTGGCTGGGATGTTGGGTATGGAGGTGGAGCCGGTGATGGCCCGGGTAGCCGAACTCGCCGGGCAGCCGCCGCCGGGACACCGCGGTGCCCGGGATCCAGCCGACCGGCGATCCGCGGCCGGCCAGCCGCCCGGTCCCGCCCGCGGCGAGGCGCCCGGGCCGCGAGCCGGACGGCCGGATCCGGCGGACCCTCGGCTGGCGGTCGAACGGGAAGCGATCAAGGTGGCGCTGCAGCAGCCGCGCTACTGTGCCGCGTTCGACGACGTGGCGGCCGAGGACTTCACCGCGGCGCCGTACGCCGCCGTGCGGCGGGCAATTGCCACTGCTGGTGGGACGGCTGCCGCGCCGCCGGAGGCGCCGGCGTGGATCGAGCAGGTATCGGCGGCAGCCGCCGACGACACCGTACGTTCCCTGATCACAGAATTGGCGGTGGAGCCGGCGCGGGCGGCCGAGGACGCGTTGGACAGCTACGCCCGAGCGATCGTCGCCCGATTGCGGGAAGTCGCCGTCACCCGCAAGGTCACTGCGCTGAAGTCCACGCTGCAGCGGATGAATCCGGTCGAGCAGGCGACTGAGTACAACCGGGCATTCGGCGAACTCATCGGGCTCGAGCAGCACAAGCGGGAGTTGCGCGAGGCCGCCATCGGGGAGCTGTGACGCTCACCGCGCAGGGCGTGACAGCAGGTCGCGGGCGGCGAGCAGGATCAGCGTCCGCTGACAAAGCGAACAGTCCCTCGGCTGGCTGCGCGGCATGGGGTCGGCCGGCCTAGCACCCGGTGGTGGTCCTGCTCCGGCGGCCCCACCGTGCTGGCGGCGTCGGACCGAAGAGCAGCACCGACAGGGTGCGGTACGCGCTGTCCAGGTGCGCCACGCCGGTATCGCCGCAGGGCAGTACTGCGGCGTCCGCTATCAGCGCGGCAAGCCGGGGGAGTGACGTGCGACCCGCGAGGACCGCATCGGGTGCCAGGCCGGCTGTGGCGGCGATCGATTGGGCCAGTTCCCGCCCGGCCGCCCCGCCCGGCCGCCCCGCCGGTGATCACGGCTCGATGGCTTTCGTCGGTCTGCGCGGCAGCGACCGTCGCCCAACGAGAAGCCGGCCATCGCCGCGCGCCCGACGTCGCGCCGGGATGGATGACGACCGCGCCCGGTGCCGGCGACGGCTCGTCCGGGCGGCGCCGGAAGAGGTCTGCGGGGTCGGCGTGGATTCCGGCCTACACCAGAAGACGGCCCCAGCGCATCTCGTCGGACTCCATGCCGAAGAGATCGACTCGGCCGGCGGTGGCCTGCCGGCCTGGCATCGGCCGCGGGTTGAAAAGGCTGACTGAACGTTTGAACACACAGTGCAGGCCGCAACTTGATCGCGATGAGCGTGGCGATCTTCGCTCAGCCCGCTTTCAGGGAGGCACTGTGTGTTCTTACGTTCGTCGGTCCTGTGTGCCCGGCCCGGCGCCGGCTCTGGTGACCCCTCCGCGCGCCTGCCGGATTCTGTCCTACCCCCTCACTAGCGTGAGCGCAGCCGGGCCGGAAAGGGGTGCACATGGTCTTTCCCACGATCGAGTTCGCCGCCTTCTTCGTCGTGGCGTGCACGGCCTCCTGGCTGCTCATGCCGCACCCCCGGCTGTGGAAGCCCTTCATCCTGGCGGCGTCCTACCTGTTCTACGGCTATGCCGACGCCCGCTTCTGCCTGCTCCTGGCCGCCTCCACGCTGCTCAATTTCGCGGCCGGGGCGCTGCTCGTCCGGCGGCACGATCGCCGGATCCTCATCGCGGCCATCGCTGCCAATCTCGGCCTGCTGGGCTGGTTCAAGTACTTCGGCTTCTTCGTCCTGTCCGTGGACAACCTGCTGGAGCGGGTCGGCCTCGGCGCGCCGCTGCCTCTGCTGCAAGTGGCGCTGCCGGTGGGCATCTCGTTTTTCACGTTCCAGGCCCTGTCCTACGTGCTGGACATCTGGCGCGGCACCATCCGGCCGGTGTCGCTGATCGACTTCGCGGTGTACCAGGCGTTCTTCCCCCACCTGGTCGCCGGCCCGATCGTCCGGGCGAGTGAGTTCCTGCCGCAGCTGCAACGGCCGCGGAATCCGCGAACGGTACCCGCGACTCGGGCCTTCTTCCTCATCGCCGGTGGCCTGGTGAAGAAGGTCGTGATCGCGGACGTGATCGCGAACCGGATCGTGGACCCGGTGTTCAACACGCCGGGGCAGCATTCCGGGGCGGAGATCCTGGTCGCGGTCTACGGGTACGCGGTGCAGATCTACTGCGACTTCTCGGCGTACTCCGAGATGGCGATCGGTCTGGCGTTGCTGCTGGGCTTCCGGTTCCCGGACAACTTCAACCGTCCGTACGCGGCGACGAGCCTGCAAGACTTCTGGCGTCGATGGCACATGACGCTGTCCCGCTGGCTGCGGGATTACCTCTACATCCCGCTCGGCGGCAGCCGGTTCGGCCGGCGGCGGACGTACCGGGCGCTGATGCTCACCATGCTGCTCGGCGGGCTGTGGCACGGTGCCGCCTGGACGTTCGTCGTATGGGGCGCCATTCATGGCGCCGGACTGGTCGCGCAGCGATGGTGGGCCGACCGCTGGCGACCCGAACCCGATGGCGCGCCGATGGCTGCCGGCGGGTCACCGTCATCGGGAACATTCCCGGTCGCGGTCGGCGGCGGTGGGGGAGTAGGGACCTTGCTAACGGCGCCGCGGGTCACCGGAACGGCGTGGCGAACGCCCGCGCCGCTGCGGGTGCTGGTGACCTTCCACCTGGTCTGTCTGGCGTGGATATTCTTCCGATCTCCGGACCTCGGCACGGCGTGGCAGATGATCGGCCGGTTGATCACTTGGGCGCCGGGTCCCGCGCCGCTGGTGACGCCCACCGTACTGATCGCCATCGTGGTCGGTCTGGCGACGCAGTTCGTGCCCACCGGGTTCTGGCCCGCGGTGCAGGCCCGGTTCCAACGACTGACGTACGGCCGGCAGGCGGTCGCGTTCGGCGCCTTTCTGGTACTGATCTATGCAGCAGGCGGTAACTCGGGCGTCGCGCCCTTCATCTACTTCCGGTTCTGAGGAGGCTCCGTGACCGCGACCATCGACCGGAGTCCTCCCGAGCCGGCCGACCAGCGCCCCCAACCGACGAGGCGCCGGCGGCCGCCCGCCGGTGACGCCGGGATGCCGGCCGGCAGGGCGCTGCAGATCATGCTGGGGGCGCTGCTGACGGCGATGGTCTTCAACTCGGCCGCGATGGTGCGGGCCGGGGAGGGGATGGAGCAGAGTCGCACCCGGACGCTGATTCTGGCCGTCGGCCGCCCCGTGCATACCGTCGCCCACGCGCTCTGGCTCGACCGGCCCCGCCGGGTCCTCGGCTGGGCGTTCGGCGAGGACCGAATGGGCGGCGGACGCTCCCCGCTGCTGTCCGGCCCGGCAGCACTAAATCAGCCACCGCCGACATCGGTCCAGCCCACGGCCTCGACCGGCCCGACCCCCGCAGGTCCCGACACTCCTGCACCGGCGACTCGGGCAATCACTGCCGCGGAACCGTTGCGGTTGCTCGTCACGGGCGACTCGATGACAGAGTTCCTCGGCCCGTCGCTGATCAAAGCTCTGCCCGATACCAAGGTGACGGGGCGGACGGTCACCCGGTACGGCACGGGCCTGGTGCGGCCGGACTTCTTCGACTGGTCCCGCGAGGCCGAGCGGCTGATGAAAACGCAGTCCCCCGAAGCCGTCGTGGTGATGATGGGCGGAAACGACGGGCAAGGTATCCGGCTTTCGGGCGGGAAAGCGTTACCTGACGGTTCGGCGGAGTGGGCGGCGGAGTACCAGCGGCGCGCCGGCATCGTGATGCGGACGCTCACGGCCGGGGGTGCCCGGCGGGTGTACTGGGTGAGCATGCCGGTGCCACGCTCGGCGAGGCTGGCGAAGGACTACGCGGCGCTCAACCGCGCACTGTCGATAGCGGCGACGGGGGTGCCGGGGGTCCGGTACGTCGACGTCACGTCGCGGCTGTCCGCCGGGGGCCGGTTCGCCGACTACCTACCGGACGACAGCGGTCACACGGTGCTCGCCCGGGCCCGGGACGGCATTCACCTCAGCCGGGACGGAGCCCGGATCGCCGCAGCGATGGTGCGTCGCTCTGTGGACGCCGACTGGCACCTCTGAGGTGCCGCACCCGTATCACGGCCAGCTGGAGTCGTGCTCCGAGGCGACCACGAGCTCCTTGATCTCACACCCTGGCGGCTGTCGGAGCGCGAACAGCACCGCAGCGGCGGTGTCCTGCGGCCGGTTGAGCTTGGCATCGGCCGGAGGCTTGTACTTCTCATCCCGGTTCGAAGAACGCGGTGTGCGTGCCGCCCGGGATGGGCAGGGTGACCCCCACCTGGCCACGTAGTTCGGCGGCGAGTGCGCGGGTGAAACCCACGACGCCGAACTTCGACGCGCAGTACGCGGTGACGTCGCTCACCGCCTTGATCCCGAGGGTGGAGGCGACGATGATCACGGTGCCGTGGGCGGCGACCAGTGCCGGGAGGGCTGCCCGGATGACAGCCGCGGTACCGAGCAGGTTCACCGCCACGATCCGGTCCCAGTCGACATCGTCCACCTCCGCCAGGGTGCCCGGTCGGTCGATGCCGGCGGCCGTGACGATCGCGTCGACCTTGCCGACCCGCTCCACCAGGCGGTGGACCGCGGCTTCGGCGCGGCCGCCTGGTGCGCAAGCCCGGTGCCGGCTTGCGGCGGCGGTGAACGCCCGCGTCGAGCGGACGTTCGGGCCGGTCGGCCGCCCGGTGGGTGGCGGTCACACGGCTCCTGTTTCCGCACATTACGGCCGCAAACGCCTGCGCATGGGCGGTGATCACCCGACGGCGCGTGCCGGCATTCGGGGCGTGGCCCACCTGCTGCGCTCGGCGCTGACTGCGGAACCCCGCCGCCGACCACCGGACAGCTCCCCACGGAAGAGCGCACACACCACCGGCTCGATCGGGCCTTGGGTTATCAGGCCGCCGACCTCGGCGCCGGCGCCCAGCTGATCGAGGTGGTCGAGGTGGTCGACGATCGTCACCCCGTCCTGATAGAACTCCACCACCCGCGGGTCGATGTAGGACCGCCGACACACGGCCGGGGTGTTGCCCAGGTACCGCGACACCTCGCGGACCGCTGCCGCCACCGCCCGCTTGCTCGAGGTGGGGCTGTCCGCTGCCGGTCGGGCCGCGGCGAGGAAGGCAGCGGCCATCACGGTGGCGTTCCAGGTGCGGAAGTCCTTCGCGGTGAAGTCCGCACCGGTGATCGCCCTCAGGTAGAGGTTGATGTCGGCGCTCTTCACGTCGTGCCAACTGCCACGGTATGCCAGCAACTCCGCCCCGCCACCTCGCCGCCGCTTCAGCGTCGCGACGACGTCCCGGACGGCGTCGTCGTTGATCGGTTGCCGACGGTCCAGGCCGCCTTTCGCCGGATACGGAACCAGATCACCGGGCCATCGAAGGTGACGTGGTCCCGCCGTACCGTCGCCAATCCGAACGTCTCGTGCTCCGCGGCGTACTCCTCGCTGCCGATCCGGAAGAACCCCCGATCGAGCAGGCGTACCGCGCAAGCCATTACCCGCTCCTTCGGCATGCCCGGCAGAGCCAGATCTTCGGCAACCTGTCGACGGGCGGCTGGCAGTGCCTCGGCGAAGGCGATCACCCGCTCGTGCTTGACCGTGTCCCGCTTGCGACGCCATTCGTCGTGATACCGGTACTGCCGTCGCCCGGCCGCATCAGTGCCGATGGCCTGGATGTGCCCGTTGGGGTACGGGCAGATCCACACCTCCGTCCAGGCCGGCGGCAGGACGAGAGCCCCGATCCGGGCTAGCGTTTGCGGGTCTGTCACCCGCGTCCCGTCCGCGTAGAAGTACGTCGTTCCGCGACCGTGGCGTCGCCGCGTGATTACCGGCCCAGATAGGTCAGAACGACGCAAACGCATGGCGAATCGTACGTCGGCTTTTTAGCTGGTCCGATCCTCCAGTGCGCTGCCGTCGACGGGTTCGGGCTCCAGGTGCATCGCCCGTTCCTCGGCGCTGAAGCCCCCGGTGTCGGTGCCCACGTCCGAGCCGATCAGGTCCGGTTCAGCATCGGTACGCGCTCCCTCGTCGATGTCCACCAGCCGGCCAACGCGTTCTTCGGAGTCGGTGGGGAAGGGATCGGCGACGGAGTCGGCGTCGGAGTAGGTGTCGGCGGGATCGTTGAGAGCAGCGAGGACATCAGGTTCTTCGGCGGCCAGGTAAGCGTCGATGGTTTCCCCGCGCGCCTGCTCGGCAGCGGTGACGCCGTAACCGTCACCGTAAAGCTGACGGTCGGCCGGCGCCGCCATGCCTTCTTGCGCATCGCCGGTGATGATCTTCTGTGGCAGTACCGAATCGGTGTTGGGAAGCCCCTCTTCTTCGAAGGGGTCAGCAGGTTCCGGTATACGGCTGGTCGTCATGGGATTCGGCGTACCCCATCTGCCGCGTTCTCACCGACTGGGCGGAGTTTCCGGATCGGGCCGGGCGCCATTGCGACCGGTCGACGTACTCGGATCCGGACCGCGTCCGGAGACCGGGGTGACCGCGGCTACGGTCACCGCCCGCTTGGCACTTCCCACGGCACCCGCGGCGTGGGCGTGCAGCAGTCCCGCCGTGGCATGTACGGAGGGGTTGTCCTTCATCCCTCGTAGCCGGCGCATCACCGTGTCGTACCGATCGCGACCGGCCCAGGCGCCGGCGAGGAAACCCAGGGCAAAACCGGAGCCGACAAACGTCCTGTACCGCACGCGGCCTCCTACCTGGGTACCCCAGCGGCACGTGATCCCGGCCGCTGCCGGCGACTGACGACACTGGCCGGTTGAGGTAACGTAGCCGACAGCGCCCCGTTGTGGGCAGGAGTTGTCAGTCCCGCGTAGCTCAATTGGCAGAGCGTCCGGCTGTTAACCGGCAGGTTACAGGTTCGAGTCCTGTCGCGGGAGCCGGCATGATCTTTACGGGGCGGTAGCTCAGCCGGTCAGAGCAGGGGACTCATAACCACAGAATCTATTCCTGCATGCGCCTAGCGCTACGGGCGGCAAACACGTCACCGAATGCGGGCTAACCCTATGCGCCATTGCTCTGGCCACAAGTTTGTATCAATCAGTTGGGGGTGGCGATGACGACGCGAACAACTCTGCTGGAGGCCGAGTGCCGGTACTGCGCCCAGCCGATCTTTCGGCCGCCTGGAGCGGGCTATCGGTGGATGCCTGACGGTGGGGACGGCGCGCTGTGGCGTGGTTGTCGTGCGGCAGCCTATGTGCCCGAGCGTGGGTTGGGACGAGTCGATCCAAGACCGGACTAGGCGGCCGGTCCACCCGCTCGACTGGAAGGAGCCGGACGAAGAGAGCATGG
>JBDUDX010000049.1:0-9112 GCA_040002735.1 Frankiaceae bacterium | reverse complement strand
TCACCCGGGCGATGGCGGACCAGGCGCGGACGATCCGCATTCCGGTCCACATGGTGGAAGTCATCAACAAGTTGGCCCGGGTGCAGCGGCAGATGCTGCAGGATCTCGGCCGGGAGCCGACCCCGGAGGAATTAGGTCGGGAGTTGGACATGTCCCCCGAAAAGGTCGTGGAGATTCAGAAGTACGCCCGGGAGCCGGTGAGTCTGGACCAGACCATCGGTGACGACGGCGACAGCCAGCTCGGAGACTTTATCGAGGACTCCGAAGCGCCCGTGGCCGCCGACGTGGTGTCGTTCGGTCTGCTGCAGGACCAGCTGTCCTCAGTACTGCAGACGCTCTCGGAGCGGGAAGCTGGTGTGGTCTCGATGCGCTTCGGCCTCACCGACGGTCAACCCAAGACGCTGGACGAGATCGGTCACGTCTACGGCGTCACCCGCGAGCGGATCCGCCAGATCGAAGCCAAAACGATGTCCAAGCTGCGGCATCCGTCTCGCTCGCAGGTGCTGCGCGACTACCTCGACTGAGCCGAGCGTTCTTTTCTCGTTAACTGCTGCGTAGCGTATTCGTATCGTTACTCTTGGCATGGCGGGGTCGGGTCCCATCGCCCGGCTCCGCCGACATCCGCGCGCTATCCATCCGGGCAGTAGCTATCCGGGCAGTAGCTATCCGGGCAGTAGCTATCAGGGCAGCAGCGCACTGAGCGCATCGAAGATCCCCGGTGTGCCGGCCACCACCAGCCCGCCGTGCGCGCCGAAGACCTGGGCACCGGCTTCCCGGGCGATCAGGCCGCCCGCCGCGTAATCCCAGAGGGACGGACCCCACTCGTAATAGCCGTCCAGCCGTCCGGCCGCGACCGCGCAGAGGTCGAGCGCACAGGAGCCGAAGCGCCGAATATCCCGTACCAGCGGCAGCACCTCGACGAGTACGCTCGCCTGCTCCCGACGAGTGTTCGCGTCGTAGGCGAACCCGGTTCCGATCAGCGACTGGCTCAGATCCGCCGCCGCGGAACAGGCCAGCGGCGTCCCGTCACAGCTCGCACCGCCGCCGAGCGTGGCGGCGTACAGCCGGTCGGCGGCGACATCGAGGACTACCCCGGCCACCACCTCGCCCCGGTATTCGGCCGCGATGGAGACTGCAAAGGCCGGAATGTCGTACAGGTAATTGACCGTGCCGTCGATCGGGTCGATCACCCACCGCACGCCGCTGGTACCGGGGGCACCGGCGCCCTCCTCCCCCAACACCCCGTCATCCGGACGGGCCGCCAGCAACGCGTCCACGATGAGCCGCTCGGACGCGGCGTCCACCGCGGTCACCACATCGGTCGGCGTGGTCTTGGTGTCCACCTGCAGGTCCGAGGGCCGGCGGCGGACCAGAACGCCGGCGTCCCGGGCGACCCGGCCGGCGAGCCGAAGCAGGGAAGGAAAGTCGGGTGGCTGGTCGGGAGCCTTGGCGAAGTCGTCCACGGCGTCGCTCAGGGCTCCACCAGGACCCGGTCGCGCTGCTCCTTGCCGGCGCCGGGCTGCGGGGTCGGCCACGGCCAGTGACGCAGTACGCCAGGGGTGATGACGATGGGATCAAAGATGGGCGGCGGCGGCATCGGGCTCCGAAGTGACCGGGGCACCCTGCTCTTCCAGCGGCGCCACAACGTTGAACCGCGTCAACTCCGGCGCCGGCCCACCGAAACGGTAGGACGTCACCGAGCAGTTCGCGATCTCGACAGTATTACTGAGCTCCAGAACCTGCGCCTCGGTGAGGCCTTCCAGCAGGTACCGAAAGCAGGTGACGACGATGTCGTGCGCGAAGATCGCGACATTCTCACCCGGATGCTGCAACTCGAGGGTGCCGTACACGCTGCGCAGCCGCAGCAGTACGTCCGTCCACGCCTCACCGCCCGGTGGGCGGTGGTAGAACTTGCCGAACCGGCTGCGCAACTCCGCCTGCTCGGGATGCCGCTCGGCGATGCCCCGGCCGGTGAGCCGGTCCAGAATGCCGAAGTCACGGTCGCGCAGCCGCTCGTCGAGCACCACCCGCAGCTGCGCTACTGGACCGCCGCACTCCGACAGGGCGATCCGCGCAGTCTCCCCGGCCCGCACGTAGGGCGAGGAGAGCACCACGGTCGGCAATTCCGCCTGCGGGACCGTTCGCAGCCACCGCCCGAAGGCTACCGCCTGCGTCCGCCCCAACTCCGACAACGGCACATCCATGTCCCGGTCGGCGACGTCGATCACCGCCGCGCGTTGTTCGTACGCGCGCTCCCGCGCCACGTTGCCCGCGCTCTCGCCGTGCCGGATCAGCCACAACGACGACGGCTCGCTTCGGTTGGACACGCGCCCTGCCTTCCCGGTCATCCCGACGGCAACACCGCCGGTGAAACGAATTCAACGCCTGGAGGGTCCTTACCAGGCGTGGCCCGGCTCCTCGGAGGTCGGCTGCCGCAGCCACCGCTCGCCGGGAGCCGGGCGGGAATGGCGCAAGGTCACCGCCATCCGAGCCCCGGCGACCCGGGCCGATTTCGGGACCGTGTGCTCCCACTCGGACTGGCACGCGCCACCCATCACGACCAGATCGCCGTGCCCCGGGCGAAGTTCCCGTACCGCCCGTGTGGTGCCGGTCGGTCGCAACCGGAAGCGCCGCCGGGCCCCGAGGGACACCGTGGCCACCAGCGGCCGGGTCATCAGGTGGCGATTTCGGTCGCCGTGCCAGGCCACCGAATCCGCACCGTCGCGGTACAGGTTGACCCAGATCCGATCAAAGCCCACGCCGTACCGGTGCGACAGTGCGCCGGCCAGTGCGGCGAGTGGGGCCGGTACCGCTTCGACGTCGGTGGACCAGCCGGCGGTGAGTCGTGGCTCCAGCACCGTGCGGTCGTACAGGGTGACTTCCCGCTGTTGCCAGGAGCCGGTGGCCAGCAACAGCGAGAACAGCTCGTCCGAGCCGGTCAACCAGCCCGGCGCGTAGTCCACCCAGGACCGTTCATCCAGCGTCAACCGGGTGAGAGCGCCGAAGGAAAAGTCGGGCATCGCCGGTCCGGCATCAAAGAGGGAGGCCTGCCAGGCCACGCCTCCGCTCACCCGACACCTCCTCGGCGTTGGCCGCTTGCCGGTGCTGCCGGCGGGAACTACCGGTTACCGTAGAGCACATGCGTCGACTGGCACCCGTCTGCGGCCTCGCTGTCCTCGTACTGGCCGCTGGCTGTGGTAACTCCTCGACGTCGGGCTCGGCAGCCCCGGTCGCCAGCGACGCCGCCTCGCGTCACCCCGCGGATGCGGCGGGTCTGGTCGCCGCGGCATCGGCCAAGACGCTGGACAAGAAGTCCTCCCGAGTGGACACCAGTGTGGTCTCCTCCACGGGTCTGCGCCTGCAGTCCACGGGTGCCTACGATTACCGCCGCGGCGATGCGGTGGTCGACATCACCACGCGCACCAGCGGACGGACCACCCAGCAGCGCATGATCCTGGTTTCCGGCGTCGCCTACCTGAATGTGCCCGGACTCGGTACCGGCGGTAAGTACATCAAGCTGGACCTGGCCGGGTTGACCGGACGCAGCGGCGGTTCCGCCTTCGACCAGACCACGTCGCTCAATCTGCTGCGTGGAGCGACCGACTCGCTGCACATGGTGGGTTCCGAGTCGGTGCGGGGAGTGGCCACCACCCACGTCG
This sequence comes from Frankiaceae bacterium, assembly GCA_040002735.1. GTDB lineage: Bacteria > Actinomycetota > Actinomycetes > JADGOV01 > JADGOV01 > JADGOV01. Next base: position 5,453 of record JBDUDX010000049.1, on the reverse strand, counting down.
CCGGAACGCTGGACCAGCACAAGGCGCTGGCCGCAATTCCGGATGCCAAGCAGCGGGCCGCCCTGACGAAACTCAGCAGCCTGGTGAAGACGCCGAATCGGCTTCCGGTCGACCTGTGGATCGATGACAGCGGCGTCCTGCGGCGGCAGAAGCAAACGGTGTCGCTGGCGAGTCAGCGGGTGTCCGGCGTGTCGGTACCGGCCTCCACGGTGACCACCACCACCGAGTTCTACGACTTCGGGGGACCGGTGAAGGCGGTTGCGCCACCGCCCAACGCCGTAGTTGGCTGACCGCTTCCCGCGGTTGCCCCGTAGGTCAGGCGGTCGCTGCCCAGCGTTCCCCGACCCGGTCCAGCCGGAGCGGGAAGCCGAAGCAGGCCGACAGCGTGGTTGGGGTGAGCGCCTCCTCCAGCGGGCCGGCGGCGCAGACCACACCGGCGCGCAGCAGCAGGGCGTGGGTGAATCCGGCCGGGATCTCCTCGACCCGGTGGGTAACCAGAACCAGCGCAGGTGCCGACGGTTCGGCCGCCAACCGACGCAGGAAGCGCAGCAGCGCCTCGCGCGCACCGAGGTCCAGCCCGGCCGCGGGCTCATCCAGCAGCAGCACCTCGGGGTCGGCCATCAGCGCGCGGGCGATCGTCACCCGCTTGCGCTCCCCTTCAGACAGCTGTCCGAACGGCCGCTGAGCCAACAGCCGCAAGCCCAGTTGGCCGAGAAGACTGCGGGCACGTTCCCGCTCGATGCCCTCCAGCGGCTCGGCGCCGCGACCGAACGAGCCGTATGCCGCCGACGCCACCACGTTAAGCACCGTCTCGGCGGCGGGCAACAGATCGCCCACCGCGGTACTCGCGAACCCGATCCGGCTACGCAACTCCTGCGGATCCGCCTCCGGCACGCGCTCACCGAGCAGCCGTACCACCCCACCGGACGGGGTGCGGAGGGCGCCGGCGATCTGCAGCAGCGTGGTCTTGCCCGCGCCGTTCGGGCCGAGCACCACCCAGCGCTCGCCGGCGCGCACCGACCAGTCCACGCCACGCAGCAGCGTTCGGTTGGCGGACACCACGAGCACACCGTGCAGGGCGAGCAACTCGGCTGTCACGCCTTAAGACGGTAGGCCAGCAGGCCGCGCGCACCCGGGAGGCGCGCCCGCCAGGGGCTCTCGGCGCGTTATCCGGCGGCAAGGCGCCGCGGCGCAGCAGAATCAGGGCATGACCAGCGCACCGGGGCTCCATCGCCACATCTCCGCCGAGGTCGAGACCGGACGCGCCGAGACACCCGCAGCCAAGCGGCTCCGGGACCGACTCACTGCCGAGGCGCTGCTCGCCGCCGTACAGGCCATGCATCCGGGCGTCACGGCATCCTCCTTCGTCGCGCAGTGGTGGGACGGTACGGCGCTGGTACCGGCGCTGCTGGTGAGCGTCGGCGGCCGGCCCCTGCGGGTGGTGGCCGGACCGTCTGGCGAAATAGTGCTGCTCCCGCGCTGGTCATGGGCGGCCCGGCGGCGGCTGCGGCGGACCCGGCGACCCGGCGGTGATCAGGCGACGGGCCGGCCGCATGTGGCGGTCACCCCGGGTGGCCTACCACGTACGGCACTGTTGTACGAGGTATCGGCCAAGCGCCCGCGGATCGGTAGGCCGGGCCCGCGGATGCCGGTACGGGTCGGCGGTGCGGTGGACTACCGGGCATGTACGCACGTCGGATGCGGCGCCGTCGTAGCACTGCCCGTAGCCGGTCCGGATCCGCCGTGCCCGCGGTGCGGGCGACGCTGAGCTGGCGGCTCAGCCGGCCGGCGCGCCCTTGCCGAGCGCGACGCCGGCGGCGCGCATCGCCAGCATCAGCGCCTCCGGTTCGCGGACCGTCACGGTCGCACCCGGGTGGCGCAGCACGCCAAGCGGTTCGATCCCCGGTACCGGGGTGCGGAAGGTGAGGCACACCCCGCGGCGGGCGGTAGTCCCGAAGGTCACCCCCCGGTCGGTGAGGGACAGTCGTACGCCCACCGCGCGCACCCAGCGGAACGGGCCGGCCAACTCGGCGCTGGTGATGTTGCTGATCGGCGTACGAAGGGTCCACGCACCGAACCGGACCTCGAAGTGTCCGTCGCGCAGGTACGCGGCGGTGGTGGACGGCGTGATCCCCGCCAGCGCCAACGGTAACCGGAAGCGGGGGTCGAAATCGAAATCGAAGCGGAAGTCCGGCATGGCGACAGCATGCCCGGTGAAACGACTCGTTAATGCCACAGGGGGGCCAGCGCGGCGCTCAGGACCCGCCCGACATCGCCCAACCGCGCATGGCAACCGCCTCGAACCACCACCTCACCGCCGACCACGACGTCGGTCACGTCGGCGGCGCTCGCCGCGAAGATCGCCACCGCGAGGGCGGTACGCGCGTCCGCCCCGGCGGTACGGGGACTGTCCAGCCGAATGGTGGTGAAGTCGGCGAGCGATCCCACCTGCAGCCGGCCGGCGTCCGGCCAGCCCAGCGCCGCGGCGCCGCCGGAGGTGGCGGCGGTGAGCAGTTCGGTGGCGGAGTGGGTGCCCCGGCGCAGGGACCGCAGCCGCTCGTTCAGTTCGACGGCCCGGGCCTCCTCCAGCAGATCGATCACCGCCTGGCTGTCGCTGCCGAGGGACAGTCGGCAACCGGCGGTCTCCAGCGCGGCCACCGGCCCGATGCCGTCGGCGAGATCACGCTCGGTCGTGGGGCAGACGCAGACCCCGATGCCGGAACTGCCGAGGTATCCGATGTCCGCCGGGCTGAGGTGGGTGGCGTGCACGGCGGTGGTCCGGGGGCCGAGCACGCCGCAATCCGCGCAGAGCCGTGCCGGCGTCCGGCCGGTGGCTGCGATGCAGTCGTCGTTCTCGGCGGGCTGCTCGGACAGGTGCAGGTGCAGGGGTCCGTCGCCACTTTCGGCGGCCACCACCCCGAGTTGATCGACCGGAACGGCACGGACGGAGTGAATCGCGGCGCCGACCCGCAGCGCTGGTCCGGCCGGCGGGAGCGCGGCGTGGCGTTCCGCCCAACCCACGGCGGTCCGGTCACCGAACCGCAGCTGCGGACCCGCCAGCGGCGAGCCATCGAGGCCGCCCTGCAGGTAGCAGGCGTCGAGCAGGGTGAGCCGTACGCCGGCCTCGGCAGCCGCGGCGATCAGCGCCGCTCCCATCGCGTTCGGGTCGTCGTACGGGATGCCGCCAGGCCCGTGGTGCAGGTAGTGGAACTCCCCCACGGTGGTGATCCCGGCCAGCGCCATCTCGGCGTAGGTGGCCGTCGCCAGTGCGTAGTAGGTGTCCGGGTCGAGCCGGGCGGCGACGTCGTACATCTGCCGGCGCCAGGCCCAGAAATCCCCGGCACCGGAGCTGGTCCGTCCCCGCAGTGCCCGGTGGAACGCGTGGGAATGCGCGTTGACCAGGCCGGGGATCGTCAGGCCGGTCAGCCGGACGGCGTCCGGCGGCCGGGGCGTACCTGGGGTCACTGCGGTGATGACTGCGTTGTCGACCTCGATCAGGACCTGCTCCGCGACGCTGTGTGCGCCCGAGTTTCCAGCCAACCAGGCGAGCTCGGCGTGCCAGCGTCTCAGCGGCACGCCAGCTCCGCGAGTACGTCGGTGAGCACGTCGATGCCGGTGAGGCAGTCGTCCTCGCTGGCGTACTCGGCCGGGGCGTGGCTGGCGCCGGTGGGGTTGCGGACGAACAGCATGCCGGTGGGTACCGCGGCCGCCAGCGCGCCGGCGTCGTGCCCGGCGGCGGTGGTCAGCCGCGGCGCCGGCAGGCCGCGGGCGACCAGCACGCCGGCGAGCCGGTCGGCCAGGGCAGGATCGAACTCGACCGCCGGCGCAAGGGATTCCGCCGTGATGCTGTGGTGCACGCCATGCGCCGCGGCGGCGTCCGCCACGGCGGCGCTCCAGGCCGTAACCAACCCCTCGAGCGTCGCGACGTCCGGCGCCCTCGCGTCCAGCCACGCGGTGACCTGGGACGGCACGCTGTTGGTGCTGTTCGGCGTGAGGAGGATCCGCCCCACGGTGGCCACGGCGCCGGCCTCGGCCGCGTGCCGCCGGGCGGCGTCGACGGCGGCGGCCAACGGGAGGGTGGGATCGCGCCGGTCGGCCAGCCGGGTGGTGCCGGCGTGGTTGCCTTCCCCGCGAAGCGTCAGGCGCCAGCGGCCGTGCGGCTCGATGCCGGTGCCGACGCCCACCGGCGCGGCGAGGTCGGCGAGGCCGCGGCCCTGCTCGACGTGAAGTTCCACGTACCCGCAGAGCCCGGCGAGCCGCCGCGGATCCGGCCCGGGGTCCAGCCCGTACGGCTCGATAGCGACGCCGAGATCGATGCCGTCGGCGTCGGTGAAGGCGAACGCGGCCGGGGCGTCGAGCGCTCCGGTGGCGAACCGGCTGCCGAAAGTGGCGAGGCCGAACCGGCCCCCTTCCTCATCGGCAAAGGCGGCGACCACGATCGGCCGAACGGGGTCGGCACCGCGTTCCTGCAGCCGGCGGACGGCCAGCAGGCCGGAGATCACGCCGAGGGCGCCGTCGTACGCCCCGCCGTTGCGCACCGTGTCGAGGTGGCTGCCGGTACCGACCGCCGGTTCGGCCGGGTCGCCCCATCGCGCCCACAGGTTGCCGTTGCGGTCCTGCTCCACCGCCAACCCCAGGCCTGCAGCTTCGGCGCGGAACCAGTTCCGCGCGGCCTGGTCTTCCGCGGTCCACGCGAACCGGGTCCAGCCGCCGGCGGGGTCGGCCCCGATCGCGGCCAGGCCGTGGTGCAGCCGCCGGAACTCGCTTCGCCCGTCCACGACGCCATCTAAGCGTGCGAGGCGGCTAGCTGACGTACCTCAGGCACCACGAGCGGCGCCAGGGCCAGCAGGATCCCGATATCGGAGAGCCAGTACAGGGTCGGCACCAGGCCCAGCCCGTCGGCGAGCGGTCCGACGATGATCATGCCGAGGGGCATCAGCGCGGTGGATCCGAAGTAATCGATCGAGACCACCCGGGCGAGCGTGTCGGCCGGTACCTGCTGGGCGACGGTGGTGTCCCAGACGGCGGACAGGTAGGAGACCGCTGCACCGGAGACGCCGAGGACCGCGCCGATCACGGCCACCGGCGCGCCACTGCCGTACACCGCCGGCTGAGCGGCGCCGACCGCCAGCAGCAACGCGCACACCGCGATCGGCCGCGGTGGGCGCAGGCGCAGCGCCAGACCCCCGCCGAGCAACGCGCCGACGCCGAAGCCGGTGACCGTGACTGCGTAGGACGACGCGCCGGCATAATCCTTCTTCATCAGCAGCGGACCGAGCACAAAGATCCCCGGCAGCACGAGCGCGTGGTAGAAGGTGAAGCCGAGGATCAGGCTCCACATCCAGCGGCGCGCGCGTACTGCGGCTAGCCCGCCGCGCAGGTCGGCGAGAAACGGCTGGCGGGCAGCGGGCGCGGAGCGGAGCACCGGCCGCAGCCGCAGCAGAAACGCCATG
>JBDUDX010000048.1:0-8691 GCA_040002735.1 Frankiaceae bacterium | reverse complement strand
CGTCATCTCCCCGGAACGACACGCCAAAAGATCACGATCTACGGCTGGAGTACTAGGTGGCTGCTACACCCACCCTGCGTCCGGTCAAGTGGACGCGGAGATTGCGGGTGCGGGGCGAGACCCGGCTAACTAAACGCCGCTAGGCAGCACGTCCGCGTTCACGCTGCTGCGCTCCGCCTCGCCGCCGCGCTGTCGGTGTCCGTTGTGGTCAAGGTGGTCGCGGTCCGCGGGCAGGTGACGGACAACATCATCTGGCCACCCTCCAATGCCTTGCGCGCCGCGGCGCTGGCCGCCCTTCTGCTGCCCTGGCTGCCAGTTGCCCGGAACCTACGCGCCGCCGCCCGGCGCCGTCGATCCGGCGCCGCCCCAGAACTAGAAGCCCGATGACCTCCTCGTCCCGTGCACGCCGGGCAATCCGCGGGCTCGGACGTGCCCTGCTGCTGGCGGTCGCGCTGTACTGCGTCGGGCGAGGTCTCGTCGAGGTAACCACGGTCAACCCCACCCGACCTGAGACCTATCGGCAGGACTGGGGCGGCCCGCACTACCTCGGCGTCATGCTGGTGCACGCGGGACCCGGAATCCTGGTCGTGATCCTCACCGTGCTCCACCTCCGCCGCAGTCGCGCCAAGCGGGGGCAGCCAAGACCCGCTGGCTGACACACGATCAGCAGGGGTCCGGCGCGCTTGAGTGGGGGTCTCGACGGGCTGGCTCCGTCGCCGGTCCCCGGTATTCGTGGCGTTCGGATATGGCGCTGCACAAGTTGACGGACCGGGGTGAGCCTCGCTGAGCGATCCGCTGGCGGGGGGCGGTGGCGTCGAAGCCCGGGGGTAACGCGATGCCGGAGGCGGCCGTGCGGCTGACGCGGTCCTCTTCGGTACGCCGACATTGCTGCGTGACGTGCCTGCCGGCCACGTCCGGGCGTTGCCCGGGCACGCTACGCGGTGGGCGTGTGTGGGCGTGGATGCCGGCCGAGCATGTGACGCCAGCCGACTGACGAGCGCTCTGGACAGCTGACGCAGGGCAAGGGTCGCCTCTACCCCTGTCAACGCGGCCCGCTCAAACACAGCAAGGCGGCCATCGGGGACGGTGTTACCACAGAGGGACATGAGCCGACCCCCACCCCTCCGACTTGTAATCGGCAGGTTCCCCGGTTCGAATCCGGGCGTCGGCTCCGCTCCTCAGCTCGAACAGCGCGCCGCCGAACGGGAAATCGGCAATCACGGGCTACGACGACAGGTCACCGAACTGAACGGCAGTTGGCGAGCTCAGCACCGGCCTCGACGCCCGCGCCACCAACCCCAACACCACCATCGCCAGCGCCACTGCCGTAGCCATGAACGGAACTGCGTGAAGTGCACCGCCGCGCCGCACTCGCGTCGGCCGACCCCGCACCACGGCGAGTACCCCGTAGTCGCGCAAGCCGACCGCTCGGGTCCCCTGAGCTGAGACTCCCCGGGCTACTGGGTTCAGGCTGCCGCCAGTCGCTCCTGCGCCGCGGCCGGTTCGAGTGCCAGCCGCAGTACGTCCCGGACGTCACTGATCAGGTACACGGTGAGCCGCTGGCGTACTTCGGCCGGCACGTCGTCGAGGTCCGCCTCGTTGCGTTGGGGTAGGAGCACGGTGGTGATACCGGCCCGGTCGGCGGCGAGGAGTTTCTGCTTGACGCCGCCGATCGGCAGCACCCGCCCGGTGAGGGAGACCTCGCCGGTCATGGCGACCTCGGCCCGCACCGGCCGGCCGGAGAGCAGCGAAGCCAGCGCGGTGGTCATCGTGACGCCGGCGCTCGGGCCGTCTTTCGGTACCGCGCCGGCCGGCACGTGCAGGTGGACGCCGCGGTTGGCCAGGTCACCGACCGGGAGTTCGAGCTCCGCGCCGTGCGAACGTAGGTAGGACAGCGCGATCCGGGCCGACTCTTTCATGACGTCGCCCAGCTGCCCGGTGATGGTGAGCCCGGTGTCGCCGGTCTCGGCGTCGGCGAGGGCGGCCTCCACGAAGAGCACCTCACCGCCGGCACCGGTGACGGCCAGCCCGGTCGCCACGCCCGGCAGGGCGGTCCGCTCGGCGGATTCCAGGGTGAACCGGGGGCGCCCGACGTACTCCCGAAGCTCCTCGCGGCCCACGACCAGCGGTCCGACCGCGGGGTCGACGGCGAGCTTGGTGGCCACCTTACGCAGGGCGCGGGCGATCAACCGCTCGAGATCACGGACGCCGGCTTCCCGGGTGTAGTCCCCGGCCAGCGCACGCAGCGCATCGTCGGCGACGCTCACCTCATCGGCAGTCAGCCCGGCCTGCTGCAACAGCCGAGGCAGCAGGTGGTTGCGGGCGATGAGGACCTTCTCGTCCTCGGTGTAGCCGTCGAGGCGGACCACCTCCATCCGGTCCAGCAGCGGACCGGGGATGGAGTCGGCGACGTTCGCGGTCGCCAGGAACAACACGTCGGAGAGGTCGAGCTCGACCTCCAGGTAGTGGTCGCGGAAGGTGTGGTTCTGCGCCGGGTCCAGCACCTCCAGGAGCGCCGCCGTGGGGTCACCGCGGTAGTCGGCGCCCACCTTGTCCACCTCATCGAGGAGAACGACCGGGTTCATCGAACCGGCCTCCCGGATGGCCCGGACGATCCGGCCCGGTAGCGCGCCGACGTAGGTCCGCCGGTGCCCGCGGATCTCGGCTTCGTCGCGGACCCCGCCGAGCGCGACCCGGACGAAGTTGCGCCCCATGGCGCGAGCCACCGACTCGCCGAGGGAGGTCTTGCCCACCCCGGGCGGGCCAACAAGGGCGAGTACCGCCCCGCTGCGCCGGCCGCCAACGATGCCGAGGCCGCGTTCCTCACGGCGCTTGCGGACCGCGAGGTATTCGGTGATCCGCTCTTTCACGTCGTCCAGGCCGGCGTGGTCGGCGTCCAGCACGGCGCGGGCGCCGGTGACGTCGTAGGAGTCGGCGGTGCGGACGTTCCAGGGCAACTCCAGCACCGTGTCCAGCCAGGACCGGATCCAGCCGACTTCCGGTGACTGCTCGGAGGTGCGCTCGAGCTTGTCCACCTCCTTGAGGGCGGCCTCCCGCACCTTCTCCGGCAGTTCCGCGGCTTCGACCCGGGCGCGGTAGTCCCCCTCCTCGGTTGCCGTCTCACCCTTGAGCTCGGCGAGTTCCTTGCGAATCGCCGCCAGCTGCTGGCGCAGCAGGAACTCCCGCTGCTGGTTCTCCATACCGTCCTGAACGTCCTTGCGGATCCGCTCGGCGACGTCGAGCTCGGCGAGATGCTCGCGGCCCCACTGGGTGGCGAGTTCGATCCGCTCGGCGACGTCGACGGTCTCCAGCAGGCGCAGTTTCTGCTCGCTGCTGAGGTACGCCGCCCAGCCGGCGGTGTCGGCCAACGTGGCCGGGTCGCTGATCTGCTGGATGCTGTCCACGACCTGCCAGGAGCCGCGCTGCTGCAGGATCGTGGTGACCAGCGCCTTGTACGAGGCGGCGAGCCCGGCGGCGCGCTCGCTGGTCACCTCCGGGGTTAGCGTCGCCTCGACCCACAGCGCGGCACCGGCGCCCGTGGTGCCGGCGCCGATCCGGGCCCGGGAGGAGGCCCGGACGACCGCCGCCTCCTCGCCACCCTGGAGTCGGCCGACCTGTTCCACCACTGCGACCGCCCCCACGCTGGCGTACCGGCCCTCCAGGCGCGGCACCAGCAGGACCTGCGGCTTGGCGGAGTTGGGTGAGGCAGCCCGGGCGGCCTCCACAGCGGCCCTTACCTCGCCGTCGGCGAGCGGGAGCGGGATAACCATTCCGGGCAGCACGACGGCATCGGAGAGCGGCAGTACTGGCAGTGTCAAGACCGTCGAGGTGGCGACCACGGTGACCCCTTCGTTTGATGTCAACAGGGCAACAACCGGGATCGCCGTGGCTTACCGCCGTTCGCCGCAGGCGTAGCGCCGGGGCTAATTGGCGCTGTCGGAGTCAGTGCACCGGCGGTGCGACCGGCGTTGGCCGGCCGAGCGCGTGGTAACCGCCGGTTGCTCCATGCCGGGCGTTGCTTGGCTCGCGGCAGGGCACGTCGCGGTGCGGCTATCCAGCAGTCGGTCAAGTGGCCCTCACAGGATCGAGGTCAACCGCCCGCCGCCGCGAAAGGCGTTGAGGCGACCGGATGCCGAGTGGTTGGGCGCCTTGCTCATGGCATGACGCGCGCCTGTGCGATACGCCGCAGTTGTCGCGGGCGTCCGGCGCGATGACGAAGCGCCGCGTGAGTTGTTCGTCACCACCGGCTCGGCGGCTGCGGCGAGTCGAACTCATCACCGCACCACTCACAGGTCAGGCGCCGGTCCGCATTCACGTCATGAGTTTTCCGGGGGAGGGCGGTGGCGGATGAGCCCCCTTCCGGGCTTGTCCGACTTCAGCGTGGTGACTTGTCCCGAGGGTGCCGCTCAGGGCGAGAGCACCGAGCGTCGAGCCGGCTGGCACGTCGCACGTTTGCCGTCCTTGCCGTCGGAGGAGAAGTGGCTGCCGTTGTGCCGGACGCGCGGTGGCCGTCGCGTTACGAGGTCGTCCTGCACCAGGTCCGGGGACTTAACTGCCGCGTTCGGCCGACGTGTCCGGAACGACGCGTCAGCTTCGACCTCGGTGTGGAGCGCGGCCTCAACGGCCGGGTCGAGGGAGAGGATGAAGCGATGCGATACATGCTGCTGCAGGCCTATGGAGGCGTCGAGCTTGAGGGCTGCGTGCCGATGACGGAGTGGGCGCCGGAGGACGTGAGGGCGCACATCGACTTCCAGCACGCCCTCAACGCGGAGTTGTTGGATCGCGGGGAGCTGGTCGACGCCCAGGGCCTGGCCGGTCCGGACGCCGCGAAGGTCGTGGTGTCCGACGGCGTCAACCCGCCGAAGATTATCGACGGGCCGTACCCGGAGTCGAAGGAGCTGCTCGCGGGCTATCGGCTGGTCGACGTCGACAGCTTGGACCGCGCGTTGCAGATCGCGGCGCGCTCCTCGGCCGCCCCCGGGCCGGGTGGGGTGCCGATCCGCCAGCAGATCGAGGTGCGGCAGGTGCTGGGCGCGCCGGACCCCGAGGTGTGACCCGGCCCGACGTTGAGGGCCTGCTCCGCGAACTCGCCCCGCAGGCCCTCGGCGCGGTCGCCCGCCGGTTTGGTGGGTTCGCCGACGCCGAGGACGCGGTGCAGGAAGCGCTGGTCACCGCTGCGGAGCAGTGGCCGGCGGGGCTGCCGGACAGACCGCTGTCCTGGCTGATCACGGTGGCCTCCCGGCGGCTGGTTGATGAGTACCGCCGTACGGATGCCCGCCGCCGGCGCGAGGAACTCGCCGCCTCGCTGTCGATCCACCGGGAGGAGACGGTGCCGTCGGCGGACGACTCGCTGGTGATGCTGTTCCTCTGCTGCGACGACACGCTCTCTCCGACGCTGTCGATTCCGTTGACGCTGCGGGCGGTGGCCGGCCTCACGACGCGCGAGATCGCCGCCGCGTACCTCGTTCCTGAGGCGACGATGGCCCGGCGGATCAGCCGGGCGAAGGCTCGTCTGCGCGGCCGCCGCTTCGAGCTCCCCGCCGACCCGGCCGGGCGGCTCCGCTCGGTGTGCGAAGTCCTGTATCTGCTGTTCAACGAGGGCTACACCTCCTCGAGCGGACCGGACCTGCTGCGCGTCGACCTGTCCGGCGAGGCCATCCGCCTCGCCCGGATGCTGCACGAGCAAGCCCCGCACGACCCGGAGGTCGCCGGTCTGCTCGCCATGATGCTCCTCACTGAGGCCCGCCGGCCCGCCCGCACATCCGCCTCCGGCGCCCTCGTGCCGCTGGCCCAACAGGACCGCTCGCGCTGGAACCGAGCGCTCATCAGCGAGGGGCTGCAACTGCTCAACGCAACCCTCGCCGCTGGCCGCATCGGGGAGTACCAGCTACTCGCCTCGATCGCCGCGTTCCATGACGAGGCCCGGTCGCACGCCTCGACCCGCTGGGCGGAGATCGCGAAGGCGTATTCGAAGCTGGAGTCCCTGACCGGCAACCCGATGGTGCGCCTCAACCGTGCCGTCGCGGTCGCCATGGCGGAGGGACCCGCCGCAGGCCTCGTGCTCCTCGACGGGCTCGACTTGCACGACTCCCACCGGCTGCACGCCGTCCGCGGGCACCTGCTCGAAGAAACCGGGAACCTCGCCGCGGCCGCCCGGTGCTACGCCGCGGCTGCGGCCCGCACCGACAACGCCCGCGAGCGTGACTACCTCACCGAGCAGGCGGCCCGCGTCCGCGCCAGTCCTACTGAGAGGCGGCAATCAGCAGGCTGAACTGGCACTCCGGACTGCAGCGGGTGACCTCGTCCGGCCGGTGCGTGTGCGGTTGCCCGCTGGCGGCGAGGAGCATCCGTTGCGCGGGCCGTGAGCGTCAGAGCACGAGCATTGATGTCGTCCATCCCGCGCAGCAGCCAGGGGAAGAATTCCGCTCCCCCGAGGCCCAGGCTGCGCGCCTGCCTGGCCCCGAAACTGTCCCAGTCGCGCGGCGAGACCGCCGCGGCAATCAGTGGCATCGCCTCCGCCTCCTCGTGGGCGAGGTGGTCGCGACGACTGAACGTAGCCGGTCGAGGACGTCGGCGGGATGCTCGTCGGGGGATGGCCTGTCCACCGCGTCGGGGCGGGTCGAGGAGTTCGTGCTCGGCCTCCATGGCGTTGAGGACTTGTCGCGCGTCCGGGGACCGGTCCCATTCGCGCCGTCGGCCAGGCGCTCGCCGAGACCCGCGCGGCCGCGCATGGCGGCGCCCGGTGCTGGCGGTCGGGATGCGTGGCGTCGCGGCTGAGACCTCACCCCGCGAGTCCTGCGCGACTTCTCCGCCACACACGACGACATCGACCTCACCGTGCGCAACATCGACTTCGGCGACGTCAGCGCCGGCCTCGCCTCCGGCAACACGGACGTCGCACTGGCCTGGCTGCCCACGCCGGACGCCGTCTCCTGTTCGAGGACCGCCGCCTCGCGGTCCTTCCCGCAAGACCACCGCCTCACCCAGGCGCTCGAGGTCGGCGCCCGCATCACCGGGTTCGACGACGCGTGGGCCGCGGTCCGGGCCGGCCAGGCGGTCGCCGCCTCCCCAGCCCTGATGCTGACCGCCCTGCCCGGCCCCGACATCGTCACCCGACTGATCCGCGGGCTCCCGCCGGCCGTGCTGGGCGTGTGCCGGCGAGTCGGGGACGACCGGCCGCTCGGCACTGCCTTCATCGGGCCGGCCCGCCGAGAGGCCGCCGGGTGAAACACCGCCCGCCGCAACTGGCCACCACGGTGAGCCGACGAACGAACCCGGAAGACTTCTCGCGCCGGCGCGTCGACGGGCGCAACCCGAGCCAGGCGGCCTCCGTTCCGGTGAGGAATCGTCGTGCGGGCATGGATGCGGGCTCGGATCGAACAACGACCTGCGCGGGGACGCATAACGGGCTTGTCGGCAGTACCGGGTATACTCACGTAGTGGCCAAAGTAATGGTGTCCCTCCCCGACGACCTGCTCGGCGTGCTGGACGTAGAGGCCGCTCGACGGAACACAACCCGCAGCGGGCTGCTGCGCGATTACGTGCACGAGGGCCTGCGCCATCGAGGACAGGAGCGGGCGCGCCGCGTGGAGCAACTGATGAGCGAAGCTGCCCATCACGGAGGAGACGGCGTCGGCGATCTCAAGCGGCACCGGCCGACAGCATGACGTTCTGGTTCATCGACGCGAGCGTGCTGCTGGCCCGAGAGGACGCCGACGACGATCAGCACGAAGCAGCGCGCGAGCTGCTCGCCGGGGACGCGATCCTGGCGACGCTTGATCTGGCCTACTACGAGGTTGGCAACGTCGCGATCCGAGCGTGGCGCGACGTCCGGGCCGCGGCTCGGCTGCAAGGTTTGGTCGCCGCGATCGCAGCCGACGGTGGGCTGGTGCGGGCCGATGAGACGCTCATCGCCCACGCCGTGAGAGTTGCCGACACCGAAAGACTCTCGGTGTACGACGCCGGCTACGTGGCCGGCGCCGCGAGCGCCGGAGCACAGCTGGTGAGCTGCGATCTTCGCGACCTCGTGAACCGCCATCTCGCCGTGACCCCTCAGCAGGCCGTCGACCAGCCTGCAGCATGAGTCGACGCCGGAAGCGTTTGCACGCGACCCACGAGGGCTTCCGTCCGACCCTCTCACAGCGGGATCCTCAACTGCGAAAGCTTGTCTGAAGCTCAGGCACGCGCGGCGTGACGCGCGCCGGTGCGACACGGCAGAACCGGGGTGCCGCCGGGTGTGGGGGGGCTGGTGTCAGCCCCGAGTTCACCCGTGCAGCCAGCCTTTCTCGACGGCGAGGCGTACGGCCTCCGCGCGGGTCCGTGCGCCGGTCTTGCCGATGGCGCTGGGCAGGTGGTTGCGCACGGTTCGGCACCAACGCGAGCACGAAGACTGACCGGGTCGACGGCGGCAACGTCACCGGTTACGTCATGGTCAGCATGGCGATCTACGGTGCGATGCTCGCCACCACCAGCGGCGGTGCCGCCGTATCGGTCGGGGCGCGCACCACATCGGTGATCTCTCATGAGTTGGCCATGACGATCGTCATCTCATCCACGAAGCACCTTGCCGAGGACCACGGGCGCCAGGCCGCCGCGGCGGTCGCCCGCCCGCTCGTGGTGGACCTGGCGGCCACCGGGGGGGGTGTCTCTATGGCGGCTGTCAAGCCGCTTGGGGCTCGGGGAGTGGTTCGT
>JBDUDX010000047.1:0-3704 GCA_040002735.1 Frankiaceae bacterium | reverse complement strand
CTGGTCCAGTTTCAACCAGAACAACCGATCACACATACCCATCAAATTAGAGGCGCCACGCCACTAGAGCGCCCGAGCCGCCAGCGGCGGCTGGGAGTTCGCCGGAAGAGGGGGACACTGGGCGCATGTTGGACCGGGGCCGGCACCGACGCGGCGGCGGTGACCCGTACGACGCCGCAGGCCGCCGGGCGGTGGTGACCATCGCGTTGGCCGGCAGCACCCTGTTGGTGCTCCTCGCGCTGCGCGCCGGCTACCTCGCCGCCCGGGCGCTGGGCTGGCCACCGTGGCCGGTCGCGGGCGGTTGCGCGGCGCTCGCGCTCACACTGCCGGCGATCACCTACTGGGTGCTGTCCCGGGACCGCTGACCGGTCAGTCGAAGTTCGGTGCGGCGTCGCGGCTGCGCTTGAGCTCGTAGAAGCCTTCGGTACCGGCGATCAGCAGTACTCCATCCCACAGCCTGCCAGCCGCCTCGCCCTTCGGCGCCGGCGTGACCACCGGTCCGAAGATCGACAACCCGGCCACGCTGATGATCGGCGTGCCCACGTCGGTACCCACCCGGGAGATGCCGTCGGTGTGGGAGGCGCGCACCGCTTCGTCGTACGCCGGATCCGTGGCGGCCGCAGCCACCTCGGCCGGCAATCCGACGGCTTCCACCGCCTCGGCGAGGATGGTTCCGTCCATCGGTCGCCCCTGGTTGTGTACCCGGGTGCCGACCTCGGTGTAGTACCGGCCCAGCGCCTCGTCGCCACCAAGTTCGGCGACGGCAATTCCCACTCGTACCGGCCCCCACGCGGTGGACAGGAACTGCCGGTATCCCTCGTCGAGGTCGCGTCCCTCATTGAGTACGGCAAGGCTCATCACTCGGAAACGCGGCCGGATCGGCCGTACCTTCGCAGCCTCCAGCAGCCATCGAGACGTCAACCACGCCCACGGGCAGGCGGGATCGAACCAGAAGTCGACAGCGATGCCATCGCTGGGAGTAGTCATGGCCCCACTCCTGCCCGTCGTGCTGTCCAGCAATCCCGACGTCGGGCCGTGGCGTGCGAGGATCACGGGGGGATCACAAGAGATCACGGAGTCGAGGCGCCCGTACCGTCGCGACAGAGGAGTTCTACGGGGTGAGCACGAACAACCTGCACCGTGAAGAGGCGGCGCTACGCGCCCGACTGGTGGCCGTGGATACCACCACGGTGCAACTCGATCTGGCGTCAGCCGGAGCGGGTGGCACCTTCAGCTCCACATCGGAGATTCGCTTCCGCTGTTCCGAACCCGGCGCCGGGACGTTCGTGAACCTCACCGCCCCCACGGTGCATGAGGTGGTACTGAACGGAACCTCGCTGGACGTCGGCGCGGTATTCGATGGAAATCGGATCACGCTGCCGTCCTTGGCGGCGGATAACGTGCTACGAGTAGTCGCCGAATGCGCGTATATGCGTACCGGTGAGGGGCTGCACCGCTTTGTCGACCCCGCCGACGACGAGGTGTACGTCTATACGCAGTTCGAGACCTTCGATGCCCATCGGGCTTATGCCTGCTTTGACCAGCCCGACCTCAAGACGGTCTTCGGTCTCACGGTAACAGCGCCGGCCGGCTGGCAGGTCATCTCCAACATGGCTCCGTCGAATGTGGCGGACTCCAGCGGCTTGCGGTGTTGGCAGTTTGCTGCCAGCCCACGAATGTCTACCTACATCACCGCCGTGGTAGCCGGGCCGTATGCCGCGGTGCGCGACACGTATTCCGGCCGCGGCGGGGAGATCCCGCTGGGTGTGTACTGCCGGCAATCATTGGCGCAATACCTTGATGCCGATGAGATCTTCCGGGTGACGAAAGCCGGTTTCGGCTTCTTCGAGCGCATCTTCGAATACCCGTATGCATTCGGCAAGTACGACCAGCTATTTGTCCCGGAGTTCAACGCCGGTGCCATGGAAAATGCTGGCTGCGTCACGTTCCTCGACGACTATGTGTTTCGCGCCCGGGAGACGCAGGCGCTGTATGAACAGCGGGCCGAGATCGTGCTGCACGAGATGGCCCACATGTGGTTCGGCGACCTGGTCACCATGCGATGGTGGGACGACCTGTGGCTGAACGAGTCGTTCGCCTCCTACATGGCGGTCTTCGCTCAGGCCGAAGCCACGCACTATCCGAATGCCTGGACCACGTTCTGCAATCTGGAAAAGACGTGGGCCTACCGCCAGGACCAGCTCCCGTCCACGCATCCGATCGCAGCGGATATCGCGGACAACGAAGCGGTGAAGGTCAACTTCGACGGCATCACCTACGCCAAGGGTGCGAGCGTACTCAAGCAGCTCGTCGCCTGGGTCGGCCAAACCGAGTTCCTGGCCGCCATGCGCGGTTATTTCCAGCGCCACGCCTGGGGGAACACCACCCTTGCCGACCTGCTCAGCGCACTGGAGGAGGCCAGCGGTAGGAACTTGTCTGCTTGGTCGGTCGAGTGGCTGCAGACCGCGGGCGTGAACACCCTGCGAGCCAGCTTCGAGGTGCGGCCGGACGGCTCGTACTCCTCGTTCGCGATCCTGCAGGAAGCCCCGGCGGACCACCCCACGATGCGTTCCCACCGGCTGGCGATCGGCCTCTACGACCGGCTCGCGGACGGGCTGGTCCGCCGAGATCGCGTGGAGCTCGACGTGGTGGGAGCCCGTACGGACGTACCGGAACTGGTGGGCAAGCGCCAGCCGGATCTTCTGCTGGTCAACGACGACGACCTCACGTACGCGAAGATCCGCCTCGATGAGCGGTCGCTCGCCACCGCCCGGGTGGGGATCGGCTCCATACCGTCATCGCTCGCTCGGGCACTGTGTTGGGCGGCTGCCTGGGACATGACCCGGGATGCGGAGTTGGCGGCCCGGGACTACGTCGCCTTGGTCCTCGGCGGGGTGGACAGTGAAGCCGAGGTAGGAGTCGTACAGACCCTGCTGCGGCAGGCAAGAGTCGCGGTGGACGCTTTCGCCGACCCGGCGTGGCGGCCCACCGGGCTGGCGCTGATGGCCGACACCGCCCGCGAGCGACTGCTCGCCGCCGAACCGGGAAGCGACCTGCAGCTGGTCTGGATGCGCGCCTTGACGTCGTCCGCGACGACTGCTGAGCAGGTCCAGCTGCTCCGCGCCGTCCTGGCCGGCGAGCGGACCATACCCGGTCTGGTCGTAGACACCGAGCTGCGCTGGACGCTTCTGACCCGGCTCGTCGTACTCGGCGTCCTGCGCGAGGAGGCCATCGACGCGGAGCGGCTGCGGGACAACACCGCAGCCGGAGCTCGGCGGGCCGCCACCGCGATGGCCGCTCGCCCGGACGCTGCCGCCAAGGCGGAAGCCTGGCGGCAGCTGGTGGAGACCGACGAGTTGCCGAACGCCATGCAGAGCGCGACGATTCTCGGGTTCCAGCAGCCTGACCAGCGGGAGCTGGTCAGCGCCTACGTCGACCCCTACTTCGCGATGGTCGGCCGGATCTGGAACGAGCGGACGCTGGACATGGCACAAACGCTCGTCGAAGGCCTCTACCCCGTACTGGTTATCTCGCCGGAGACGGTCACGAAGACGGATGCGTACCTGGAGAGCGGCCACCCTCCGGCGGCGCTGCGGCGCCTCTTGCTGGAAGCTCGGGCCGGGATCACCCGGGCCCTGGCGGCACAGCAACGAGACCGCCAGGCGACCTGAGAAACCGGCGGCCGGCGTGCAGTCGGTCGCTAG
>JBDUDX010000046.1:0-2172 GCA_040002735.1 Frankiaceae bacterium | reverse complement strand
GTGTCCGTTGGCTGATGTCCTCCGACGTCTGCAAGCACTGCACGCACGCGGCCTGCCTCGACGTGTGCCCGACCGGGGCGCTGTTCCGCACCGAGTTCGGCACCGTCGTGGTGCAGAACGACGTGTGCAACGGCTGCGGGTACTGCGTCCCGGCCTGCCCGTTCGGGGTGATCGACCAGCGCAAGGGACCGGCCGACGACCCCCAGGTCGGGCTCGCCCAGAAGTGCACGCTGTGCTACGACCGGCTGCGCGATGACCTGACGCCGGCCTGCGCCAAGGCGTGCCCGACCCAGTCCATCCAGTTCGGCGAGTTGGATGAGTTGCGGCAGCGGGCGGCGCGCCGGATGGAGACTCTGCGCAACGCCGGCGTGGCGGAGGCGCAGCTCTACGGCGAGGACCCGGACGACGGGGTGGGCGGCACCGGATCGGTGTTCCTGCTCCTCGACGAGCCGGAGGTATACGGCCTGCCGCCCGACCCGGTGGTCACCACCCGGGACGTGATGGCGATGTGGCGGCGGGCGGCGCTCGCGGGTGCGGCGCTGGTGGTCGGCGCGGTCGCCGTTTTCGTGGGCGGCGAAACGTGAGCGCTCTCGATCGACCGGCCGAGCCTGGACGGCGGCGCAAGGGCCGCGGCGGCCGAGCCGAACGCGGCATGGTCCCCGAGGCGACGTTCACGTCGTACTACGGCCGGCCGGTGATCAAAGCTCCGACCTGGGAGGCGCGGGACATCGCCGGGTACCTCTTCCTCGGCGGCCTCGCCGGCGGGTCGTCTCTGGTGGCGGCGGGCGCGGACCTGACCGGGCGGCACCGGCTCGCCCGGGCTACCCGGATCGGGGCGCTGGTCTCGGTCACCCTCTCCGGTGGCGCGCTGGTTCACGACCTCGGGCGGCCGTCGCGGTTCTACAACATGCTCCGCGTGGTCAAGCTCACCTCACCGATGAGCGTCGGCTCGTGGATTCTCACCGCGTACGGCCCGCTCGCCGCCGGGGCCGCCGCCAGCGAGGTATTGGGCAAGCTGCCGCGGCTCGGCCGGCTTGCGGGCATCGGCGCGGCGCTCATCGCCCCCGCGCTGACGAGCTACACCGCCGTCCTGCTGTCGGACACCGCGGTCCCGGCGTGGCACGAGGCGTACCGAGACCTGCCGTTCGTCTTCGTCGGCGGTTCCGCGGCGAGCGCGGCCGGGCTCAGCCTGCTTACCGTCCCGGACGAGGCCGGCCCGGCCCGCCGGCTTGCGGTGTTTGGCGGTCTGCTGGAGATCGGCGCGTCCCGCCGGATCGTGCACCGGGCCAGCTTCGTCGCCGAGGCGTACCGGCTCGGCCGCGCCCGCACCCTGCTGCGGGCGGCGGAGGGCTTTACCGCGTTCGGCATCGCCGGTGGTTTCCTGGGGCGGCATCGCCCCTGGCTGTCCCGGCTGGCCGGCCTGTCGCTGTTGGCCGGCG
Source organism: Frankiaceae bacterium (assembly GCA_040002735.1). Taxonomy (GTDB): domain Bacteria; phylum Actinomycetota; class Actinomycetes; order JADGOV01; family JADGOV01; genus JADGOV01. Next base: position 733 of record JBDUDX010000046.1, on the reverse strand, counting down.
GCGCGTGCGAGCGGTTCGGGCTCTTCGAGGCCGGCATGACGTCCGCGAAAGACCCGAAGTACGTCGTCGTGCCGCAGCGTGAACGGCTGTCGGCCGGACGGCCGGTGCGAGCCAGTACGTGGCATCCCGACGGCAGCCTGATCAGTGACGGCGGCACTCCGCCACCCCGCCCCGACCGCTGAGCGGACTATCCGATCCGTTCGCCGTGGCTGGCGACCTGCGAGTCCCGATCGCGCAGCGCCCACCACTACTCGAGATTCGCCCGGTAGATCAGTACGAAAGCGTCGAGATCGGTCAGGCGTTCGGCCTCGCCGGGATCCAGCGGAAAGGTGACCTGCCATCGTTGGTTGTTCGGCGTCCAGACGACCAAGCGCACCGCATCTCCATCGCCGCTCTGCAGCGACACCGAACTCACCAGCAGCGTCGGGTCGCCCGGCAGCCGACTGAGGTTGCGGCTGAGCCGTTCGGCCAGCAGCCCGCCGGCCAAGGCAGCACGTTCATCGGTCAGCCGAGAACGAGTGTGCGCCCGTCGCGAGCCGGCAGCAGCTCTGATGACCTGCCGGACATCCGCGTAGAGATCTGCCGTGCCTGGGGTCGAGACGGCGTATCGCGAGCTCTCCAGTGCCTGGACCACCCTGGACAGTGCCAGGGATGCCCCACCCTCAAGAAATGCCTCTCGGTCGTAGTAAGCGAGCTGTTGTCGTGGGGTGCGGCTCGGGGCGGGCGCGACTCC
>JBDUDX010000045.1:0-5748 GCA_040002735.1 Frankiaceae bacterium | reverse complement strand
GAACGCTCAGCATGCCGCTCGTCGAGGTGGCCCGAGCCCGCACGAAACCGGAGGCGCTCGCCGGCCTCGAGTCCTGGCAGATCAAGCACCCCGACGTCGTGCCGCTACTGGAGGACTCTGACGTGCTCGTCGATGGCATGCGCGGCAGCAGCTCAGTGTGGTATCGCGTGGGGGTCAACCTCCAGCACGTCCCGGAGGCGCAACGTCCCGAGCAGGCCGAGCTCGAGGTCGACTACGACCCCTGGGCCGGCTACCGCGGCCCCCAGCGACGGCGCTGAATGACCCGCCCAAGCTTTCCGCTGCTCCCCTCACGCCACCGGCGTCCGCATGAGGCAGTGCAGCCGCTCCCGGACGTGAACAGGGGCGCGCCGGCAACGCCCGCAACGGTGCCGACCGCACGATCTACGCCGACCAGCGCCGCCAGCCAGCGAAGCCGTCCAGAAGCGCCGTTCTGAACTGCCCTGCCGCGGTCGATGGGAGCATGAGCGACGCCGCTTCTCGGCATGACAGCGCACGCTCACCGACCACCGAATTCGTCATCCCGACGCCGATGCCGTATGCCCAGCTATAGCAAGGAAGCGGCCGACGAGCCGATTAGGCCACGGTCAAGACGGATGAACCTGCCGGGCCGCGGCCTCCGGCAGCCGCTGTTCCGCCCATTCGCCGTCGCCAGCCCTGCCGTCTGTTGCTATGCCCAGCCGCCTCAGCCGATGCTGACACGGGTGAGACGGCACCACCAACTACGTGTGATATCTAAGCGTGATTCGGGTCGTCTTGCCCCTGCTGATTGCCGTGAGGTGCCCGGTGGCGCCCGAGTATGCGCCCGAGCCCTGCACAATCCTGCCGTGGAAGACCTGCTGGTGCGGGGCGCTGATCGCGAAGGTACCAACCAGCACGCCACCGTCCAGCCCGATCCCGACCTCGCAGGTGGCCGTGGTCCGGGACTGAAAACGCAGGAACCTAGGTCGTTGCCGACCTTCTTGCCGTTGGTGTTACGCAACACTTCGGTGAAAGAGAAACCGTGCGGCTGTTCACGCTGGAGTTTTGCGTGGCCACCAGGTGCAAGGTCGTTCCGCCACCACTGGCAATCGCGCTGGACGCCGGGACTGCCGTCAGTGCCGCGATGGCGGCGACGGCGGGAACGAGAACTGTCTTGCGCATCTGCCACTCCTCGAATATGAAAGCTCGGCGGGGGGTTCGGACACGCTACCGAAACCAAACGGGCGCCCGGTAGCCGCAATTCCGTGACCGTTCGGTCACTCTCACGATGATCCTGCCGACACGACGGGCAGCACCGCCCTTGGCCGCCGCAGCGCCCGTGGTCGCGTAACGGGACCCCAATTCTAGGAGCCAACAACGGCGCGCGCCAGGAGGCTGGGAGGCGGACCCTGCGGCGGTGCAGGTTCGGTGGCTCCCCCTTGTGGCGGTCTCCGCATCCGCCTGGTGTTACGCCTCGATCAGGACGACGAGGGTCTCGGGCAGCACACCGTCGGACGCCATCGCCTCGGCCGCGGCGTCGGACTGCATGTAGGCCCCGAACGCGTCCAAATCATCCACATCGGCGGTGAGCGATACATGTACCGGGTTATTCGGGTCGGTGTACGTGCGGATGTTGTGGACGCCAAGGGGCCCGAACACCTGCTCCCGGAGCGGCGAGGCCAACCAGTGCGCGCGGTCCTTGACATCGTGGTGGGCGACAATCCTCGGCACGGAGGCCTCCTCGGCTCATGCACCCGCAGATCGGATGCCGGGCGAGCGTACCCCGTGGGGCTGCGCCGCAGCTGACAATCTTGCTGGAAGGCGATCACCAACGCTCGGCCGGAGCAGCGGACCGGCCTTTCCAGCGACGACGTCTTACGGGTTCTGGCCAGGGCCTGGCGAACGGAGTCCGGACTGACAAAGAAGTGCTCGCCGGTCGAGCAGTACAGCAGTGAAGTCCAGCAACCGCCCCGCTCCTATCCAACCCGCTGAACCCTGCCGCCGACGATCACGCCGCACCATCGACCGCCAAACAACCGATGTGCCGAGAGTTCGGGACGAAGAGGCCGCAGGTTCAAATCCTGTCACCCCGACCACTGTCATCTCACAACGTACACCGGACCCTGCTCGAACAGGCGGAAATGCACAACGGCCGGTTGAGGGACAGCGACAACTTGGTCACCGAGTCCTTGAGTCGTGTTAGCCGGACCCTGACGAACACCTCACCCGGCATCTGCCGGCCGCTCCCGCCGCGGCAACTTGCTCACCACGCTTCGGTACGAGGCGTCCACCGCCTCCAGCAGCTCCTCACCGGGGATAGCCCCGTCGAGACGCAGGTTGTTCCAACCGAAGCGTCCGATGTACGGCGTCACCGACGCATCCTGCGGGTAACGCGTCAGCCATTCGTCGGCTTCCTCACGCGTACTCCCACACTTCACTCCCACGGACGTGCCGGACCCGAGGAAAGCGAAGATCTTCGTGGCTACCTTCACCACGACATCACCTTCCCAGGGTTCGTCCCGCCACGCGCCGGGTTTCCTCAGGCAGTGCCTGAGCATGTCCTCCGGGGTCACCGCGCCTCCCTCCTCAACGGCGGCCCAGCGGTCGCAGCCGATGGGCATCATCGAAGAGCATGCGCCCGGTCAGCCGGGCAGCAACCAGCGCCGCCACCGCCCAGGCACCCAGCAGCATGTACATCACGACCACCTGGTACCGGATCGCGGCCAGCGGCGCCACCCCGGCCAGGATGAGACCGGTCATCGCGCCGGGCAGCGAGATCAGTCCGACCACCTTCGTACTGTCGATCGTGGGGGTGAGGGCGTTCCGCAAGGCCGCCCGAACGTACGGGGCGAACGCCTCGCGGCCGGATTGACCGAGTGCGAGCCGCGCCTCCACCTGCCGCCGGCTGTCGCGGGCGGCATCCCGGAGCCGGAGCAACGTCAGCGAGGTGGCCTGCAACGCGCCGGATACGACCATCCCGCCGACCGGTACCAAGACCCTCGGCGACGTAGTGACGACCCTGGCCAGTACGAGCAATCCCAGCGTGAGGGTCACCGCCGTACCGACCGCCACAGTCGACACCAGCCGGGCCCGCGGGATGCCGGCACCCCGGCCGGCGGAGACGCCACCGGCGATGAGCACCATGGCGGCCACCCAGCCCAGTGAACCGGCAAGCCCGGCATGCGCGAAGAGCCAGTCGAGCAGGGCGCCGACCGCGATCAGTTGGACACCGGCCCGGGCAGCGGCGATGGAGACCTCGCGGGCCAGTCCCAGTCGTTCCCGGATCACCACCGCGACGCAGCCGGCGACGAGCAGCAGGCTCAATCCGACCCCAGCCCAGGAGGGTACGAAGACGCTGCTCACGTCACACCGGCCAGGAAACGCCGGGCGCCGGCATTCGCCGGCTCGGCGAACACCCGCTGTACCGGTCCGGCGTCGGCGACTCGGCCGGCGATCAACACGACGACATCATCCGCCAGCCGTTCGGCCTGGCGCAGATCATGGGCCACCAGCACGGTGGTCAATCCCCGCGCGAGCGAGGCCAGCACCACGTGCTCGACGGACTGCGCGGCGAAGGCGTCCAGTGCGGAGGTTGGCTCATCGAGCAGCAGGACCTCGGGGTTCAGGGCAAGCGCCCTGGCCAGGCACACCCGTTGGGCCTCACCGCCAGAGAGAGTGCCGGTAGCCCGGCTCAGAAAATCCGCCGGCAGCCCGACCCTGGCCAGCAGTTCCGAGGCGGCCTCCGGGCTAAGCTGCGGGACCGCGATCCGGAGATCTTCCAGTACCGACTCGGCGAGCAACACCGGCGCCTGCTGCACCAGCCCGACCCGGCGACGCAACTCCAGGACGTCGTACCCGGCGATCGGCGCGCCGGAGAACCACAGTCGGCCGGCGGTCGGCTCCTCCAGTCGGTTGAGCAGCCGCAGCAGCGTCGACTTGCCCGCCCCGCTCGGCCCGACGATCACGGTGCACCGGCCTGCTCCGATGTCCAGTCGCACGCCGTCCAGCAAAGGTGCTCCTGTGCTGCCATCCGGCCGGTCGACGGTGACCTCGTCAAGGGAGAAAACGGCCACGCCCTATTGTGGCGTCCCGAGCAAGGCGCGGCCCGCAGGGCGCGGGTCGAAGGACCGAACGTCGCGGGACTCAGGACAGGGCATCAACGGCGCCGGCTCCGAAAGGCTGGGACGGCCGCGAGAAGGGAACCCCCGCATGCTCGACATCGTCACCCAACTCGACGCTCGTCGAGGCGCGGCCGCGCTGGGGGGAGGTCAGCGCCGGATCGCCGCCCAGCACGCGAAGGGCAAGCTGTCCGCCCGCGAACGCCTGGCCCTGCTTCTCGACCCCGACTCCTTCGAGGAGTGGGACACCTTCGTCGAACACCGCTGCATCGACTTCGGGATGGCCGAGAACAAGATCATCGGCGATGGAGTGGTCACCGGTTACGGCACGGTGAACGGCCGGATGGTGTTCGTCTTCAGCCAGGACTTCACGGTCTTCGGTGGCTCGCTGTCCGAAGCGCACGCCGAACGCATCTGCCACGTCATGGATGCGGCGATGCGGGTCGGCGCGCCGGTGATCGGGCTCAACGACTCCGGCGGCGCCCGGATCCAGGAGGGCGTGGCTTCACTCGGCGGTTACGCCGAGGTCTTCCAGCGAAACATGCTGGCCTCCGGCGTCATCCCGCAGCTCTCGCTGATCATGGGGCCGTGCGCCGGCGGCGCCGTGTACTCCCCCGCTATTACCGACTTCGTCTTCATGGTTCGGGACTCCTCGTACATGTTCCTCACCGGACCCGAAGTGGTGCGTACTGTGACCCGGGAGGAGGTCACTCCCGAAGAACTCGGCGGCGCGACGACGCACACCACGCGATCCGGCGTCGCCGATCTGGCGTTCGACAACGACGTCGAGGCGCTGATGATGGCCCGCCGCATCATCGGCTTTCTGCCGGCGAGCAACCGTGAGCAGCCGCCGGTCGTACCGACCGAGGATCGGGCAGACCGGGTGGAGCCCTCGTTGGACACGCTGGTACCGGATAACCCGAATACGCCGTACGACATCACCGAGCTGATCCTCAAGGTGGTCGATGACGGGGACTTCTTCGAATTGCAACCGGACTACGCGCGCAACATCGTGATCGGCTTCGCCCGCATGCAGGGCTCGACGGTGGGGATCGTGGCCAACCAGCCGCTGGTACTGGCCGGTTGCCTGGATATCAAGAGTTCCATCAAAGCGGCGCGCTTCGTGCGCTTCTGCGACGCGTTCAACATTCCGATCCTGACTTTCGTCGATGTGCCGGGCTTCCTTCCCGGTACCGCCCAGGAATACGGCGGGGTCATCACGCACGGGGCCAAATTGCTGTACGCGTACGCCGAGTGCACCGTGCCCAAGGTGACGGTCATCACCCGTAAGGCGTACGGCGGGGCGTATGACGTGATGAGTTCCAAGCATCTGCGCGGGGATGTGAACTTCGCCTGGCCGTCGGCGGAGATCGCCGTGATGGGTCCGAAGGGCGCTGTCGAGATTATCTTCCGGCAGGACATCGGCGATGCGGAGAAGATCGCCGAACGCACCGAGGAGTACCGCCAGCGGTTCGCCAACCCGTTCGTCGCCGCGTCCCGCGGTTACCTCAACGACGTCATCCTGCCGCGGGAAACCCGCGCGCGTGTCTGCCGCAGCCTGGAAATGCTGCGAAACAAGAAGCTGGAGAACCCGTGGCGCAAGCACGGCAACATTCCGCTGTGAGCGCAGGTGAGGCGCATCGAACCATGA
>JBDUDX010000044.1:0-12030 GCA_040002735.1 Frankiaceae bacterium | reverse complement strand
CGCCGCGGTCGCCTCGGCCGCCGCCAGGCTCGGCGAGACCGCGGTGGCGGCGAGTACGGGGGAAGAGCCGAGGGCACGCACCGCCGCCGCGAGCAGAAAAGCCGAATCGGCGCCCCCGCTGAAGGCAACCAGAATCGAGCCGAGGCCGGTGAGCTGCGCGTCCAGAGCGGCTAGTCGGCCGTCCAGACCGCCCTCCGGCGCTGGCTGCATGGGACCAGCCTAGTTCGCGGCATGAGCAGGCCAACCCATCGTCGTATCAGCCTTTCGGTTGTTCCCCCGCTGCCGGTATGGGCACAAAGCGTGACGGTTCGATAGCCTCACTGCGTCATGCAAGATTCCCGACGCCGCCGGACGCGACCGGCGATGGCCGTCGCTCTCGGCTGCGCTCTCGCGATCACCGGTTGCGGGGCCGACCGGTCGCGGTCGGCCGACAGCAAGGGCTCCCTCCCCACGATTCCTTTCAGTGCTGCCGGCTCGATCGCCGCGCCGGAACACGCCGCCGTCGAGCGGGCTGTCCGCGGGCTCGCCACCGCCGAGTTGACCTTGTCCCGGGGCATGGCTCCGCTGCAGGGGCACACCTTCGACACCTACCTGCGTGGTCTCGCCGGAGCGTCGGCAACCACCCGGCGCACCGTCGAGCAGATCGCCAGCGGCGGCGGGAACTGCCGTCAGGTAAATTCCGCGGTGAGCGCCGCCAGCGCGGGTGTCACCCGGGCGCTCGACTCGGCACTGCGCCGCTTCAACGGCCGGATATCGCTCGCCCAGAACACCCTGAAGAAGGTTGACGCGGACCGGGCCGCGGTGGCTAAGGCCGCCGCGGAACTCAAGCGGGCACTCGCCGCAGACCCCGGGGCCTGGCAAGTGCCGGGCGTCGACGAAACCGGCTCCACCCTGGCCGGCATCGCGAGTTGGCAGCTGAACGTCGCGAGCGCCATCCCCGCGGCGCAGCACAAGGCGGCGTCCTACACCGCGATCCGCAACCAAGTGTATCGGCGCGCCGCGGGCTTGAGTACATCCTGCAACCGGGCCGCTTCTCGGGAGCAGGTTCGGGCGACGACGCGGGCCGCCGCCCCCACCACGCAAGCCGCCAGCCAGGTCGCCCGTACGTTTTCGCCGGCACCGAGGTCCAGCAGCCCCGATGGCGGCGGGGCACCGTCCGGCCCCACCTCCAGTACGCCGGTCGCACCTACTTCTTCGACCACGGCTCCGCCCAGCACGTCGCCGAGCGCCACCCCGACGCCGACCGAGACCACACCGAGCCCGAGCCCGAGTACATCGACCAGCTCCGAACCGAGCCCGTCCGATTCCGACACGCCCAGCACGAGCGCCAGCAGCGAGGCCGCAGACTCCACCAGCCCTGCCTCGTCTCCCCAGGACTAGCCGAGCTTCCGGCTACAGCGCCCGGCGCCCGGTGGCGGGGGCGCATAGCGTGGTGGCGTGAGCCTGCAGCCGCGTTTCGTCGATGACCTGCGCGGCCGAAGCGACGGCGAGTTGACTGAGTTCTTCACCAGCCGGGCTGATCTGCTGGTCCCCCTCCCGCCGGACATCAACACGCTGGCGCACCGGTCGCTGTCCCGCTGGTCGATCTCGGCAGCCTTGGCCGGTGTCGACCTGTGGTGCGGTGAACTCGCGCAGGCGCTGGTCGCGCTGGGCTCTCCTGCCAGCTACGACCGGGTCGCCGAGGCGCTCGGCGCCGAGCCGGATGCGGTGGCCCGCGGCCTGAACCGGCTCCGTCAGGTCGGCCTGGCGTGGGGGTCGCCGCAGGAGCTGTACGTTGCTCCGCCACTGACCGAGATGTTGGCGCCGGTGCTGGCCCAACCGTGCCATCCGCAGCCGCCGACTCCCGACACCCGGCGGATCGGCGTGGCGGCGGTGGACCAGGCGGGCGGGGATACCGCGGCCACGGTCACGCGGCTGGTCGAGGACCTGCTCGATGAGTGGGGGGCGACTGCGCCACCGGTACTCAAGACCGGCGGTCTGGGGTTGCGGGAGTTGCGCCGTACGGCCACGGTGCTGGACGTGCCGGAGCCGACTGCCGCGCTGCTGGTGGAGACCGCGTACGCCGCCGGGCTGCTCGGCAACGGCGGCGGATACGACGCGCAGTGGCTGCCCACCCCGGCCTTCGACGCGTGGCAGGCCGGGTCGGTGGCGCAGCGCTGGGTGACGCTGGCATCCGCCTGGCTGAACTGCACTCGGGCCCCCGGGCGAGCCCTGACCCGCGACGAGCGCGGCAAGACCCGGACGGCGCTCAGCTCCGAGCTGAGCGAACCGCGTGAACCCGGCCAGCGCCGCGCCCTGTTGGACGTCCTGGCCGAATTGCCAACGGGTTCCGCCGCCGACGCCACGGAGATCGCCGAGGTCGTTGCGTGGTACCGGCCGCTGGATTTCGATCCGGCGCTGGCGGCCGAAGCGCTCAGCCAGGCGGAGCTGCTCGGCCTCACCGGGCGAGGGGCGATCACCACGGCCGGCCAGTCGCTACTCGCCGGCGCGCTCGCCGGTGACCAGACGAACGCCGCATCCGCCTTGGTCCCGCACCTGCCCAGCCCGCTGGACCATGTGCTGCTCCAAGCCGACCTCACCGCGGTCGCGCCGGGGCCGCTCGACCCACCACTCGCCCGCGAGTTGCGGCTGCTCGCCGACGTCGAATCCACCGGCGGCGCGACCGTCTACCGCTTCGCCGACGCCTCACTTCGGCGTGCATTCGACGCCGGCCGCAGCGCGGGCGACGTGCACGACTGGTTGCGGCGAGCCTCCCGTACACCGGTACCGCAGGCCCTGAGCTATCTGGTCGACGACGTGGCCCGGCGACACGGCCGCATCCGAGTGGGCAGCGCTTCGGCTTATCTGCGCTGCGACGACGAGGCGCTGCTCGGCGAGGTGCTCGCCTCCCGGCGTACCAGCTCGCTACGGCTGCGCCGGCTGGCGCCCACGGTGCTCGCCGCCCGGGCGCCGGTCGGCGAGGTGGTGGACGTGCTGCGGGCGGCCGGTTTTGCGCCGGCCCGGGAATCGCCGGAGGGCGCGGTGGTGATCGAACGCACAGATCGGCGCCGGACGCAGGTGCTGCCGCGGCCGGCCCAACGGATCGGCCGGTCCCAGCCGAAGGCACAGCAGATCACCGCGGCCGTCCGGGCACTGCGGGCCGGTGAGCGCGCCGCCCGACACCGACCACCCCCGCCCGGCCCGGCCGGGCCGCCGGTCCACGAGCCGATGGCGACCCTCCGGCTGATGCGACAGGCGGCGGCGGAGGGTCGGTCGGTCTGGATCGATTACCTCAACTCCGCCGGCGTCGCCTCACAGCGGATCATCGAGCCGGCCTTTCTCGACGGCGGGCGGGTCATTGCCTACGACCATCGCCGCGGCGAACGCCGTACCTTCGCCGCCCATCGCATCGTCGGCGCGGCGTTGCTCAGCGAGGATGACCTGTTTAGCGACGCCGTGAGCGAGGATGAGGAATGACCGACGGCCCGCTGATCGTGCAGTCCGACAAGACGCTGCTGCTGGAAGTCGACCACAGCGACGCTGAGGCCTGCCGGGTAGCGATCGCACCCTTCGCCGAGCTGGAACGCGCCCCCGAGCATGTGCACACCTACCGGGTCACCCCGCTCGGGCTGTGGAACGCCCGGGCGGCCGGGCACGACGCCGAGCAGGTGGTGGACGCGCTGCTGCAGTACTCCCGGTACCCGGTGCCGCACGCGCTGCTGGTCGATGTGGCCGAGACGATGGCCCGGTACGGTCGGCTCACCCTGCGCAACGACCCGGCGCACGGCCTGGTACTCGCGACCACGGATCCGGCGGTCCTCGCCGAGGTGATCCGGTCGCGCAAGATCGCACCGCTTCTCGGCGAACGGCTGGACGCCGATTCGGTGATCGTCCATCCCAGCCAGCGCGGTCACCTCAAGCAACTGCTGCTGAAGCTGGGCTGGCCGGCGGAGGACCTCGCCGGCTACGTCGACGGCGAGGCGCACCCGATGGGGCTGCGCGAGGAAGGCTGGACGCTGCGGACGTACCAGAAGGACGCGGTGACCGGCTTCTGGGCCGGCGGCTCGGGCGTTGTCGTGCTGCCGTGCGGCGCCGGCAAGACGATCGTCGGCGCGGCCGCGATGGCGCAGGCCTCGGCGACCACCCTGATCCTGGTGACGAACACGGTCTCGGCCCGGCAGTGGCGGACCGAATTGCTGGCCCGGACCTCGCTCACCGAGGCGGAGATCGGTGAGTACTCCGGGGAGCGCAAGGAGATTCGGCCGGTGACCATCGCCACGTACCAGGTGATGGTCACCAAGCGGAAGGGCGAGTTTCCGCACCTCGGGGTGTTCGGTGCCCGGGACTGGGGGCTGATCATCTACGACGAGGTGCACTTGCTCCCCGCGCCGGTGTTCCGGTTCACCGCCGACCTGCAGTCACGGCGCCGGCTCGGGCTCACCGCCACCTTGGTGCGGGAAGACGGCCGTGAGGGCGACGTGTTCTCCCTGATCGGCCCGAAGCGGTACGACGTGCCGTGGCGGGAGATGGAGGCGCAGGGCTGGATCGCGCCGGCGGACTGCGTCGAGGTACGGGTGACGCTGTCGGACGACGAGCGACTCGGGTACGCGACCGCGGAGCCGGACGATCGGTACCGGGTCTGCGCCACCGCCCCGGCGAAGCTGCGGGTGGTGGAGGCGCTGATCCGTCGGCACGCTACCGACCGGGTTCTGGTGATCGGGGCGTACCTCGACCAGATCGACACCCTCGCCACCCTGCTCGGTGCCCCCGCGATCACCGGCGCCACGCCGAACGCGGAGCGGGAGCGGCTTTACGCGGCGTTCCGGGCCGGCGAGGAGCGGCTGCTGGTGGTGTCGAAGGTGGCGAACTTCTCCATCGACCTGCCAGAGGCGAACGTCGCCATCCAGGTCTCCGGTACCTTCGGCTCCCGGCAGGAGGAGGCGCAGCGGCTCGGCCGGATCCTGCGGCCCAAGGCCGACGGCGGCGGGGCTCGGTTCTACGCGGTAGTGGCACGGGACACCCTCGACGCCGAGTACGCCGCCCACCGGCAGCGCTTCCTCGCCGAGCAGGGGTACGCGTACGAGATCATCGACGCGGACGACGTACTCGCCGAGGACTGACGCCCGGTTTGCCCCCGGCTGCAAACGTCGCTGGTCGTCCTGACGACCACGAACGCTTACCACCCCTGCCGTCCACAGGCTGGCCCGTGCGGCTGGCGCCAACGCGGCTCCGCGCACCACGCTTGGACGCGTGTTCGTCGTCCACCTCGACCCGCTCGCCGAACTGCTGGCGCGGCAGGACGGTGTCCTGCGGGTCGAGCAGGCCAACAAGTACCGGTCCCGTGGTGAGGTTCGCTGGCTGGTCGGGAGCGGGCGATGGCAGCGGAGGTACCCCCGCGTTCTTGTCGCCCACACCGGGCCGCTGAGCCGAACGCAGGAGATCTCGGCTGGGCTGCTGCACTGCGGCAACGGTGCGGTACTTGCCGGACCGACCGCCGCCGAAGTCGACGGGCTACGGGGGTACGAGGAGCAGCGGATCCGGATCTTGGTCCCCCAAGGCGGTGGTCTCCGCGTCGGTACGGACGGCCGGCTGCCGGCAGCGGCGATCCAGGTGCGCCAATGTCGGGACCTCGGCCCAGCCTTCGTGCACCCCGCCCACCGACCCGTACGAACCCGCTTGGAGCGGAGCGTCCTGGACATGGCCGCAGAGCGCCCACGCCCGGACGATGCCGTCGCGGTGCTGGCAGCGACCGTTCAGCAGCGGCTGACCTCGGTCCCAGGCCTCACAGCCATGCTCGGCCTGCTGCGGAACCTCCCGCAGCGGGCGCTGCTCACGCAGACGCTCACCGACATTGCCGGCGGCGCGCAATCCCTGCCGGAAGTCGCGTTCGGCCGACTGGTACGCCGCGCCGGCTTGCCGCCGCCGACCCGGCAGGCGGTGCTGCGCCGCGCGAACGGCCGCTACTACCTCGACGCCGAGTGGAAGCCGCAGCGGGTGGTTGCGGAGATCGACGGGCTGGCGCACCTGGAGGTGCGCCAGTGGCTCGCGGACCTGGAGCGGCAGAACGCGCTGGCCGTGGGGCGGCTCACCGTGGTCCGGTTCGCGTCCTGCCACATCCGGCATCGGCCGGAGTACGTCATACAGACGCTGCGCGGGCTCGGCCTGTGAGGGCCCTTCAACGCTGGAAGCTGTAAGCGTCTGCGGTCGTCCTGGCAGCCACGGACGCTTACAGCTCGCGGCGCGCATCGACGCGGAAGTCCCCAATGGGCTGCGCCGCCGGCTCTCGCACCGTCGATCAAGGAACGGCGGCGCTGAACACGTGGCGACGGCTCGGGATGACCCGGTACCCCATAGCTGGGCTGCAGGCGCGCGTCTGGCAGCTCCGGGACAACGTGTCCGCGTAAGACGCCTGCTACGTGGGGGCTGGCCGAAGCTCTCGGCTGTGGGCCGCTCATCGCGGACGCGCGACTGGCCGGGACACCCCGGCAGGCTGCCCGATCACCGTCGTACCGCGCTGAAGCCGCCGACGCTCGACGGCGTACCCGGATACTGCAAAGCATGACCGCGCAGCTATCCGAAGCGGAGCTGCGGGCCCGGCTGTCCGAGGTGACCAGGTGGGACTCCCGACGGCTGCGGCGGCGGTTCGACGGGCTGCGCACGGCCCGGCCGGAGGTTCAGCAGCGGCGCCTGACCGAACTCGCCGCCGACGTGGCGGCCGCGCAGCGCCGGGTGGAGCGGCGGCGAGCCGGCGTACCGGAGATCCGGTATCCGGAAGCACTGCCGGTGAGCGCCGCCCGCGAGGAGATCGCGACCGCTATCCGCGAGCACCGGGTGGTCATCGTGGCCGGCGAGACCGGCTCCGGGAAGACCACCCAGCTGCCGAAGATCTGCCTCGAACTCGGCCGCGGCATCCGCGGCACGATCGGCCACACCCAGCCTCGCAGATTGGCAGCCCGCACGGTCGCGGAACGGATCGCCGAGGAACTTGACGTGCCGCTCGGCGCCACGGTCGGGTACTCGGTCCGCTTCACCGACCGGGTCGGCGAGGACACCCTGGTCAAGCTGATGACCGACGGCATCCTGCTCGCCGAGATCTCCCGCGACCGGCTGCTGGAGCGGTACGACACGCTGATCATCGACGAGGCACACGAGCGCAGCCTGAACATCGACTTCCTGCTCGGGTACGTCCACCAGCTGCTCCCCCGCCGGCCCGACCTCAAGGTGATCATCACCTCGGCCACGATCGAACCGGAACGCTTCGCGAAGCACTTCAACGACGCGCCGATCGTGTCGGTCTCCGGGCGGACGTACCCGGTGGAGGTCCGGTACCGGCCCCCCGAGGACCTGAGTGATAAGGACAGCGACCGCACCTCGGCCGTGCTCGCCGCGGTGGAGGAGCTGTGGACCGAGGGTTCCGGTGACATCCTGGTGTTCCTCAGCGGGGAGCGGGAGATCCGGGACACCGCGGACGCGCTCCGACAAGCCGACCTGCCGGACACCGAGATTCTCCCGCTCTACGCGAGGCTCCCCGCCGCGGAGCAGCACCGGGTCTTCGCCGGGCACCCAGGGCGGAGGGTGGTACTCGCCACCAACGTCGCTGAGACCTCGCTCACCGTGCCGGGTATCCGGTACGTCGTCGACCCCGGCACCGCGCGGATCTCCCGGTACAGCCTGCGGACCAAGGTGCAGCGGCTGCCGATCGAGCCGATCTCGCAGGCGTCGGCGCGGCAGCGGGCCGGACGGTGCGGGCGGGTCGCCGACGGGATCTGCATCCGGCTGTACTCCGAAGACGACTACAACGCGCGGCCGGAGTACACGGAGCCGGAGATCCTGCGCACCAACCTGGCGTCGGTGCTGCTGCAGATGACCGCGCTCGGCCTCGGCGAAATCGCGAACTTCCCGTTCCTCGACCCGCCGGACCGGCGCAGCATCCGGGATGGCGTCGCGCTCCTCACCGAACTGGGCGCCTTCAACCCGGCGGAGGCCGGCAAGCTCACCCCGCCCGGCCGGCAACTCGCCCAGCTCCCGGTGGACCCGCGGCTGGCCCGGATGGTGCTGGAAGCCGACCGCAACGGCTGCCTCGCCGAGGTCCTCATCCTGGCCGCCGCGCTCTCCATCCAGGACCCCCGGGAACGTCCCACGGATCACCGGCAGGCCGCCGACTCCCAGCACGCGCGGTTCGCCGACGAGCACTCCGACTTCGCGGCGTACCTCACCCTCTGGCGCTACCTCCGCGAGCAGCAGCAGGAGCTGTCCTCGAACCAGTTCCGCCGGCTGTGCCGCCGGGAGTACCTGAACTACCTGCGGGTCCGGGAGTGGCAGGACGTCCACGGCCAGCTGCGCCAAGTCGCGCAGGGGCTCGGCTTCGCCCCGGCGAAAGCCGGCAGCGAGCCCGCGGCACTCGACCGCATCCACCAGTCCCTGCTCGCCGGCCTGCTGTCCCAGATCGGGCTGCGCGATCCGGAGAAGCGGGACTACCTCGGCGCCCGCGGCGCCCGGTTCGCGATCGCGCCGGGTTCGGCGCTGTTCCGCAAGCCGCCGCGCTGGGTGATGGTCGCGGAGCTGGTGGAGACCTCCCGGCTCTGGGGACGGGTGGCCGCCCGGATCGAACCGGAGGAGGCCGAGAAGCTCGCCGGGCACCTGGTGAAGCGCTCCTACAGCGAGCCGCACTGGGAGAAGAAACGCGCCGGCGTGGTGGCGCTGGAGAAGGTGACCCTGTACGGCGTCCCGCTGGTCACCGGCCGCCGGATCGACTACGGCCGGATCGACCCCGAACTGTGCCGGGATCTTTTTCTCCGCAACGCGCTGGTGGAGGGGGACGGGGAGACCCACCACCAATTCTGGGCCCGCAACCGGGACCTCCTCGCCGACGTCGAGGACCTGGAGAACCGGGTACGCCGGCACGACCTGCTGGTGGACGACGAGACGCTGATGCAGTTCTACGACGAGCGGATCCCGGCCGACGTCGTCTCCGGCCGGCACTTCGACGCCTGGTGGAAGAAGGCGCGGCGCACGTCGCCGGACCTGCTGGACCTCACTCTCGAACTCCTCCTCGGAGACGGAACCGTCAGCGTCGAGGACTACCCCGACGTCTGGGTGCAAGGTGATCTGCGGCTGCCGCTGAGCTACACCTTCTCCCCCGGTACCCCACAGGACGGCGTCACGGTCGACATCCCGCTCGCGGCACTCGACCGGGTCGACGCCGCCGACTTCGAGTGGCAGGTCCCCGGCCTGAGGCACGAACTGGTCACCGCGCTGATCCGGTCGCTGCCCAAGTCGCTGCGGGTGGCCCTGGTACCGGCTCCGGACCGGGCCCGGGCGGTGCTGCCGTTACTCCGACCACCCCAGGCCCGCCTGCTTGAGGACCTGAGCTACCAGCTCCTGCGGCAGACCGGGGTGGAGATCCCGCCCGACGCCTGGGCGCCGGACCGGGTACCGGAACACCTTCGGATGACCTTCCGGGTCGTCGACGGCAGCCGCACCCTCGCCGAGGGCAAGGACCTCCCCGACCTGCGCCGGCGCCTGCAGCCCCAGGTCCGCGCCCTGCTGCAGGACGCGGCCGTAGGCGTCGAGCGGCAGGGACTGACCTCTTGGAACCTCGGCACGCTGCCCCAGCGCATCGACCGCGGCACCGGCGTACAGAAGATCGCCGGGTACCCGGCACTGGTCGACGAGCGGACCAGCGTCGCCATCCGGGTGTTGCGTACCGAGGCCGAGCAGCGGGGAGCGATGTGGCGCGGTACCCGCCGGCTGCTGATGCTGACGCTGCCCAACCCCCTGCCAGGCGTCGTCGCGCAACTCACGAACAACGTGAAGCTCGCACTCGTGCACAACCCGCACGGCAGCGTGCCCGCGCTACTCGAGGACTGCCTGGCCAGCGCGGTGGACACCTTGCTGGCGCGGTTCGGTGGCCCGGTATGGACCGAAGCCGACTTCGCCACCCTGAGTGGGCAGGTCCGCGCCGAGTTGAGGGACACCTTCGCGAACATCGTGCCCACGGTGGCGCACATCCTCGAGACCGCCCACGAGGTGGAGGCCGGGCTCCAGACGTTACCGGCATCCGATCCGTCGGCCGCCGACATGCGGGCCCAACTTCCCCGCCTGGTCGGCCCAGGGTTCGTCACCGCCACCGGTTATCACCGGCTCAACGACCTGCTCCGCTACGTCCGCGGCCTCCGGCACCGGTTGGGAAAGTACCCGGATGACCCGGCGCGTGACCGCGCCCGGCTGCTGCGGGTCGAGCGGATGCAGCAGGCGTACGCCGACACCCTCGCCCGGCTGCCGGCGGACCCGGCGAAGCGGGCTTCGGCGCAGATCCTGCGCTGGCAACTGGAGGAACTGCGCGTCAGCCTGTTCGCCCAAGGTTTGGGCACCCCGGAGCCGGTATCCTCCGAGCGCATTCTCCGGGCGCTGGCGGACCTGCTCCGGTGATGGGACAGGGAGAATGAGTCCCGTGCCAGCCACCCGAGGCAACCCCGTTCCGGCAGAGACCCGGACGACGCCGGTCCCCGCCCCACGCAATGCCGACCTGGAGGTCCGGTACGGGCTGCGGGTCGCGGCCGGCTATGCCTGGCGCTTCATCGTCGTGGCGATCGCGGTGTACGCGATCTTCATCGTGCTCGGCCGGATCAAGTTCGTGGGGGTCGCTCTCTTCGTCGGCCTGGTGATCAGCGCCCTGCTACGTCCGGTGGCGGACCGGCTCAACAGTTTCCTGCCACGCGGCCTGGCGGTGGCGGTCGCGATGCTGCTCGGGGTAGCGCTCGTGGCGGGGGTCTTCACCTTCATCATCAGTTCCGTTGCTGGACAATCGGCCGCCCTCACCGCGCAGTTCAGCGACGGAGTCACCGAGATCGAGCACTGGCTGCAGAACGGACCGCTGCACATGAGCTCCGCGCAACTCAGCAGCGCTGCCGATCAGGCTCGAAGCTGGCTTTCGGAGCACCAGGGCACGTTGGTCGGTCAGGCCGTGGGTCAGGCGGGGGTAGCCGTCGAAGTGCTCACCGGGATGGCGCTGGCGATCTTCTGCGCCATCTTCTTCATCGGCGGCGGCGACCGGATGTGGACTTGGTTCCTCGGCCAGGTGCCGCACACGGTACGAGTCGAACTCGACCGAGCCGGACGCGCGGGCTGGGGTACCTTCGCCGGCTACACCCGGGGCATCGTGATCGTGGCGGCGTCCAATGCCACCTTGGTCTGCGCAGCCCTGCTCATCCTGCGGGTTCCGCTCGCGCTCCCGCTGTCCCTGCTGGTGTTCTTCGCCACGTTCCTGCCGGTGATCGGCGCACCCCTGGCGCTCGCCGTCGCCACCGTGGTGGCGCTGGCCGGTCGCAGTCCGATCATCGCGCTCTGCGTGCTGGTACTGATCGTGGTGATCGGACAATTCGAGGGGCACGTACTCCAGCCGCTGGTGATGAGCCGGGCGGTGGCCATTCACCCGGTGGTGGTCGTGGTGTCCGTCGCCTGCGGCACGGTTCTCGCCGGAATTATCGGCGCCGTGGTCGCGGTGCCGCTGGTCTCGGTGGCCTGGGCTGTACGCCAGACGCTGCGGGTACCGGAGTAGCGACAGGGGCGGCCCCCCCGAAAGGGAAGCCGCCCCTGAGCGCAAACGCAGGACTTAGAAGTCCATGTCCCCCATGCCACCGCCGCCACCGGGGCCGCCCATGGGCGCCTTCTCCTTCTCCGGCTTGTCGGCGATAACTACCTCCGTGGTGAGGAAGAGGCCGGCGATCGATGCCGCGTTCTGCAGCGCCGAACGGGTGACCTTCGCCGGGTCGATGATTCCCTCGGCGATCATGTCGACGTACTCGCCGTTGGCCGCGTTGAGGCCCCAACCGGGCTCGAGACCGCGAACCTTCTCGACCACGACGCCGCCCTCGAGCCCACTGTTGAAGGCGATCTGCTTGATCGGCGCCTCCAGAGCGAGCCGGACGATGTTGGCCCCGGTCATCTCGTCGTGCTCAAGGTCGAGCTTCTCGAACGCCGTGAGCGATGCCTGCAGCAGGGCCACGCCGCCACCGGCGACGATGCCCTCCTCGACCGCGGCCTTGGCGT
>JBDUDX010000043.1:0-7508 GCA_040002735.1 Frankiaceae bacterium | reverse complement strand
CGACGACCGCACGAGTGGTGTATTCATGGGTGAACAGCCGGGCCTTGGTGGCGAAGTAATCCGCCATGTCGGCGTGGAAGTCCAGGTGGTCCTGGGACAGGTTGGTGAACAGCGCCACCGCGAAGCGGGTACCGCCGACCCGGCCCATCGCCAGCGCATGACTGGACACCTCCATCGCGGCCGCGGTGACGCCGTGCTCCCGCATGGCGGCGAACAGAGCCTGCAGGTCCGGGGCTTCCGGGGTGGTCCGCACGCTCGGCACGGCTCGGCCCGCCATCCGGGTCTCGATCGTGCCGATCAGGCCGGTGACGTAGCCGGCCGCCGCCAGCCCGGCCTCCACCAGGTAGGCGGTGGTGGTCTTGCCGTTCGTACCGGTGACGCCGAGCAGTCGCAAACCGTCGGAGGGATCCCCATACACCCAGGCCGAGGCCGGCCCGAGCACCGCCCGGACGTCGTTCGCCACGAGTACCGGAACCCCGCTCGCGCCTGCGGCCGGCGCGCCGGCGGAATCGGTGAGTACGGCGACCGCGCCGGCGCTCACCGCGGCGGCGGCGTACGTGGCTCCGTGGGCCACCGAGCCGGGCAGCGCTGCATAGAGGTCCCCCGGCCGGATGCGCCGAGAGTCGTGGGTGATCCCGGCGATGACGGTGTGCCCGATCGCACCGTCCCGGTCCGCGGATGCCGGGGCGACGAGTTCCTCACCCAGCCGATCCTGCATCCCGCCCAGCGTCCGTGGGGTCGTTCGCTTCGGACGCGGCAGATCGGCCGGCAAGTCGGGACGGGACACGGAGGACCAAACTAGCTGCTGGATGACCGGCGCGTTCGCAGCCACCCGGTCAAGGCGCCAGCAGCTGCATGGTCGGCGGCTCCGTTCCGGTCGGGGCAATCCTGAGCGACTTGAGCGCGAACGACATGACCTTACGGAAGATCGGCGCCGCTATCACGCCGCCGAAGTGATCCTTCGCCGGCTTCTGCAACACCACCGACACCAGTAACTTCGGCTGATCGGCCGGGGCGAAGCCGACGAAGGACGCGGTGTAGCCGCCACCGCGATAGCAGTGGCAACGGGGGTTCGGGACCTGGGCGGTACCGGTCTTGCCGGCCACCCGGTAGCCCGCAATCCGGGCCTTCGGCGCGGTGCCCTCGTTGCTGGTCACCGCCTCAAGCATGTCCCGCAGCTGCTGAGCGACGGCCGGATTGACCACTCGCTGCGGGGCGGTGCGAGGACGCGGGGTGACGGTTCCGTCCGCGGCGATCGAGCCTTTGATCAGTGTCGGTGGGACCCGTATCCCACCGTTGGCAAGCGTCGCGTACACCGAAGCCATCTGTACGGCCGTCACGCCCACCCCTTGGCCGAAGGGAATGGTGTGCGCCTGCGAACCGCTCCACTTCTGCGGCGCCGGAAGGATGCCCCGGGACTCCCCCGGAATGCCGATGTTGGTGAGTTGGCCGAACCCAAACGCGCGGAGATAGTCGTACAGCCGTGCCTTGCCGAGGCGCTGGGAGATCATCACGGTGCCGACGTTGCTCGACTTGGCGAGAATGCCCGCCGTGGTGAGCCGCTCCACCGGGTGCTGGTGCGAGTCGTGGAAGGTGCTGTCACCGAGGTGCAGGAACCACGGAACGGTGAACGGCGTATCCGCGGCCACCTTGCCGTCCTGCAGCGCACCGGCCACCGTGATGACCTTGTTGACGCTCCCCGGCTCGTAGGTCTCGGCCACCGCCGGGTTGCCTCCGACGGCGAACGCTGGCCGCTTCGTCGCGTTCGCGTCGTAGGTAGGCGCGGTGGCCACGGCCAGCAGTTCACCGCTGGAGATGTCCTGGACGATGACCGAACCGCTCGCCGCCGATACGGCCCTCACCTGAGCCGCGATGGCTTCTTGAGCAGCCCACTGGATGTCCCGGTCGATGGTGAGTTGCAGCGTCTTTCCGGCCACCGGTGCCTGCTCCGCGTGCTCGCCCGCCGGGATCTCCCGGCCCCCGGCACCGAACTCGGCGGTGCGCTTCCCGTCCCGGCCGGCGAGTATCCCGTTCGCGCTCAACTCGAGTCCAGCACCGGTGCCGGCGCCGGTGGGCGCGAAGCCCAGCAGCGTGGCCGCGAGGTCCCCCGCCGGATAGATGCGGCGGGTGGTGGATTCAGTACCGATTCCGGTGAGCTTGTTGTCCCGCAACACGCTCAGCGCCGTACGGGCGACGCTGGGCTCGACATCGCGGGCGAGCACCACGTAGCGCGTACCCGGCTTGGTCAACGCCGTGAGCAACTGCGACTGGGGCAGGTTGAGCAGCGGCGAGAGTGCCTGTGCCAAGACCATCGCCTTGCCGGCCGGAACCTCGGTGGGATCGGCGAAGATCGTCCGGCTGTCCACGCTCATCGCCAGCGGCGTGCCGTTGCGGTCCACGATGGCGCCCCGGCTGGCGGGCAACTCCCGGGCTTGCTGCCGCTGCAGTTCCGCCCGCTGGGCGTAGGCGGCGCCGTCGAGGCCCTGCAACTGGACCAGTCGCAGCGCCAAGACCGCGAGCAGCAGGGCGAGCGCCACGACAATGGCCCGTAAACGGCGAGTCGCCGCCGACGGCACCGTCACCCGGCGTCGGGGGTCCAGCCGGCGGGACCCGGCGCGGATCGAACGGGGCACGTCATGGTGCCGAGCGCCCTCCCGACCGCGGCCGAGCGGGCGACGGGCGGGGCCGGCGATCCGGTCCCGGATCCCACGGTCGCTCATGGCTTGGTACCTCTCCGCGCTGTGGGCTGCGGCTTCGTCGTGGGTTGAGGGTGCCGGGTCAACCTCGACCTTGGGTTGAGGGTTTGGCTCGGGCTTGTCTTGACGGTTGGGGTGAGGGTTGGCTTGAGGGTTGAACGTCCGGTCGGATGCGCGCTCGGGCTCGGGCTCGGCGTCGGCGCGATGGAGGCCCGAGCGGTCGGCGATGACAGAACACCCTGCGCGGCCTTGGGATCTCCGAGGACAGCACCGTCGGGCAGCCGGAGGAACAACGGGTCGCCTCCGGGCACCATGCCAAGTGCCGCCGCGCGGGAGGCGAGCGAGTTCGGCGCATCGGCGGCGGCCACCGATTGCCGCAGCTGCTGTTCCTGATCAGTGAGCGCCGCCTCCTGCTGCTGAAACTGGTAGAGCACGAACGCGTCCTGTGCTAGCACGGTGTTGAGCAGGAGCAGGCCGATCAGTCCAGAACCGATCAGGAGGACGATAGCCAGCGCGAACGGCACTCGCGATCGACGCCTCGAAGACGGCAGCAGGACAAGTCGGGGTAACCGGGCGGTCGCCCCCCGTCCGCGCCGGGGCGAGCGGGTCTCGCCGGATCCCCGATGGACCGGCGCGGTGGTCATGACGCCGCCCGAGTTGCCCGGATGCGCTCAGCGGCCCGCAGCCGGGCCGAGGCGGCCCGCGGGTTCGCCGCGATCTCCGCGTCCTGAGCTACCTCGGCACCGCGGGTGAGCAGTCGGAGTACGGGTGCCCGGTCCGGCAGCGGAATCGGTAGACCGGCCGGCGTACTGTCCGCAGCGCCGGCAGCCAGCTCAACTTTCACGATCCGGTCTTCGAGCGAGTGGTACGCCAACACGGCGATGCGCCCGCCCACCGCCAGCGCCGCGAGCGCGGCCGGCACGGCACGCGCGAGCGCCTCGAGTTCGCCGTTGACCTCGATGCGCAGCGCCTGGAACACCCGCTTCGCCGGGTTGCCGCCGGTGCGGCGGGCCGGTGCGGGCACGTTGTCCCTGATGAGTTCGACGAGGCGGCCGGAGCGGTCGAACGGCGCTCGGTCCCGTTCGCGGACCACCGCCGCGGCGATGCGCCGGGCGAATCGCTCCTCGCCGTACGCCCGGAAGATCCGCGACAGCGCACCCACGTCGTAGTTGTTCAGGACGTCCGCCGCGCTCTGGCCCGCACTCGGATTCATCCGCATGTCGAGCGGGGCGTCCTGGGCATAGGCAAAGCCTCTCCCGGCCGAGTCGATTTGCAGCGACGACACACCGAGGTCGAACAGCACACCCTGGACCGAGTCGAAGCCCCGGACCGCGAGCACGTCGGTCAGCGCGTCGTACACCGCCGGCACCAGGGTCACTCGGGAGGCGTAGGGGCCTAGCCGCTCCGCAGCCAACGCCAGCGCTTGCGGATCACGGTCGATGCCGATCAGGTGCAAGCGGGGATGGTCCGCCAATAGAGTGACGGCATGCCCGCCGAGACCCAGCGTGGCGTCCACCAGCACCGCCCCGTCGCGGGCCAGCGGCGGCCCCAGCAGCTCGCGGATTCGATCGAGCAGTACCGGCACATGGCCGCCCGCCGGCGGGCGGGCCGGCGGGGCGTCGGACACGATCAGCCGAACGCGCCGACCAGGACATGAGCGCAGAGCGCTACGCCAGCGGTGACGATCACAGTGAGGACGAAAAGCAGGACGGTACCGAGCACCTCGGTCCGCAGGTCCGGGATCCCCGGTGGTCCGGGCGGCGGCCCGGGCGTGCCGGTGGAGTTGCTGTCCATGATCGACCCTTCGTGGACACGGAAAACTTCGGGGGCGGAGCAGGCCGTCGTACAGTCCGGTTCCCGCCCGCTCGCACCTGGCACCGGGGAAGGTGCGCCAGGGGCATCCGAAGACGTCCCTCAAGAAGCGAGCAGTACATCGAGCGGGTGGGAAACGCACCCCACGCTGGGGCCGGATTCTCTCGGATCAGAACAATCCAGGCAGGACCTCCTCGGAGATGTCGGCGAAGGACTGCTCGGAGGCGGCGAGGAAGGCGTTCCAGGCGGCCGCATCCCAGATCTCAACGTGGTTGCTGGCACCGATCACCGCACAGTCACGGTCCAGACCGGCGTACTGCCGCAGAGCGGGCGGCAGCGTCACCCGCCCTTGCTTGTCGGGTACCTCGTCACTGGCGCCGGCGAAGAGCACCCGTACGTAGTCCCGTACCGGTCGGGAGGACAGCGATGCCTGCCGGACACGGTCGGCGAAGGCGTGGAACTCCGCTTCCGGATAGACGAAGAGGCAGCGGTCCTGCCCCTTGGTCATCACGAGGCCGCCGGCAAGTTGCTCGCGGAACTTCGCCGGCAGGAAGAGCCGACCCTTCTCGTCCAACCGAGGGAAGTACGTGCCGACGAACACAACACACGTCCTCCCTCATTCGCCGGAACCCGAGTACTCCTCTGTCCTCCACTTCGCTCCACCATACTCCACCGCAGGGTCGGGTCAATGGCGTTTCTCGGCGGGTGGAGAACCTGCTCGCCGAACTACTGCGGGGATCAGACTTTCGGCGGCTGACCGACCGACGCGGGTCCAGAGGTGGGGACATCCGGTGGTCCGGTCCAACGAACGGTCACGATGGTGGCGTCGTCGGCCCGGGCGCCCTGGCGGAGAGCATGAGCTACCCGCAGGAGTCGGCGCACGGTTTCCGGTGGTGCATGAGCGTCGGTGACCTCGCGCTCCAGGAGGCTGACGAACCAGTCCTCCGTGGCCGGCGGGCCGCCGTCCAGTACGCCGTCGGTCGGCCCGACCAGCCAGTCCCGGGGCTGCAGGATCTCTTCCCCCGGCGGGACATCCGCGCCGCCTCGTCCCAGCGGCCCCCGCTGACCGGGAAGGGTCTTCCTCACCTTGTCGTCGCGGAGGAGGACGGGGTACGGATCCCCGGCCGCGACGTAGCTGAGCCGACCGGTGGTCAGGTCCAGCTCACTCAGCATGCCGCTCACCGTGGCCGCGCCCCCGCCGCGCGAGGATACGCTGTCGTCGATCGCCCGGGCCTGATCGCGCAGGTCGCGGCCGGCGCGCCGGGCCTGCCGGTAGGCGGCGAGCGCGGCCACGGTGATCAAGTCATTCGCCGGCGTCCGCCCGGCGGCATCGAAAACGGCGAACGACAGGCCGCTCTCGGACACCGTGAAGTCGAGGGCGTCCCCGCCCCCGTCGTCGCCGGGGTCCAGTAAGGCCGCGATCTGCACCGAGTCGGTGGCGCAACTCAGCGGCGGCAACAACTCCGAGATCAGCTCGGCGGCCGGCGTCCGGGCCGGCGGCGGTCGCAGGCCTGCCAAGCCGTCCCCGCGGGTGGCCGTACTGACCAGCAAGCCGCCGAGGAGAGCCGACAGCCAGCGGACGTGCTCCTGCACCGCGGCATTCGCGGACACTGGGTCGGTGACATCGAGCACCCCGAGGCGTTGCACCCCGTCACGCAGCGACATCCACCACCGGATATCACCCGACCCTCGGGCCTCTACCACCACCTCGCCGGAGGTGTATGCCTGCCCAGCCGCCGTGCCCTCGACCGCCAACGGTTCGCCCGGCGCCGCGCCGGAGGGGGGCAGCGGTTCGAGCCACCGCTGCCCGTAGTCGACGAGGTAGATCGCGACCTGCACGCCGACCGCCGCAGCCGCTGACGCCGCAAGACTCGGCAGCGCCTCCGGAGTTGCCAGCCGCGATCCGTCGAGGAGCTCGACCAGAGCCGCCAGCGCGCCGGTCCTCGGCTGCGGCGCTCGGGCGGTCCGTACGTAGGGCACCCGGGCGCCCCCGACCAGCTCGTCGAGGCGCTCGTTGACCGCCTGGGCGACCATGTCGCACTGCAGCGGCGGCAGGGGCATCAACCCCTGGATGTACGCCTCGATCTCCACCGGGCCGGCCTGACCGCCGAGCGCGAAGTATCCCAACCACAGCTGATCGGCGCCGCCCGCTCGACTGCGGCCTGCAGTGCGCGCAGCTGCTCTTGCCGGGCAACCGACGATGGCCCCCCCATCAGCGTCTACGACGCACGGTGGAACGAACGAGAGCTTCGGCCACGTCCCTCAACTTCTGGTTCTCGCGCTGGGACACGTTGACCAGCGTCGCGAAGGCGGCCTCATTCATCCACCCCGTCGCGAGCCATCACGATTCCCTTCGCGGCGCCGATGACGTCGCGACTGCGCAGCGCCTCCTTGAGGTCCTCGGTGAGCTGCTGCGCCTTTGCATCGGACTGGACGTCGGCCAGCAAGATGGCGGCTTGCGCGGCAAACATGCTGAGCAAGCGCTCGCTCCGCTCGTCGTACGCGTCCGGCTTGTCGGAGTACACCTTGATGGCGCCCAAGGGCAGGGTTGCCGGCCACCAGCGGCGAGCTGAGCGCGGCCCGCATGCCCAACGCCACCGCACTGGGGCACCACCGCGCCCAGCGCGAATCGGTACAGGTGTCATCGACCCGGATGATGATCTTGTCCGCCCAGGCGGTGAGGCAGGGTCCCTCGTTCAGCTCGTACTGCAAGCCGTCCGCTTGCTCGACCGCGGCGTCGGAGGAGGCGGCGCTGGTCTTGAGGCCACGCTCGTCGATGAGCGTGACACCGGCACCCAGCGTCGCCGGGATGGTGTCCTTCGCCAGCGACGTGACCAGCCGCAGGGCGGTGCTCACGGTCTCCTCGGACAGCAACAGACCCGACATCCGGGCGAAGACCGCCGACAACTCCCCCGCCAGGGGCAGGTCCTGGTTCATCGGCACTGATCTGGATGTGTCGCTGAGCCGTACGGCACCGGTACCCCGCTGTTCCCGGGTGCC
>JBDUDX010000042.1:0-12825 GCA_040002735.1 Frankiaceae bacterium | reverse complement strand
ATGCGACTCCTGACGAAGCCTTCGCCGCGATCAACGATGTCCGCGGCTGGTGGTCTCACGACATCGAGGGAAGCACCGACACCGTCGATGCGGAGTTCACCTTCCGCGGCAAGGATGTCCATCGGTCGCAGATCAGGGTGACCGAACTCGTTCCGGGCGAGCGGATCGTCTGGCACGTCCTCGACAACTTTATGAGTTTCATCGAGGATCAAACCGAGTGGAGGGACACCCAGATCGTCTTCGAGATCTCGAAGACGGGCGAGGGCTCGGAGATTCGCTTCAGCCACGTGGGCCTCGTTCCTACCTACGAGTGCTTCGACGTCTGCTCGAACGCATGGGGCTTCTTCATCAACCAAAGCCTGCATAGCCTGATGACGACCGGCCAGGGCCACCCCCTGCTGAAGGAGCGCACCGCGCAGGCCGCCGCACTACCGCCGACGCCGTGACGAGACCTCCACTGGTCGTCCGCAGAAGCGAGCGGCCCGCCTGCCGCCGCATCAACTCGCGGCGTCTGGAACCGATGGGCCAACGAAGGTGACGAGCCGTGTCACATCAAGGTGCCCGGCTTCTTCGCGCAAGGGGCAATCCCGCGTTGCCAGCGCGAGCTGCACGACGCGGTAATAGGCCCACTTGCCGCGCTGCTCGCGGATGATCAGGCCGGCCTCGGTGAGCTGCTTGAGGTTGTGGGACACCGTGGGCTGGGACAGGCCGACCGGGTCAGTCAGGTCACACTGCAGGCCTCGTTGTGGGCGGCGATCGGTGACAGCAGCCGGACCCGAGTCGGGTAGCGAGGGCTTGAAGACCCCAGCCGACTGCCCCCGCTGCGCGACGTACAGCTGTGGCAGTGCCGAGCCCGGCACAGGTGCAGCGAGGAATTGGGCAGCGTTCCCAGTTCCCGTATGTATGGTGCTCCAGTCGGTCGGGGACGTCGGGTCAGTCTTCGTGTTTGAGTGCTGGCCACACCGCGCCCCAGCCGCCGATCGGGTGGCGGCAGATGAGGATCGGTTCGCCCTGTTCTTCGTTGTCCACGTCGACGCCGTTGTTCAGCTTTCCGCTTTGCCGACACCCGGAGAATAGCTGCCGTGCTTGGTCGGCTTCCCCGCCGACGACGATGGCGAGGGTGTCTGTGGCCGGCGGCCGGCCCTGGAAGTACAGCTGGTTCTGCGCGCTGTACGGGCGCGGCAGGTGCCAGGCCGGGCCGTACCGGTCCAAGGCGCCTGCCTCGCCGTAGTTGCTGGCGACCACGGCTGTGTGACGGCGGTCCGCGGCGGGCAGGGTGCCGAAGGCGTCGGCCACCTGCCGTACGTATGCGGGCCATCCGACGGTGTCGCCGGCGGCCTGGTTGATTGCCGGTACGGGCGTGCTAGCCAGGCCGGCGAT
Source organism: Frankiaceae bacterium (assembly GCA_040002735.1). Classification (GTDB taxonomy): domain Bacteria; phylum Actinomycetota; class Actinomycetes; order JADGOV01; family JADGOV01; genus JADGOV01. Next base: position 11,445 of record JBDUDX010000042.1, on the reverse strand, counting down.
CGGGATGAGCGGTAGCGCGATGACGGCGCTGACGGCGGCGTTGACGCCGCCGAGCACCGCGACGGTGATCAAGCGCCCCTTCCGGCCGCGGGTCAGCCAGCCCGCCGTCGGCACGCATCCGACGGCAAACAACGCGCTGAGCAGACCGAACTCGTAGTACGGCTGCGACCCGAGGATGAAAACCAGCGCCAGCAGAACCGGCAAGGCCGCCGCCAGAAAGCGGAGGGGTCGCCACTGCGGCCGTCGCCAGACCGCGAGCACACCGGCCAGCCACACAGCGACGAGCGGCGGACCGAGCAGCAGGAGAAGCAGCGGCCACATGCCGGTCCGCACGCCGGCGCTGTTGTGCGCCGCCAGCTGCCGGCCGAATTCCAGCTGTGGCCAGCCGTGGAGCGCCTGGTACAACACGTTCGGCAGCCCCACGAGCACCGCCAGGCCGGCCGCGGCGACCACCGGCGGGTGGACCAGCATCCGGCGCGGTCCGGTGATCAGAACGCCGACGGTGAGCGCCGCAAGCAGGACGACGATCAGCAGTTTGTTGTACAGACCCAAGCCGACCAGGGCGCCGGCGTACAACCACCACCGGTCCTTCCCGCGCAACACCGCACCGATGATCAGCAGCAGCACGCCCAGCCATACCGGCTGGTCGATACTCGAGGTGAGCAGCACATGGCCCAGCACGAGCGGGAACGACGCGAACGCGTAGCCCCACGCTGCCAACGTCTGCGCCGTCCGGTCGCCGCCCACCTCCCGGGTGATCGCCACGATGAGCAGGACCGACGCAGCCGCCGCCAAAGTGGCAGGAATGCGCAGCGCCCAGACGTCGTCCGCGACCAGCCAGCGCGTCACATGAACGAGCAGAGGAGTGAGCGGTGGCTGGTCCAGGTAACCCCAGCCCGGCTTCAGCAGGCGGAAGTACAGCTCGTCGCGGTGGTAACCGTAGCCAGCGCTGTTGGCCGTCAGTACCAGCGCCTGCAGCGCGATCGCCGCAGCTACCGGTCCGCGGGCCAACGGATGCCGTGGACTCGGCGATAGCCCAGTGCTGCCGCGGACAGCGGTGGCGCCTTCGCTCGCGGAGGCACCGTCGCCCGACATCCGGCGAACCTACCCCAGCGAGGTGATCTTCAGCGGGAAGCTCCTGCAGTTGTCGCAGGGTAGTGATCTTGGGTGACTCATCTGCGGATCCCTACGACAGGGGCCGATCCCATGGTGGGATAGTGCGCTCGCCCGCCGGCCGAGCAGATAGAGGTCCGAGGAGGACGGCATGCCGTTGCACGACGGCGCTGGATCGGGTACGGGGCACCTCGGCCCAACCAGCCGGAGGGTTGCGCGCTCGGTCGACGCTGACCGACCCCACGGGGCCCGACGAACGGCGGCCATCGAGCGCGGGTCCATCCGACCGGTGGTTACACCGAACGCAGCAGAACCTGCGGCTCGCCGTCGTGGAGTTCATTCTCCGGCATCGGCTCCGGTAGGGCCAGCGCGCCGGCACCGGCATAAGGTCGTGGCCGGCGCGGCACCAAGGCGCCGGAACCGCCACCGCGGCCGCGGTATACCAATACGCCGTTGACCGGATCAGGCGCCAGCTCGATGGCCGCACGCACGGCCGGCAGTATGCGGAACGCCTCGGCCGCTTCGTCGTCGTGGAAGCACGCCTCGAAGGCCACGCCGAAACTGAACTCGTGCCACTCCCAGTAGACCGCGCCGGTTGAGATTGCCGCGGACACGATGGTGTCCGCGTGGCGGTCGCGCCACAGCCAGGCGGCATGCGCCTCGTCGAAGACTTCGATAGTCAGCCACTCCACGGCACCAATAACGATAGTCGTGCCGACGCGTTTGGGAAAGAGGCGTCCACTCGCGATCTGTGTCCGGCGCGGTGGCAGCAGCCCACGCCGCGATCAGCCAGGTCGGTGGGTAACCACGCACGACGGCGAACCCACGATGATCTGAATGTCGCGACACAAGTGGTCCCGTCGTCGACTAGGGCCTATCTCTGCCGTGACGAGTTCCGAGACGCTGGCGCCCGTGCTGGTCAATCGGCGGGGGTAGCCTCCGCCGGGGTGTTGATCGCCGCCCTCGCTTTGGCTGTCCGAACCGCGGCTGTCAGCGTGCCGATGTCGTACGCGCCGTAGTGGCGGCGGCCGTTGATGAAGAACGTGGGCGTGCCCGAGACGCCGCTGAGGGCGGCCGAGTCGACATCCTCGGCAATCTTCGTCGCCTGCGTGTGCTCCCGTAGATCGTCGCGGAAGCGGCCGATGTCGAGCCGTACCTGCTCGGCGTATCGCAGCAGATCAGCGGGTCGCAGCTGCTCCTGATGGGCCATGAGCGTGTCGTGCATCTCCCAAAAGGCGCCTTGGTCGGCGGCGGCTTCGGCGGCTTCTGCGGCGAGCTCGGCCCGGGGGTGGACATCGGTGAGGGGCAGGTGCCGCCACACGTATCGGACGTCGCCGTGGTCGGCGAGCAACTCCCGGACGGCCGGTTCCGCCTGCCCGCAGAACGGGCACTCGAAGTCGCCGTACTCCACCACGGTGACCGGCGCGGTATCCGGACCGCGGATGTGGTCGTGCTCCGGATCCACCGGCACGGCGAGATCGACCAGTGCCTCGGTGGTGCCCAGCAGGGCGAGTGCCCGACGCTGCGGGGACAGCAACGCGGTTCCCCGGAAGACCCCCCAGGACACCAGAGCCGCGCACAGCGCGGCGGAGAGCACACCGAGCTTCGCTTCTTCCAACTCCGGGCCGCGGAAAGCCAGGGTGGCGATCAGTACGGACACCGTGAAACCGATGCCGGCGATCGCGCCGCTGCCCGCGATCGCCGCCCAGCCCACCGGCGGTGACAACCGGCCGCCGCTCAGCCGGGTCACGAGCCAGGAGAACCCGAGAATCCCGATGGGCTTGCCCAACACGTACCCGAGAACGATGCCCAGGGTGATCGGCGAGGTGTACGCGCGGGCCAGGAACTCGCCGCTGATCTCAATGCCGACGTTCGCCAGGGCGAACAGCGGCACGATCACATAGCTCGTCCACGGATGGTAGAGTTGCTGCAGCCGCTCGTTCGGCGAGAGCGCCGCGACGAGGCCCGCGCCGGCCGACCGGGCCAATTCTGGAGTGGGCTGCTCCCGGAACAGCCGGAACAGCCCGGTCGCCTGCTCCAGATCCCCGCGAGCCGGGGCGTAGGCATAGGTCAGCAACCCCATCACCAAACCCACCACAACGGGGTCGACGCCCGACTTGAAGAGCGCCACCCAGATCGCCGCCCCCAACACGGCGTATACCAGCCCGTACCGAATCCGGGCGGCCCGCACGGCGAGCAGCACCATGAAGAAGCTTCCGGCAAACGCCAGCGACCGCCACGTCAGGTCCTCGCTGTACACCGTGGCGATCACAGCCAGCGCCACCACGTCGTCGACCACGACCACCGTGAGTAGGAACGCCCGCACCTGCTCGGGCAGGCCCCGCCCGACCAACGCCAGCAGGCCGAGCGCGAAGGCGGTGTCGGTGGACATCGCCACTCCCCAGCCGGAAGCCGCCGAGCGTCCCGCGGTCACCGCCAGGTAGATGGCGATCGGGACCAGCATTCCGCCGATGCCGGCGGTCAGCGGGAGGACGACCCTACGGCGCTCTCTCAGCTCCCCCAGATCGAACTCCCGGCGGGCTTCCAGGCCGACCACGAAGAAGAAGAACGTCATCAGCCCGCTGTTGACCCAACCCCGCAAGTCCTGGGAGACACCGCCACCGCCGAGTCGGATCTCCAACGTTGTGTGCCATACCGCCGCATACGACGACGGGCCGAGATTCGCCCAACCCAGCGCGGCAAGCGTCGCGGCCAACAGGACCGCGGCCCCACCGGCTTCGGTACGAAGGAACGCCCGCAGCGGCGTCTCCGGTCCCCGCAGCCAGGAGCTTCGCCCGGCGAACAGGCCTGTCGAAGCAGGCGGTTCGGTCATCGATCCCTCCGCCGCGCGGCCGGTCAGGGAGCCCGATCAAGGGCTGCTACTGGAGGTACTCCTCCACCTGGGAGGTCGGTCGAACCGCCGCTCCCTCCGGATTTACCCCGGCGGCTCGGCGGGCCTGACGCTGGCGAAGCAGATCCCAGCAGGCGTCCAGCGCTTCCTCCAACTCCCGCAGTTGTGCCTGTTCCACCTCGCTGGTGATCTCGCCGTCAGCGACGCGGCGACGCAGCATGTGCTCCTGTTCTACCAAGCCACTGATCCGGGTATGTATCGCGTTGTCGTTCATGCAGCCAGCCTGCCCGAGGACTGCCGGCGGCGGAAGAGCAACCGTGGCGCCTCGTTGCGCGGCGGGTGCCTTCGGAACAAGCATCTGCCTATGACAACACGTTCACCCGTCCCGGAGGCTCCTGTCCGGCTTGACCGGGGGTTGAGTCGGCGGGTCTTGGGCCTGTTCTCGGCCTATCGTGTCCGGCTTGTCCTGATCGCTGTGGCGATTCTGCTGAGCTCAGGACTGGGAGTGGTCGCCCCGTTCCTGACGAAAGCGGTGTTCGACGATGCCCTGTTCGTTCGGGGCGGCCCCGACCTGCCGAGGCTGTATTTCCTGGTCGCGGCGATGCTCGTCGTGCCGCTGCTGGCGGCGTTGATCGGCGTATACCAGACCTACCTGACCACGGCGCTCGGCAAATAGCGTCATGCAGGATCTGCGGAACCGATTGTTCGCGCACCTACAGGCGATGGAACTCGCCTTCTTCACCTCCACCAAGACCGGCGTCATCCAGAGCCGGCTAGCCAACGACGTCGGCGGCGTGCAATCGGTCGTGACCGACACCGCCTCTTCGACGCTGTCGAACTCGGTGACCGTGCTCGCATCGCTGGTAGCGATGCTGCTCCTGTCCTGGCAGCTCACCGTAGTGTCGGTGGTGGTGCTGCCGCTGTTCGTCTACCTGCAGGTACGGGTGGGCCGGGTGCGTCAGCGGCTGGCTACCCGCACGCAGTCCTCACTGTCGGACATGACTTCGATCACCCAGGAGGCGCTGTCGGTCAGCGGGGTATTGCTGGCGAAGGTGTTCAACCGGCAGGCGTTCGAAACTGCCCGATACCACGCGGAGAACGCCCGGCAGGCCGACTTGCAGGTACGCCAGACGATGACCGGGCAATCGTTCTTCGCCGTCGTCCAGGCCTTCTTCGGCATCACACCGGCGCTGGTCTACCTCGTCGCCGGGCTCACCGCCGGGCACGGCAGCGCCATCTCCGCCGGTACGCTCGTGGCCTTCACCGCGCTGCAGACCAGGCTGCTGTTCCCGCTGATCAACCTCATGCGGGTGTCGATCGAGGTACAAGCCTCCCTCGCCCTGTTCGCCCGGATCTTCAGCTACCTCGACCTCGAACCCGCCATCACCGACGCACCGGATGCCTACTCGCTGGATCGAGCCGACGTCCCCGGAGCGGTCGAATTCGCCGATGTGTCCTTCGCCTACCCCCTGCCGGCAGGCACCTCCCGGGCGCCAGAACAGCCGGTGACGTGGGCGCTGCGCGAAGTGTCTCTGCGGATCGAACCCGGACAACTCGCCGCCGTCGTCGGGCCGAGTGGATCCGGCAAGACCACCCTGTCGTATCTTGTGCCTCGCCTCTACGACGCGGATCTCGGCAGCGTGCTGATCGACGGGCACAACGTCCGGGCGCTGACGCAGTCTTCCCTGGCTGACCTCATCGGCATGGTCACCCAAGACACGTACCTGTTTCACGCCACCATCGGCGACAACCTGCGGTACGCCGATGAGACCGCCGACCAGCAGCAGCTCGAAGCAGCCGCCCGGGCGGCCAATATCCACGACCGGATCATGAGCTTCGAAGCCGGCTACGAGACGATGGTCGGCGAGCGTGGCTACCGACTCTCCGGTGGGGAGAAGCAGCGCCTCGCGATCGCCCGCGTGATCCTGAAGGACCCCCGGATCCTGATCCTCGACGAAGCGACGTCCGCTCTGGACACCACCAGCGAACGGCTGGTTCAGACCGCACTGGAGACGGTAATGCACGGCCGCACGACCATCGCCATCGCTCACCGGCTGTCGACAATCCTGGCGGCCGACGTCATCTTCGCCGTGGAGGACGGCCGGATCGTCGAGCGAGGCACGCACGCCGAACTCCTCGAGCACGGCGGTCTGTACGCCCGGCTGTACAGCGAGCAGTTCGCCGACGGCCGCGTCCAGGCCCGTTGCGCTGACGGGGTCGTGTTCAACGACGGCGTCGTCCTCCCCCACCGGCCAGAACCGGAAGATGCCGCGGCCTGACCGGTGCTACGAACGGTGCTGCCGCGGGCACAACGGGCACATGTACCGGGGTCGGCAGTTCCTCAGCCGCGCTACCCTCCAGCGAGGGACCAGGAGAGGTGTCCGGTCAGAATTGTCCCGCCGAGGGCGTCGAGCGAGGTTTCCGGGGGAGGCTCGACGCCCACAGTCAGATTCCGGGTCGCCTCCGCGCCCCGGCCCACACAGAAAGGAGAGAGCGATGAACGTCGTTGCATGGATTCTGTCCGGCCTGTTGGCCATCGCCTTCATCGGCGCTGGCGCCGGAAAACTCTTCACCACCCGTGAGAAGCTCCTCGCGAACCCCCGCATGGCTTGGGCGAACGACTTCACCGACTCCCAAGTCAAGGGCATCGCCGCGGCCGAGGTGCTCGGCGGCATCGGGGTCATCCTGCCGTGGCTGCTCGACATCGCCCGCATCCTCACACCGCTGGCCGCAGTGGGCCTGGCGGTCATCATGGTGGGCGCCCTGGTCACCCATGCACGCCGGGGGGAGCTGAAGGAAGCACTGCCCGTCAACAGCATCCTGTTTGCCCTCGCGGTGGCGGTCGCGATTATCCGGTTCAGCCAGCTCTGAAACGGGTGCGTGTGTTGTTACGGGCGTTGGCTCGGACGCTACGCTACGCCGCGCCGTCGGCTTAACCGACTCCGCTTCACTCGGGTAGGTCCGTCGGCGTTCGGCCGCAGGTACGTCCTCGATGGCCTGTAGGAGCTGCCTCGTCACCCGCGCGAGATCAGCCACGTCGTCGGGCTCGATGTGATCCATGAACAGGGACCGGAGGCCGGCCAATGGCGGGCCAGGCATCCCGTAGCCGCGGTGTCCCTCGCCTACCGAGGCGTTCGGCCAGCCGCCGCCGCGGCATGCTGCTCGGACGGAAGCCGGAGGAACGTTGCACGCGACGCGCCGAGCGAGACGGCGTGATCAACACCATCCCAGCTGCTGTCCGCCCAGCGGCGCACGAACTGCAGGCTTCGGTGTCCGTCGAGATCGGCCGCGGTCAACGTGACCCCGAACATCCCGAACGGCCGCGGCTCCGCCCGGCGCTCGGTGATCGAGCCAGGATTCCAGCCGTCGAACCCGTAGTGCAGCGTGAACGGCGAGGACTGCTCCACGACGAGATCGCAGCCGGTGGGGAGTAGCTCGACCGGAGCGTTGTCGCGCCACGACCATACGGTCGTCGCCGGCACCGCATAGTTCGGGTAGTGCTGCTCGACGGCGCGGAGCCGCTCGACCGGCCGCCCGCCGTCGGCCATCGCCACCGCGAGTTTGATCAGCTCGCTGTGCGCCCACGCAAGCGGCATCGCGCTCCCGGTCGGCTTACCCGGGTAAAGATGCCGCCACGGCAGCGGGTCGCGGTCCCAAACCTGCTCGGGCAGCAACCCGCCCGGCCCGCGCATCGCGAGCATCGCGTCGAGCCACGGCGTCGCGTCGCGACCGCACAGCGCCTCGTAATGCCCGCGTTCCCCGGCGAGCAGCGGCCAGGGCCGGCCGATCCCGAACTTGCGCAATGGCCACCCGCTACCGTCGAGCCACTCGCCGTACCCGTCGAGGTCGTAGCGGTAGTAGGTCGTACCGCTCGCCGGCTGCACGCGGATCATCTGATCGGCCACGGTGACGCTGTCGGAGATGCGCTGGTCGGACGGCGCGCGCAACCCGAGCCGGGTCAGGTACAGGAAATCGAGGCCGACCATGAGCTCGGCACCGACGGGATCCGTGTTCGCCGGCTGGTTCCCCACCTGGATCCGGGACGTCGGGCCGCCGATGCGGACGTAGTGCCCGGCTGTGCCGAACGCCTCATCGAGCTCGCCGCCGGCAACGTAGGTGAACTGCTCGAGCCGATCATTCCAGTTGTCCGCGAGGGCGAGGAGGTAATTCCGCTCGGGCTCGCCGAACAACTCGGATGCGGCGACCAAGGCGGCGATCTCAACGGCGAGAGTGAACGGGCTCGCCCCCGGCGTCTCCTCCCACCGGTCGATCCCGGACGCCGGTCCGTGCCGCGCCACGTACGCCGCTGCGGACCGCACCGCGTCCTCGACGTCGGACGGCAGCGCGACGCCGAGGTCACGGAGCTTGGCGGCGAGCAGCACCGGGAAGCCGACCTCGTCAAGCTGCACATCGCCGGGCATCGGTGTCCCGTCGAGAAAGTAACAGCGCAACCAGCAGGCCGGGCCCGACGGATCATCGGGGAACTCCGGCGAACGGATGGCGGCGAGGTAGCTGAGCATCCGTACGCCGGTGTCGGTGTCGCCGAGCGCGGCCAGCGCGAACGCGCTCTCGCAGCTGTCCCGGCACCAGACCATGTGGTAGCCGCCGGGGTCGTTGGTGACGTCGCCCCACGGCACCGCCAGCCCGGCGACGACGCCCCCGGGGCGGTCCCGGTCCTCGTTGCAGTGCAGCACGGTCGCAGATTGCCGCAGCGATGCCTGCGCTTCCGTGGACACTCCTGGCCCGTCCGGCAGCCGGAGCCCGCGATGCCAATTCACCCACTGCGCGGTGACGGCGGTGGCGACGGCGTCGACGTCGGCCGCGGCGGCGAGGGTCGCAGCGCTCCCCGCCGACTCCGCCGTGCTGCCGAAACCCAGCGCGAGCACGCCGGCGAACGTCCCGCCGTCCGGCACCAGCTCGCCCATCAAGGCGACCGCACCCGGTCCTGCGCTCCGGTACGTCGCGGTCATCCCGCCATGCTGAAACATGTCCGTCCAGCCGTCGGATGTCCCCACGTAACCGGCACTGGCCCGGGCGAACGCTGGCTGCGCGGCGAGACAGAGGAAATGTGCACCGACCGCGTCCCGCGCGTGCAGGAGGTTCTCGCCGTCGACGACCGCGTAGTTGTCCATGCCGAGTTGCGGCCACTGGTCCTCGGGCGTCACAGTGGACCGGCCAAGGTGCGGCGCGAGCAGCGGGTAGAGGCGGAGGTCGGCGGTCGCGACGTTCGCCGTGCCGGTCAGCACGTAGCGGACGAGCAGGGCGTCGCGCTCCGGATCGGGGACGAACCGCAGCTCGAGCCGGAAGAACGCCCCCGTGTGCACCACCGACGGGACGGGGACCGCCGGATCATCGAGTGTGACGGCGTACGTCGTGGCGCGCTTGACCTCTCGCCACCCCGGCGGCCCCACCACGAGGAACCCGAAGTCCTTGACCTGCGGTTGGTCGACAGCCGGCCAATAGACCTCGTTCACGATGCCGCGGCCGACTGTTGCCCACACCCGCGTCGACAGCGCGGCGACCACGGCGTCCTTCGCCCCGGACGTCCACGACTGAGCCACGAAACCGGACGGAGCCGGTGCGGCGTCCCCCATGTCTCCTCCTCACGGTGAACCGGAGCAATCGTCGGTGTCCCCTGACGGGACACGTTGCTGCGCGCCTGGAGGGCCTCCACCAACGTGTCGATGTCCTCATCCGCCAGGTGAACGAAGCCGACGCCTCACAGAGTGATCGAGAAGTCAACCCCGATGTGTACGCTAGCTCGACTCGAAGAACGGGTCGCTTCCTGGTCTGGTCGGCCCCGGGATTCTCCCCGAATGCGTAGGCCTGCTCGGTTCTGCTCTCCAGCGGCCGCCGTCAGCGCCGCGCGCCTTCACCAGGTCAGGGTGCGCGACATTCGCATGGCGGACTACGACGTCCCCCGCATCGACGCCGGCTGAAATAGTTCCCCGGCAGGCACCCGCCTGTTTCTCACCCACGAGGGATTCAGGGACGACGCCGGCCAACAGGCGTACGGTGCATCCACAATCAGGGATGGCGAGGTCACCTCGCCCGCCGCCTGCAGCAGGCTCGGGACGTGCCGACCTGACAGGAGTGGCGGACCGGTCATCGATGGGCGACCGGATAGCGCTGCAGCGCCTTGGCTCAGTCGGTGGTGGGGGCGTTCCAGTCGACGAGCTGCACGATCACTCCGTTGGGGTCGCGGACCTGGAAAGCCCGCTCGCCCCACTCTTCGGCGGTCAGGGGCATGGTGATGGTCACGCCTTCGGCCTGCAGCCGCGCGAGCTCGCCGTCGAGATCCTCGACGGTGAAGGCCAGGATGAGCCCGCTCGCGTAGTCGTCGCGCTGGTCGGCGGGCAGGGTCGCCAGGCCCCGGCGCAGGAAGATGACGTTCAGACCTGCGTCCTCCCGCGCGAGGGAGGCGAAGCCGTCGGCGACCATCTGCTCCCGGAAGCCGAAGTGCTCGGTGAGGAAGGCGCTGGAGGCGGCAACGTCCTCGACGTTCAGAGACACGGCCGACGCGGTGATCTTCATTCGAACTCCTTCGTACGGCTACTTCGTACACAGTACGACGTACAGTCGGGCCAAAATGTCTCCGTGGCCTCGGACCGGACTAGCGCCGGCGACCCCGCCCGCACGCTCGCACTGCTCTGGGGCTCGGGCCCCGCCCCCCGGCACGGACCTGGGCGGGGGCTGCGCGTCGAGGTCATCGTCGACGTGGCCACCGCGCTGGCCGACCGGGAGGGGCTGGGTGCGGTCAGCATGCGCCGGGTCGCTCAACGACTGAGGGTGTCGCCGATGACGCTGTACACCTACGTCCCCGGCAAGGCCGAACTCCTGGACCTGATGCTGGACGCCGCCTATCGGCGGCTCCCGAAAGAGGACACCACCGGTCGGCCCTGGCGGGAACGGCTGACCGCCCTCGCGGACGCCAACCGGGCGCTCTACCTCGCCCACCCCTGGGCCAGCGCCGTGTCAACCCTGCGCCCACCGCTCGGCCCCGGACTGATGGCCAAGTACGAACACGAGCTCGCCGCGCTCAACGGCCTCGGGCTGAGCGACCTGGAGATGGATGATGCCCTGACGTACCTGCTGAGCTTCGTGCAGGCCAGCGCCCGAGCGGCTTCGGATGCCCGCGCCACCCGAGTCGAGAGCGCGATGAGCGACGAGCAGTGGTGGGCCGCCAACGCCCCGCTGCTCAGCCAGGTCCTCGACGCGGACACCTACCCCCTCGCCGTCCGCGTCGGCAGCGCAGCCGGAGCAGCACAAGGCAGCGCCCACGACCCCGAACACGCCTACCGCTTCGGGCTGCAACGGCTGCTCGACGGCCTCGCCGCACTCATCGACAGGCCGTAGTCACAACGAGCGACCACGCGGGCACAGCAATCCCGTGAGCCACGTCCCTATACCGGAGGGCCACCAACGCGGCATCCTCGCCGTCGCGTACGTGCGGATCGCGCAGCGGCCGCAGCCGCCTCGGC
>JBDUDX010000041.1:0-8546 GCA_040002735.1 Frankiaceae bacterium | reverse complement strand
CGCCGCAGCAGCCGGACAACGGCGAGCACCGCGGCGAAGGCCAGTGCCGAAAGGATGGCGGCCCGCAGGGTGCTCAGTGCGGCGATGAGCACGAAGACGATCGTGGGCGCACCGGAATCGATGAGCCCACGGACCCCGCCGATCGCCTCGGCCAGCGGGGTGGGCTTGGGCGCCGTGGCCGCCGCGCCCCCGGCCGTCATGTCCCCGGCCGTCATGTCTGCAGCGAGGAGGGACCAAGGGCCATACCCGCCAGCGTAGGGCGGGAACCGGCTGGTGGGAGACTAGCCACAGTACTACCGGCAAGCAGTGGAGGCGATCGTGGCGCAGCAATTGTCCCGAGTGGGCATCGTCGGGCTGGGAACCATGGGAGCCGGTATTGCCGAAGTACTCGCCGGCTGCGGCTACCAGGTCACCGGGGTGGAGGTGAATGCCGAGGCACTGGCCCGGGGTCGCACTCGTCTGGAGCACTCGCTCGATCGCGCGGTCGCCCGCGGACGGCTGACCCCGCAGGACAAGGACGCCGCGCTGGCCCGGATAACCCTGAGCACGGATCTCCGTGACCTGTCCCAATCAGACCTGGTCCTGGAAGCCATTCCGGAGCGACTGGACCTCAAAAAGGCGCTGTTCGCCGAGCTCGACAAGATCTGTACGCCTGAGACCATTCTGGCCACGAACACCTCCTCACACTCCATCACCGAACTCGCCGTCTCCACCTCGCGGCCCAGCCGGGTGATCGGCATCCACTTCTTCAACCCGGCGCCGGTGATGGACTACGTCGAGATCATCCGTACCGTGGTCACCGACCCGCATGTGATCAGCGATGCCGAGGCGTTGTGCGAGAGCCTCGGAAAGACCAACGTGGCGATCGGGGACAAGGCCGGGTTCATCGCCAACGCGCTGCTCTTCGGATACCTGAACCACGCGGTGACGCTGTGGGAATCCCGGTACGCCACTCGCGAGGACGTCGATGCCGCGATGCGCTTCGGCTGCGGTCTGCCGATGGGACCGCTGGCCCTGCTGGACCTGATCGGGCTCGATTCGGCGTACGAGATTCTCGACACGATGTACCACCAGACCCGCGATCACCTGCACGCCCCCGCGCCGATCCTCAAGCAGCTCGTCACCGCCGGCTTCCTCGGCCGCAAGGCGGGCCGAGGCATCTACACCTACGCGGACCAGGGGTCCGGGACGGTAGTGCCGGACGCCCTCACCCCGCATTCCCGGCTGCCCTGGGACGCCGAACCCAAGCCGGTGCAGCGGATCGGAGTGGTAGGAACCGGCACCATGGCCACCGGAACCATCGAGGTGGCCGCCAAGGCGGGTTTCAACGTCGTCTTCCGGGCCCGCAGCGATAACAAGGGCGCCGTGGTGATCGCCAACATCGAGCGGTCGCTGGAACGTGCGGTGCAACGGGGGCGGCTCAGCGAGGAGGAGAAGGCGGCGGTACTCGGCCGCATCACCCCGACGACCCGGTTGGACGACCTCTCCGACGTCGACTTCGTGATCGAAGCCGCCGTAGAGGAGTTGTCGGTGAAGCGGGCGCTGTTCAGCGCGCTGGACGAGGTGCTCAAGCCCGGCGCCATCCTGTCCACCATCACCTCCAGCTTGCCGATCATCGACTGCGCGGTGGCCACCAACCGTCCGGCCGACGTGCTCGGCCTGCACCTGTTCAACCCGGCGCCGGTGATGAAGCTGGTGGAGATCGTGCCCACCATCTCCACCTCCCATCAGACCACCGCAACCGCGTACGACGTGGCCCTCCGGATGGGTAAGCACCCGGTCCGGGCGCACGACACGGCCGGGTTCATTGTCAACCGGCTGCTCTTCCCGTACCTCAACGATGCGGTGAAGATGCTCGAGGCGCACTACGCAACCGTGGGCGACATCGATGCCGCGATGAAGGGCGGCTGCGGCTATCCGATGGGGCCGTTCGAGTTGCTCGACGTGATCGGCCTCGACGTGTCCCTCGCCATCCAGCAGACCCTGTACCTGGAGTTCCGGGAGCCCGGATTTGCCCCGGCGCCGTTGCTGGAGCACCTGGTGACCGCGGGGTATCTGGGCCGCAAGACCGGCCGCGGGTTCCGCGACTACCTGCACCGGTGAGTCCGCGGCGCGCGCTCCGGCGCACGCGGCCCGCGTCGACGGCGCGCCCGCTCGACGGAATCTCCGTTGCCGTCGAGCACCACGCCGACGGGGAGTGGCGGCGCCGAAGGATCTCCGCGGCCGGCGCGAGGAAGGTGTACCGCTGCCCCGGCTGCGATCAGGAGATCCGAACCGGAACGCCGCACACCGTGGCCTGGCCGGCGGATGCGCCCACCGACCGGCGGCATTGGCATACCGCCTGCTGGGGTGCCCGGGATCGCCGCACGGTGAAGGTGCACCGGTCCAAGAACGCCCCTCGGTACGGCTGAGGAGAAACCGTGATCGATCTCGCCGGCAAGACGGCCCTGATCACCGGTGCGTCCCGGGGCATCGGGCGGGCGATCGCCGTCGGCTGCGCGGGCGCTGGCGCCCAGGTCGCGCTGGTGGCCCGCTCCGCCGACGGACTGCAGGAGGTCCGGGCCGAAATCGAGGCCGCCGGCGGCCGGGCGCTGACCCTGAGCTGCGACGTCACCGACCGAGATGCCGTCCGGGAGATGGTGGCCGCTGCGGTGCAGAGCCTCGGTGTGGTGGATGTGCTGGTGAACAACGCGGGCGGGACGTCGTTCATGGTGCCCTTCGCCGAGATGCGCTTCGAGGGCTGGGCGAAGGTGATGCAGCTCAACGTCGATTCGATCGTGCACGTCACCCAGGCACTCGGCCCGCACCTGCTCGAACGGCGGGCCGGTTCGGTGATCAACGTAGCGTCCGTCGCGGGCCTCGGCGGTACGCCGGCGTTGACCCCGTACGGCGCGTCCAAGGCGGCGGTGATCTCCCTGACCCGCTCGCTGGCGATGGAGTGGGGACCAGCCGGCGTACGAGTCAACGCGCTGTGCCCGGGCTGGACGGCGACCGACCTGAACCGCAATCTGTGGGAAGACGAGCAAATCAGCGCGCGCATGATGGCCGGTGTCCCGCTGGGCCGCTGGGCGCAGCCGCAGGAGATGGTCGGGGCGGCGGTGTTCCTCGGCAGTGACACCGCCTCCTACCTGACCGGCCAGACCCTGGTCGTCGATGGTGGCCTGACCGCCGGCTGAGCCGGTTCCGAGTACCGTTTCGGTATGGTCGTCGAGTTGTACCACCGGGATACCGGTAGCGGCTTGCCGGTGGTACTGCTCCACGCCTTTCCGCTCTCCTCAGCGATGTGGTTGGCCCAGCGAGAGGCGTTGGCGCCGGAGTACCGGATCATCACCCCGGATCAGCGTGGCTTCGGTGGCTCCGCGCTGGGCGCCGAGCCACCCGATCTCGACCTGGTCGCCGATGACCTGGCCGCCCTGCTGGACGCGAAGAACATCGACGCTGCGGTCATCGGTGGGCTGTCCATGGGCGGGTACGTCGCGATGGCGCTGCTGCGACGCCATCCGCACCGGGTGCGCGCGCTGGTGCTGGCCGATACCAAGTCCTCCGCGGACCCCGAGCCGGCCCGGGCCAACCGGGAACGTATCGCCGTCGCCGTCGAATCCCCGGAGTCCACCGTCCTGCTCGACGAGGTGCTACCGACCCTGGTCGGGTCCACTACCGTCGAGTCCCGGCCGTTGGTTCTCGGCCGCATCCGGGGAATGGTGCAGTCCGCGCCCGCTCCTGCGGTGGCCTGGGCGCAGCGGGCCATGGCCGCCCGGCCGGACAGCACGCAGACGCTGGCGGCCGTTGATGTCCCGACGCTCGTCGTGGTCGGCGAGGAGGACGGCCTGTCGCCTCCGGCGGACGCCGAGCAGATGGCGGCCGTCGTACCGAACGCTCGACTCGTACGCATCCCGGCAGCCGGGCACCTCAGCGCCGTGGAGACGCCTGAGGTCTTCAACGAGGCGTTGGGAGAGTTCCTGTCCACGCTGGGCTGAAATCCGGGCGGCGTGGTTCCGCCTCGATCAGCGTGGATCAGATCGTCTCCTGGCGTGGCATGACGACCTCGCGCAGGATGAGTGACAGTGCGGCCGCGGTGGGTATGGCCAGCAGCGCGCCGAGGACGCCGAGCAGTGCGCCGCCGATCAGCGCCGCCACGATGGTCAGCGCGGGGGGTACGTCCACCGTCCGGCCCATCACCCGGGGATAGATCAGATAGTTCTCCAGCTGCTGGTAGGCGAGGAAGAAGACCGCTGAGGCGATGCCGACCGGTATCGAGAAGAACAGCAGCAGCACCGTGACCACCACCGCGCCGATCGTGGCGCCGATCAGCGGAATCAGGTCGGTGAGCGCGATCAACATCGCCAGGGCGACCGGGTAGGGCGCCTTGACGATCAACAGGAAGATCAGCGTCGTGATACCCGCAATCCCGGCGATCGTCATGGCCCCGGCGACATACCCGCCCACCTTGCCGAGGATCTCATCACCCAACAACTGGACTCTGGCCCTCCGGGAGCGTGGCACGGTCCGGTACGCCGTCTTCTTGATCGTGGGAAGGGAACCCAGCAGGTAGAGGGTGAGGATCAGCACGGTGAGCGCGGACAGGGTCGTACTGAGTACCACCCGCCCCAGACCCACCACGCCGCCGACCGAGCTGGTGCCCAGGTCCGGCTTCGCGAGGAACTCGCGCGCCCGTTCCAAGAAGTGGAAACGCTGGTCCAGCTTCGCTACCTGGCTATTGCGCTGCAGCTGATCAAGATAGTCGGGGAGGCTCTTCGCAAGCGTGGTCGACTGGTGTACGAGCAGCGGAACGATCGCCGCGATGAAGGCGACGAACATGCAGATGACACCCAAGAACACCAGCATGATCGACATCTGGCGGGACATCCCTCGGCGCTCCAGAGCGCTCACCAGCGGGTCGAGGCCCAGGGCCAGGAATGCTGCCACGAGCAGCAAGATGAGGACCTGCCGGGCACTGATGATCGCCTGCACGAGCAGGTACGCCGTTGCCACGCCGAGGCTGCCGGCCAGGCCGAGGAAGAACGGCGACCGCCGGGAAAGTGGCTGGCCTGGTCGACCGAAAGGGTTGTCCTCGTCGACTCCCGCCTCGCGTTCCCGTACTTCGGGGTTCACCACCGGGTCGAGAGCATCCTCGACCTCGGCGGCCGACTCGGCGGCCGCGGCAGCTTCCTGGCGAGCCACCTTCGCCGCGTCTCGGGCCTCGGAGGCGGAGTCCTGGGCCTCCCGGACGTGCTCGGCGGTCTCGCTCGTGACCTCGCTGGAAACTTCGTTGACCAGGTGATCCACCGCGTGCGCGACCTCGTTGCGGGCGACGTCGGAGGCTACCTCCCGCGACGTTTGGTGGCCAGTCTGCCGCGCCGTCGCACGCACCCCGCCGTCCAGCGTTTCGTCGGCTCCGATGTCCGGCGCGCTCTCGCTGGTGTCCGGTGTCGCCACTGCCAACCCCTTCTTCGCCGCACGCCTCAGGAAGGGACGTTCGCCCCCAAGGCTGCCCGGCAGCGGGGGTGGGCAAGCGGGCTAGCGCAGGTCCAGATTCCGGACGCCGGTGAGGTCAGGAGGTGGGAGGCTCAGCCGGCATCGGCTGGGTACGCGCACTGCCCGGATCGGCTGGTTCGCCGCTCTGGGCAGGCGGCCCGGTGTGGGCCGCGCTGACCACCGTGGTGCGCTCGGAGCCCTCCTCGGCCGGATCCGCCGACTCGGCCCGGGGCTCGGTCACGTCGATCGTCCCGCCCAGCACGGCGGCAAAGCGTTCCCGAGTCCGCAGCAGCTCAGCGTGGATGGCGTCCCGCTGCCGGGACATGGCCTCCACCTGCCGCTGGGCGGCACTGGTGGTTTCCGCGGCGGACCGACGGGCGTCGGTGACGATGTGCTGGGCCTCCTGGCGCGCTTGGGCCAAGAGTGCCGCGACCTGTTGCTCCGCGGCTTGCTGCTGTTCGGCCAACGCCTGCTCGGCGGCGGTGAGCTCGGCCGTCCACTGATTGTGCTGTCGCTCGACGTCGCTGCGGCCAGCCTGCCGCAGCGCCTCTGCCTCTTCCTCAGCGAGCCGAAGGATGGTCCCGATCCGCTCGCCGAGCGCCTCGAAAGTCGGGCGGCCCCGCTCCAGGGCCGCGGCGGCCTGCTCAGCCTGCCGGCGTGCCTCAGCCGAATTCTGCTCGGCGCGTTGCAGCGCCTCGGTGAGCGCCGCGATCTGCCGATCCGTGGCCCGGAGCTGTTCTTCCAGCCAACCGATCTGGCGATCGACCTGGCCACGGTCGTAGCCGCGGATCACGATGTCAAAGCCAGGCTGTACGCCGTCAGCTTCGAGCGGAATCACCTGGTGCGAAGAATCGTTCGTCATACCTCGCAGCGTCCCACGGCGGCACGCTACACGTTACGGAACCGGTTGATCGCTGCCTCGTGTCTCGCTCGGAACTCCGGGTTCCGCACGCCGAGGCCCTCGCTGGGAGCCAGGCACAGAACGCCGACCTTGCCCTGGTGCAGGTTGCGGTGGACGTCATAGGCGGCCTGCGCGGTGTCCTCCAAAGCGTACGTACCGGACAGGGTGGGATGAATCTTGCCGCGCGCGATGAGGGTATTTGCCTCCCACGCCTCGCGGTAGTTCGCGAAGTGCGAACCGATGATCCTCTTGAGGTTCATCCAGAGGTAACGGTTGTCGTACTCGTGGTTGAACCCGCTGGTCGAGGCACAGGTGACGATCGTGCCGCCGCGACGGGCGACGTAGACGCTGGCGCCGAACGTCTCCCGACCGGGATGCTCGAAGACGATGTCCGCGTCGTCGCCGCCGGTGAGCTCGCGGATCCGCTTGCCGAGCCGCTGCCACTCCTTGACGTCCTGGGTGGTCTCGTTCTTCCAGAACCGGTAGCCGTCTCCGGTTTTCTCCGAGCGGTCGATAATCAACTCCGCGCCCATCTTGCGGCACATCGCGGCCTTGTCGGGGCTGCTCACGACACACACCGGGGTGGCGCCACCGTTGAGCGCGAATTGGGTTGCGTACGAACCGAGGCCGCCACTGGCACCCCAGATCAGCACGACGTCGCCCTGCTTCATGCCAGCGCCGTTGCGGGAAACCAGCTGCCGGTACGCGGTGGAGTTCACCAGGCCGGGACAGGCGGCTTCCTCCCAGGACAGATGACCAGGCTTGGGCATCAGCTGGTTGGACTTGACCAGGGCGATCTCCGCGAGGCCGCCGAAGTTGGTCTCGAAACCCCAGATCCGCTGCTCGGGGTCCAACATCGTGTCGTTGTGGCCGTCGTGGGCTTCCAATTCCACCGACAGGCAGTGCGCCACGACCTCGTCGCCAGGACGCCAGACGTGCACGCCGGGACCGGTGCGCAGCACGACGCCGGCCAGGTCGGAGCCCACCACGTGATACGGCAGGTTGTGTCGGGAGGCCAGCGGCGAGAGCTTCGCGTAGCGGGACAGGAAGGAGAACGTGGACACGGGTTCGAAGATGGACGTCCAAACCGTGTTGTAGTTGATGGCGCTGGCCATCACGGCGATGAGCGCCTCACCCGGTCCGAGTTCGGGAACCGGCACGTCGTCGAGGTGCAGCGACTTGCGGGGATCCTTGTCCCGGCTGGCCATGCCCTCGAACATGGTGGCTTCGTCCTTGTGCACGGTAATTCCGCGATAGGTATCCGGAATCTTCAACTCGGCGAACTCCTCGCTCGCCGTGTCGCCGGCCAGGATCGCCTCGAGAATCTCTTTCACAGATCTGCCTCCGCTTCGACCTCAGCGATTCCGACGTTACTCGCCGGTGGACCCCTCATCGGCAGGGCCGTGGGGCCCTTCGGTGAGGGGACTGTGACCGTGGCCGGCCTCCGCGGCCGGTTCCACCAACTCCACCAGCACGCCGCCGGCGTCCTTGGGGTGAAGGAAGTTAACCCGGGACCCGGCGGTGCCTGACTTCGGGGTGTCGTAGAGCAGCCGGATGCCTTCGGCTCTCAGTCGCTCGGACTCGGCGTCCATGTCGTCCACCGTGTAGGCGATCTGCTGAATCCCCTCACCGTTGCGGGCGAGGAACTTCCCGATCGGTGAGTCCGCCCGCAGCGGCGCCAGAAGTTGAATGCAGGAACCTGAATCGCCGACCGCGAGCATCGCCTCGGTAACGCCCTGTTCGGCGTTGACCTCGGTATGGACGCACCGGAAACCGAAGGCGCGCGAGTAGAACGCCACCGCCTCCTCCAGGTCCGGGACGGCAATTCCCACGTGATCGATGCGTGTGAGCATGTCGGTATCGTGGCAAACGGCGATCCGCCCCCCTGTCCCGGCCCCAGAGGAGGTCTCCGTGGCTGGCTCGGTGCTCGTCTCCGGCGCCCGCACCCCGATCGGCAAACTCTTGGGTGGGCTGGCCGGGTTTCAGGCCGTCGATCTGGCTGGATTCGTCATCTCGGCCGCGCTGAATCGGGCCGGCATCGCCGGGGATCAGGTCGACTACGTGATCCTCGGGCAGGTGCTGCAGGCCGGCGCCGGTCAGATCCCCGCCCGGCAGGCCGCGGTCAAGGGTGGCATCCCGATGACCGTGCCGGCCCTGACCATCAACAAGG
>JBDUDX010000040.1:0-3813 GCA_040002735.1 Frankiaceae bacterium | reverse complement strand
TGGGTCATCCAATGGGCCGCCGCGGTGTCGCCTTCGCGCCCGGCGCCAGCGGGAACACCGGGAGCACGACGCGTCCCCACGTGTTGCTCAGCACGCCGGCGAAGGAGGCGTACCAGCCGAGTAGCGCGGTGAGGATGCCGAACCAGCCGCCCAGCTTGACGAAGTTCGCGTGCAACCCCCAGTTACCGATGGTCAGGCACACGAAGGTCACGAGTAGGGCGCCGAACACCGCCACCATCGCCCCGTTGACGCGGAACGCAGCGATGAGCATGTACGCGGTGAAGATGGTCCAGGTGAGTAGGTAAAGGCCGATCGCGCGGTGGGCGTCCAGGGGAGGCAGCTTGGGCGCGATGCTGGTCGACAGGTACCAGAAGGTCAGCCAGAAGGCGCCGTAGGAGGTGAAGGCCAAGGCGCCGAAGGTGTTGGCCTTCTTGAACTCCCACATCCCGGCGAGGAGCTGGGCGACGCCGCCGTAGAACAGCGCAAACGGCAGGAACACCGCCTCCAGGGTCGCCGGCTTCATCAGCTTTGCGTTGAACACGCTGAGCATGAACGTCGTCGCCGCGAACGCGGCCAGCCCGAGCGGGCCGGGATCGGCGATCGTTGGATCGGCAACGGCGGCGGCTCCAGGCCTTTCCGGAACTTGTTCCGCCGCCACGCCAGATTCTGTGGTCATCCCAACCTCCGGTAGCCGAAATCTTGATCACTTGAGGGACCCTGCCGGACAGTAGTCGGCGCGGCTCGGCCGGCGTCCTCATGGGTAGTCATAGAAGCCTCGGCCGGATTTTCTGCCCAGCCGCCCGGCGGCGATCATCCGCTTCATCACGGGTGGCGGCGCGTACTCGCCCCGCTTGAACTCCTCGTACATGGAGTTGCAGACAGCGTGGAGGACGTCCAAGCCGATGAAATCGCACAACGTGAGCGGACCCATGGGGTGACCGGCGCCGAGCCGCATCCCTGCGTCGATGTCCTCCCGGCTGGCGAAATCCTCCTCATACATGCGGACCGCGGCCATCAGGTATGGGATCAGCAGGAAGTTGACGATGAAACCGGAACGGTCTTTCGTCTCGATGGCCTGTTTGCCGAGTCGTTCGGTGAACGCGCGCGCCTCGTTGACCGTCTCGTCGCTGGTGTCGAGGGCTCGTACGATCTCCACCAGGGCCATCACCGGCACGGGAGAGAAGAAGTGCATGCCGAGCACACGGTCGGGGTTGCGCACCGGACCGGCCAGTTGCGCGATCGGGATGGATGAGGTGTTCGAGGCGATGATGGCGTCGTCGTCGACGATCCCGTCGAGGGCCGCCATGATTGAGATCTTCAGTGCCACGTTCTCGGGCACCGCCTCGATCACGAGGTCAGCGCCGGCCACGTCCTTCAGTTCGCTCGTCAGGGTAATTCGGGCGAGGGCGGCATCCCGGTGCGCGGGGTCGAGTTTCCCCCGCTTGACCATGCGGCCCATGGAGGCCTCCAGCCGCTGACGGGCGGCGTCAAGACACTCCGGCAGTTCATCGACCACGACCGGGAACCCGGCAACCGCTGCGGTTTCGGCGATGCCTGTACCCATGAAGCCACCACCGACGATGGCGATCGAGGTGATTTCCCTAGACATGTTCCTCCTTTTGCTGTGGCCCCGACAATCGGAGCCGGCGAGAGCAACGAGGCCCCACAGCCCCGACTCAATGCCCCGAATGAC
Source organism: Frankiaceae bacterium (assembly GCA_040002735.1). Lineage (GTDB taxonomy): Bacteria > Actinomycetota > Actinomycetes > JADGOV01 > JADGOV01 > JADGOV01. Next base: position 2,120 of record JBDUDX010000040.1, on the reverse strand, counting down.
ACGCTGCTGCGCGGGTTCCTCCCTGCGATGGCCCAGGCCCGGCGGCGAGCGCCAGGCCCGGCGGCGAGCGATGGCCGCCCGCTGGCCCGCGTAACCGACTGGCTGGCTGATTCATCCAGTACGGCACAGTTGCGCGGGTCCGTCGCATTGGTCGGCACCAGGCCCGCTCGCCGCGGCCACCTACGACCTCCCGCTAGCAGCGCCAGAACTGTGGCTAGTCACTGACCTGAGCTCCTGCTCAGCCTTGGATGCGGCGGGTGTGACCGGCCCACTCCTTCTCTCGTAGCTCGAACTTGCGCATCTTGCCGGTTGAGGTCTTGGCCAGCTCTTCGACGAAGACGATCGTCTTCGGCGTCTTATACCGGGCGATCCGGGTCCGCACGTGGGCGAGCAGTTCTTGCTCGTTGGCCTGATAACCGGCGCGGAGCACCACGAAGGCTTTGACGACCTCGCCCCACTTCTCGTCCGGGGCGCCGACGACGGCGGCTTCGAGCACCGCGGGGTGGGAGGCGAGGGCGTGCTCCACTTCGATGGTGGCGATGTTCTCCCCACCGGAGATGACCACGTCCTTAGCCCGGTCCCGCAACTCGACGTACCCGTCGGGGTGCATCACCCCAAGGTCACCGGAGTGGAACCAGCCGCCGTCGAACGCCTCCGCGGTGCCGTCGGGGTCGCGGAAGTAACCGGTCATCACCGTGTTGCCGCGCATAACGATCTCGCCCATCGTGGTCCCGTCGCGGGGTACGTCGTTCATCAGCCCGTCGACCACCCGGACCGGGTCGGCGGTCACCATCGCGACGCCCTGGCGGGATTGCAGCCGCCCGCGCAGCTCCTCAGGCTCCGCCGACCAGCTCGGCTGGGCTTCGTTGATGGTGTACGGGCCGTAAGTCTCGGTCAGGCCGTAGACGTGGATCACCCGCGCGCCGAGTGCCGACATCCGGGCGATCACGGTGGGGCTGGGTGGGGCACCGGCGACGGTCACGACCAGCCCCCGGTCCAGCCGCACCGCTTCCGGCGCGTCGGTGATGGTGGTCAACACGGTCGGGGCGCCGTTGAGGTGGGTCACTCCCTCCTCCCGGAGCAGCCGCCAGATCACCTCACCGCGGACCTCCCGCAGGCACACCTGGGTACCGGCGACCGCGACCAGCGCCCAGCCGGTGCACCAGCCGTTGCAGTGGAACATCGGCAACGTCCACAGGTAAACGCTGTCCGGGGTGTGCTGGGCGTGCAGGATCTGGGCGAACGCGTTGAGGTACGCCCCGCGATGGGAGTAGATCACTCCCTTGGGCTTTCCGGTGGTCCCCGAGGTGTAGTTGATCGAGATAGGCGCCAGCTCATCGGCGACGGCCCAGGGCAGCGGCTCGTCGGAGCCCCGGGCGAGCAGCGCGGTGTAACCGACGTGCGGCACCACCTCCGACACCCCCTGCTGGGGCGCCGCCTCGGCGCCGACGACGACAACCTCACGTACTGTCTGCAGCCGGTCCAGGATAGGTGCCACCTGAGGGTGGAACTCGCGGTCGATGACGAGGAGAACCGCGCCGCAGTGGTCCAGGATGTAGCGGATCTCCTCCCCGGACAGCCGGGTGTTGATCGCTACCAGAACGCCGCCGGCCAGGGGCACAGCGAACTGCGCGGCCAGCGACTCCGGGATGTTGGGGCACAGGTAGGCGACGCGGTCACCGGCGGCGACGCCGGAGGCCTGCAACGCCCGGGCCAGCCGGGTGACCTCGGCCGCGAAGTCGCGGTAGCCAACCCGCCGATCGCCCATGACTACCGCGGTCTTGTCCGGGAACACCGCCGCCGCCCTGCCCAGGAACGACAGCGGCGTCAACGGCGTGAACGGCACGTTCTCCATCGGGATCCTCCTTCCGAGGCCGTCCAAGGCCTCACCTCAGCCTGCTCCGCGGACCGCCACAAGCGGACCGCTCGACGAGTCCGGCAGCCGTTGGTGGCGCCGGCGGATGGTTTCGCGCAGCGTCACGCCGGCACGCGGAGGAGCAACGCGTCGCCCTGCCCGCCGCCGCCGCACAACGCCGCCGCGCCCAGCCCGCCGCCCCGGCGGCGGAGCTCGTAGGCCAGGGTCAGCGCCAGCCGGGCGCCGGAGGCGCCGATCGGGTGAC
>JBDUDX010000039.1:0-11927 GCA_040002735.1 Frankiaceae bacterium | reverse complement strand
CGACCACCTCGCCAGCCACCCATGCCGCGACGCCACGCCGATCGAGCAGCGATACCGCCCGGTCTGCGTCGGCAGCGGAGACCACCGCCAGCATCCCGACGCCTTGGTTGAGCGTGGCCTCCAGCTCGGCTTGCTCGACCGAGCCCCGTTCGGCGACGTAGCCGAAGATCGCCGGCGGCGCCCAGGTGGCGCGGTCCAGCACCGCGTCCGCGGTCGGTGGCAGCACTCGGGACAGGTTCGCCGCCAGCCCGCCGCCGGTGACGTGGGCGAAGGCTCGTACCGCCGTCGACGCGACAAGGGCCAGACAGTGCAGGGCGTAAATCCGGGTCGGGGTGAGCAACACCTCACCGAGGGGCACGCCGAGCGCGGCATCATCCAGGGGTACGTCGCGTAGGACGTGGCGGACGAGCGAGTACCCATTGGAGTGCAGCCCGGAAGCGGCCATCGCGATCACCGCGTCACCCGCACGTACCCGATCCGGGCCGAGTACGGCATCCGCCTCCACAGCTCCGACTCCGGAGGCGGCGAGGTCGTACTCGGTCGGCTTCAGCAGCCCAGGATGCTCGGCGGTCTCACCGCCGATCAGCGCGCATCCGGCCTGCCGGCAACCTTCGGCGATGCCGGCCACGAGAGCCGCGATTCGTTCCGGTACGACTCGCCCGCAGGCGATGTAGTCGGTGAGGAACAGCGGCTCGGCGCCACAGACCACCAGGTCATCGACCACCATCGCCACCAGGTCGATGCCGACCGTGTCGTGGCGGTCCAGCGCCTGCGCGATGGCCAGCTTGGTGCCCACCCCGTCGGTGGCTGCGGCCAGCAACGGCCGGCGCCAGCGCGTCAGGTCCAGTTCGAACAATCCGGCGAACCCGCCGAGGCCGCCCAGCACTTCCGGCCGGGACGCCCGGGCGACCGAAGACTTCATCAGTTCGACGGCCCGCTCACCAGCCGCGATATCCACCCCGGCGCCGGCGTACGTAGCAGGAAGGCCCCCGGGCATGCTCAGCTCCGGTCGGCGCCGGCCGTGCTGCCCACCGCGAGCACGTCGTCCGCGCTGAGCAGCGTCTCCAACGTGTCCGGGCTGGGGTCGGTGCCACCGGGGTCGGCGGCCACCGCCCGCTCGATGCCCTCGAGTACGTGCTTGCCGACCACATCCCGCGCCGGCAATCCGATCGGGTAGACGCCGTCGAAGCACGCCCGGCACAGCCGATCCGACCGGATGGTGGTGGCGCTGACCAGCCCTTCCAACGAGATGTAGGCAAGCGAATCCGCGCCGATGGAGGCCCGGATCTCCTCGACCCCGAGGCCGCTGGCGATCAGTTCGGCCCGGGTGGCGAAGTCGATACCGTAGAAGCACGGCCATTGCACCGGCGGGCTGGAAATGCGTACGTGTACCTGCGCGGCACCGGCTTCCCGCAGCATCCGGACCAGGGCGCGTTGGGTGTTGCCCCGGACGATGGAATCGTCCACCACGACCAATCGCCGGCCGCGGATGATCTCCCGCAGCGGGTTGAGCTTGAGCCGGATACCAAGTTCGCGGATGGTCTGCGAGGGCTGGATGAACGTGCGGCCGACGTATGAGTTCTTCACCAGACCTACGCCATACGGGATTCCGCTCGCTTCCGCGAAACCCACGGCCGCGGGCGTACCGGACTCGGGTACGCCGATCACCAGATCGGCCTCGGCCGGGTACTCTCGTGCCAAGGACCGACCCACCTCGACCCGGGTGGCGTAGACGCCCCGGCCGGCGATGGTGGTGTCCGGGCGGGCGAGGTAGACGTACTCGAAGAGGCAGCCCTTCGGGCGCGCCGGCGCAAACCGCACGCTCCGCAGGCCGTGCTCGTCGATGGCCACCAGCTCGCCGGGTTCGATCTCGCGGACGAAGGAGGCGCCGACGATGTCCAGCGCCGCGCTCTCACTCGCCACCACCCAGCCGCGGTCCAGCCGCCCGAGGACCAGCGGTCGGATTCCGGCCGGGTCCCGGGCGGCGAGCAGGGTGGCCTCGTCCATGAACACCAGCGAGAACGCGCCGCGCAGCAGGGGAAAAACGTCCAGGGCAGCGGTCTCCAGCGGCACATCGTGCTGGGCGGAAAGCAGACCGGTGATCAGGTCCGAGTCGGTGGTCGTCCCGGCAGCGGTGCGGTCACCGGCGGCAGCGGCGCGGTCCGCGAGGTCGCGGGTGTTGAGCAAGTTTCCGTTGTGCCCAAGCGCGATTCCGCCGCCACCGTCCCGGGAGCGGAACGAGGGTTGGGCGTTCTCCCAGGTGCCCGCACCGGTGGTGGAGTACCGGGTGTGGCCGATGGCGAGGTGGCCGCGGAGGGAGTTCAGCGTCGGTTCGTCGAAGACCTGCGCGACCAGGCCGAGTTCCTTGTAGACCAGGACGGTCGCGCCGTCGCTCACCGCCATGCCCGCCGCCTCCTGGCCGCGGTGCTGCAGCGCGAACAGGCCGAAGTACGTCAGCTTGGCCACGTCCTCGCCCGGCGCCCACACGCCGAAAACACCACAGGCATCTTTGGGGCTGGGATCGCTGGGGTCGAGATCGAGCGACAGCCGCACGGGCGGAGCTCCTCGAAGGTACGGCGGCGCTACTACCGCCCGGGGCGGCTGGGGAAGCTGGCGTCGTTCAGTGTAGGGGGCATCGACCGCTCAGCCGACAACTGGCAACCACTCCGAAACATCGGCGCGGCGGCCGCTGGCCTGCACTCGGCCGGCTTTCACGGCGTCCGCCCAGCTCCGCCGGCCCGCCGCAAGCTCCAGCCAGGTGACCGGGTCCATCTCGATCACATTCGGCGGTGTACCACGGTTGTGTCGCGGTCCCGGTACGCACTGCACGGCGGCGTACGGCGGCACCCGCACTTCCACCGCCCGGCCGGGCGCGTCGGCGGCCAAGATGTCGGCGAGCAGCGTCACCGCATGCCGGACGGCGGAGGGGTCCAGTACGGGTTCCGCGCCGGTCGCGGCGGCGAGATCCAACCCGTGCACGGTGCCCTCGACGCAGCGGGTGATCAGGAACTCGCGAAACGGCAGCACGCCGGGCCGGGTGGCGACCAGCCGGTCCGCCGCCTCGCCGGACACCGACTCCCGGACGGCATCGACGGAATCCCGCAGCGCCGAACGAAGCTCTTCGGGCGGCCGGGCCGCTGCGTCCTGCGCCCGTTGATCGACGCCGCCGGCCGCCGCTCGGGCGCCCGCGTAGTACCGGATCAGTTCCACATCAGCCTGCGGCGGGGCCGGCTGGCTCAGGTAGGTGGTCATCGCCGTGACATTGGAGGTCAGGTGCGCCACCAGTTCGGCCACCCGCCAGGTGCCGAGTCGAGTCGGCGTAGCGAACGCCTCGTCCGGCAGGTCGGCTACCACAGCCGAGAGCCCAGCGAACTGGTTCAGGACGCCAGCCCGGAGGTCGTCGTACGCGGCTGGTTTCATCCGAAGATCCGCGGCAACGTGCCCTCATGGGCGGCCCGCAGTTCGGCCAGTGGCACGCTGAAGGCACCCTGGATGACGACGTCTTCGCCGCCGGTCGTCCCGAGCCGGATAGCCGGTACGCCGTGCTGCCGGCAGAGCGCGTCGACGGCCGCCGCGTGGTCCGGCGATACGGCCACCACCGCGCGGGCGACCGACTCGCTGAACAGTGCCTGGAATGGCTCGCCGGGCAGTGTCACGCGTACCCCGACCCCGTAGCGCAGCGCGCACTCGACGAGCGTCACGCCGACGCCGCCGTCGGAGACGTCGTGGGCGGCGGTGAACATCCCATCGGCGGCTGCGGCGGCGGACATCTCGGCCAGCCGCCGCTCGGCGGCCAGGTCGACCTTCGGCGGGCGGCCGCCCAGGTGGCGGTGGGTGACCCAGGCCCACTCCGAGCCGCCGAAGTCGTCACCGGTCTCGCCGAGCAGGTACACCGCGTCGCCGGGCGCCCGGAAGCCCATGGGCGTCCGCCGCCGCACATCCTGGAGCACGCCGAGTACGCCGATCACCGGCGTCGGGTTGATCGGGACCTCACCGGTGGAGTTGTAGAAGCTGACGTTGCCGCCGGTGACCGGCAGGCCGAGTTCCCAGCACCCGTCAGCGAGGCCGCGGGTGAGTTCGGCGAACTGCCACATCCCGGCCGGGTCCTCCGGGCTACCCACGTTCAGGCAGTTCGTCACCGCGAGCGGACGGGCGCCGGTCACCGACACGTTGCGGTAGGACTCGGCCAGCGCCAGCTGGGCCCCGGCGTACGGGTCGAGGCGGGCGTACCGGCCGTTGCCGTCCAGGGCCAGCGCCACCCCGAGGCCGGAGTCCTCTTCGAGGCGGATCACCCCGGCGTCCTCCGGCTGGGCCAGCACGGTGTTGCCCAGGACGTAGCGGTCGTACTGGTCGGTCACCCAGCGGCGGGAGCAGAGGTTGGGGCTCGCGATCAGCTGGAGCAGGGCGTCCCGCAACTCCGCGCCGGTCGCCGGCCGGGGCAGGCTCGACGGGTCGTCGGCTTCCAGAGCTTCACGGTCCGCCGGCGGGTGCACAGGGCGGGAGTACACCGGGCCGTCGTCGGCCAGGCTCCCGGGCGGTACGTCGACCACCACCTCGCCGTGCCAGTCCACTACCAGCCGGCCGGTGTCCGTCACCTCACCGATGACCGTGGCCAGCACGCCCCACCTTGCCGCGACAGCGAGCGCGGCGGCAACGTCGGCGGGCGCGACGATCGCGAGCATCCGCTCCTGGGACTCACTGGTGAGGATCTCCAGCGGGATCATGGAGGGCTCGCGCAGCGGTACCTCGTCCAGCGCGATGCGCATCCCGGCGCCGCCCTTCGCGGCGGTCTCGGACAGCCCGCAGGCCAGCCCGGCACCGCCGAGGTCCTGGATGCCAGCGACCAGCCCCCGGTCGTACAGCTCCAGGCAGCACTCGATCAGGATCTTCTCGGTGAACGGGTCACCGACCTGCACACTGGGTCGCTTGCTCGGTCCGCCGGTGCCGTCGGGTCCCGAATCAAATGCAGCGCTGGCCAGCACGCTCACCCCGCCGATGCCGTCCCGGCCGGTGAGCGAGCCGAGGAGCACGACCGCGTTGCCGGTACCCGTCGCGCTGGCCAGGTGCAGCCGCTCGACCGGCAGCACTCCGAGGCAGAGCGCGTTGACCAGCGGGTTCCCGAGGTAGGACGGGTCGAAGCCGACCTCGCCGCCGATGTTCGGCAGGCCGAGGCAGTTACCGTACCCGCCGACCCCGGCGACCACTCCGGGCAGCACCCGGCGGGTGTCCAGCGCTTCCGCGTCACCGAAGCGCAGCGAGTCCATCACCGCGACCGGCCGGGCGCCCATCGCCAGAATGTCCCGCACGATGCCGCCCACGCCGGTAGCCGCGCCCTCGTGTGGCTCGACGAAGGACGGGTGGTTGTGACTCTCCACCTTGAACGTCACCGCAAGACCCGGCGCCACCTGTACCACACCCGCGTTCTCCCCGATCCCGGCGAGGAGGACATCGCTGGCCGGCAACTCGGCGAACCGGCGTAGGTGCACCTTGGAACTCTTGTACGAGCAGTGCTCGCTCCACATCACCGCGTACATCGCTAGTTCGGCGTCGGAAGGCAGTCGGCCCAGCAGGTCGCAGATCTGCTCGTACTCGTCTCGTTGCAGGCCCAGGTCTTCATATGGCTGGTCGGCGTACGGCTGGACCGTCGCGGCCGTCATACCGCTCATACCAGGGCGCCAAGGACGGAGCGGAAGAACCCGAGGCCGTCGTCGCCGGGCCCGGTGAGGGTTTCCACGGCATGCTCCGGATGCGGCATCAGGCCGACCACGTTGCCGAGCTCGTTACAGATCCCGGCGATGTCCCGGGCGCTCCCGTTCGGGTTGGGCTGCCCGACATTGGCGGCGTACCGGGCTACCACCCGCCCGTCGGCAACCAGCTCGTCCAAGGTCCGCTCGTCCGCCAGGTAACAGCCTTCGCCGTTCTTCAGCGGTACGACGATCCGCTGGCCTTCTTCGTAAGCGGACGTCCAGGCGGTCCGCGCGTTATCGATCGTCAGCGGCTGGTCGAGGCAGGTGAACCGGCGACCGGCGTTGCGAATCAGCGCACCAGGGAGAAGGTGCGCCTCGCAGAGGATCTGGAAACCGTTACAGATGCCCAGCACGGCGAGCCCCTCCCTGGCGCCGGCCACGATCGGCCGAAGGATCGGGGCGAACGAGGCAATCGCTCCGCAGCGCAGGTAGTCCCCGTAGGAAAACCCACCCGGCAGGATCACCGCGTCCACGCCCCGCAGGTCAGGTTCGGCGTGCCACAGCGGGACCGGCTCACCACCGGCGAGCCGTACCGCCCGGGTGGCGTCGCCGTCGTCGAGGGAGCCAGGAAAGGTCACGACACCGATGCGGCCGGGCATGATCATGCAGTCTAGTCGCCGGCCCACCGCTACTGGTCGGAGAGCCGCTCCGCGGGTGAACCGGTGAGAAATCGAAGCCGTTTGTGCAGGGAGACGACTGCGCCGTCCTCCTCCAGTTGCTCGAATTGGACAGAATCCACGAGGGCCCGCATCAGCAGCACCCCCCGACCTTGCTCGGCGGTGGCGCTCGCCATCGGCAACCGGTCGGGATCGAAGCCACAGCCGTGATCGATCACCCGGATGTGGCAACCGTCATCGCGGATGCCGCAGGTCACCTCGTAGTCATCACCCGCTTGGGCATGATCCAAGGCGTTGGTGCAGCACTCGGTGATGGCCAGCGTGATGTCACTACGATCCTCCGGCTCGACGCCGAGCACCTCCATCGATCGATCCAGGATCCGTCGTACTACCGGAATGCTCAGCTCGTCCCGCGGCAGCGCGAGCCGAAAAGCGACCTCCACTTCTCAGGGCTCCAGACGCACGGTGAAGTCCTCGATCACCGGGTTAGCTAACAGGGTTTCGGCCATCGCGGCGGCTTTCCGCAGCGCCAACTCGGAGGCGTCGCCGGCCGGGTCCGCCGACACCTCGAGCTGTACCTCGAAGCGTTTGCCCTGTCGTACGGAGAGCACGCCGTCGTAGCCGAGCCCCGGCAGCGCGCGGGCGATCGCCTGCCCTTGCGGGTCGGAGATCTCTGGCTTCGGCATCACGTCGACGACGACTCGGACGGGAACTGAGGACACGCTCGGACCATATCTGTTCAGCGCGCCAGCCTGACTTCACGCGGTCAATAGATGCGCCGGGAATGGCTGCGCTGTGCCACCGTTGTCGCATGGCCGGGGTTGCGGCTGGACCGTCGCGAAGATCGGCCCCCCCCGTGAGCCGACCTTCGCGGACCGAACATGTACTTAAACCCTGTACAACCTGTCCGGTCTGGTTGGACACTAGCGAAAGCAGGGCAGTTAGACAAGGTGCGGGAGTCCTCTCTCGCCAACGGCGAGCAGAATGAGGCCGATGACGGCACACACGAAGGAGAAGGAGCCGGGCCGCTTGGGTCAGCTCCGTGCCGCCGGGCCGACGGAACCGACCGCCCTGCAACGTCTGATCATCGACCGCATGCGGGAACGGGCGTGGTCCTACGGCGCCGTCGCGCGGCGCGGGGGAATGCCGCGTTCGACAGTCCATCACCTAGCGTCCACTTCCAGTCCGGGACGGCCACCGCGTCCGGACACCCTCGAAGCGCTCGCTCGGGGTCTGGATCTTCCGATAACGCTGGTACGCCACGCCGCCGCGCAAGCCGCTGGACTGCATGTCGACACCGTCACGGTCGATCCGGACACCGCAGTACTCATCGCCAGCATCGAAGAACTCACGCCGGACGACCGGCGGCATGTCGCCGCGCTCATCGAGTCGCTGCGCAGCCGTGCCGCCGCTGAACCCCGGCCCCGCGAGTGAACTTCCGATGAGCTAGTGGCCCATCTCCCCAGGTCAGCACGCGGTCATTCCCATGGTCGGGTGGTCGCGGAACTTGCGAGATGGTCGGCGAGTATCCGGTACTCCTCCATCGGTAGAACCACCCGGGCGGCCCGCAAGATCTGCTCCGGATCTTGCCAAGGAGGCCGGCAGACCACGATCGTGGCCGGATCCTCCAGACGGGTAACCATCAGCCGGTCGAAATCGGTGACATGAAGCACAGGCCGGGTCGCCGGTACGAGCCGCGTTTCGATCCGTTGTGCCGCCGCCGACCACCGGGTCTCCTTCCCGAGCAAGCCGGCAAGCACCAGTCCGGCGGCGAGCAGCATCAGCGGTAGCCACTGCCGGGTACTCGCCGCTCCCGTGTCGGATGGTTGCGCTGTCGCGGGCGTGGTTGTCGCGGGCGTGGTTGTCGCGGGCGTGGTTGTCGCGGGCGTGGTTGTCGCGGGCGTGTCTGTCGCGGGCGTGTCTGTCGCGGGCTGGGTTGCAGCAGCCGCGGTAGCTCGCGGGGGAATCCGTGTACGCCGGTGGAGCACCGCTACCGAGCGTCGGGTTTCTGGAACCCGCACGGTGACGCCGACCCGGAGCAGGTCGGGATTGCGACCGAGCAGCCGTCGGTTTGCGGCATACAGCGCCGGCCAGCCGCCCGCGACACCGAATCGGACGGCGATGTCGTACAGCGTGTCGCCGGCGGTCACGACGTAGTGGCCGCATCCGGCGCAGGTCCGCGCAATCGACAGCGGCTGGAGCTGGTCGGTCGATCCATCAGAGCCACGCGAGCTCTTCGCGACCGTACCGGTGAGCGGGACGCGCGCTTGAGCGGACTCGGGCGTACTGGCGAGGACCCCCGCCAGGGCTAGCAGAAGAGTGCTACAGACAAGCAGTTGATACCGAAGCTTTGCCTTCGAAGTGAGCATGGGACTGTTCTCGTTCCTTCCCAAGATGTCAGCGCGAGACGTCTTGGTCTGCGCCGACTAACGGCTAGAGACCGGTGGGAAGGCGAGAATCAGGCGGGAGAAACCTCCGGGAGGTACGAACGCCAAATGCAACTTTCATCGGGGGAGCGCACGATAACCAGCAGCCTCAACTGCAGGTCGGCGTTGAGGCCGGTCAAAACGGCACCGTCGCTCCCGTGGCCGCCTCCACCGCCTGAGCTAGCTGTGCCGCTCGCGCCGGCAGTGCCGGCGGCCAAGGCCAACTCCGATGGCACTCGAACCGGCCGGGGCCCCGAGGGGACAGACCGATGCGCGTCGGGGGCCAGCACAGCAGCAGTCGGGCGCAGTACCCGATTGGACGAATCGGACTCTGCACTCGTCAAGAAGGCAACTCGTTGCGGCGACCACGCCAACTGAGTCGACACGAGTGGCGGCGTCGGCGTGGTTGGCGTGACTAGTAGCGTCACCGACGTCCGGGCTGCCGGCGGGGCCGGGATCGGTTCAACCGGCGGAGTCGAAGCGGGTGTCGGCGCAGCCAAAGACGTAGGGGCAGCTGGCGGCGTCGGATCCACCCGCGAGACGGATGCGGGTACCGGGTCCACCGATGCGACCGGAATGGGTGCCGGGACCGAGGCCCGATCCACCCGCGGTGGAGGAGCAACCGGCAGCGTCCGCGTCGGGTCCAACGACGCGGACGGAACTGGAGCCGAGTTCACCGACGCGACTGGCAACAAGTCGGCCGGCAAGGTTGGCGAGGTCGACGGCTTCAGTGACGGCGCGGGTGCCACCGGCCGGACCGGAACCTGAACCGAATCCACCGGCGAGGTCAGGGCCGACGTCCGCGCGGCCAGCGGCGGCGGGGCCACCGGCGGAATCGGAACGGGCACCACGTCAACCGGCGGGCCGGACCGGGCACCACGTTCAACCGGCAACGTCGGGGGCGGGGGCGGCAGGGTCGGGTCCACCACCGGGGCCGGCACAGATGTCGGGTCCACCACCGGGGCCGGCACAGGCGTCTGGTCCACCGGCGGGACCAGCGTCGGGTCCACCACCGGGGCCGGCACAGGCGTCGGGTCCACAACCGGCGGGACCAGCGTCGGGTCCACCACCGGGGCCGACACAGGCGTCGGGTCCACAACCGGAACCGGAACAGGCGTCGCGTCGACCGGCGGCACAGGAACCGACACCACGTCAACCGGCAAAGTGCCGATCGGCGTCGGGCTCTGCGTCGGATCCGCCGGCAGCGTCGGGACCGAGGCTGGATCGGCCAGCACAGCCGCAGTCGGCGTCGGAACCGGCGCGGGATCCGCGGTCGGAGTCGGACCAGCCGGCAGCGTCGGCGCGGGATCCGCGGTCGGCGGCGCAACCGGAGTCGGGTCCACCGGCAGCGTCGGAACCGGCGCGGGATCCGCGGTCGGCGTCGGGCTCGGAACCGGCGCGGGATCGGACGGCGTCGCAACCGGAGTCGGATCAGCCGGCAGGGTCGGCACCGGGCTTACCGAATCAGCAGCCGTGACCGCCGACATGGACGAGGTTGGCCCTACGTCGGCCCACGCTGGCTGGCGGCCAACCAAGATCCATATGGCAAGGAGCAGCACGCCGAGCACCGCGACGCCAATCGTCGAGCGCAACAGCCTTGCCGGACCTGCCGCCAAGAGTGCCCCCGCGGATCCATCTCAACGATCCGATGGCAGCGGTCCCCGCCACTGCTGTGCTCTCAATGCCCAGTTATCTAGTCGTCACACCAGATATCCACAACCTTCCCCGTGTTTTCGCACGCGCAGCATGGCAGGCGGCGGAAGCGACTTTCCTGAAAGGACGAATCGGGCGAGGTCGGTCAGCCACGGCTGAGACCGCGCCGGCAGACGATAAGGACGGACCGAAGTGGGCCTCCCTCCCCGGGCGATGCCTTAGCATCAGATGCATGCGCACCACACTCAGGATTGATGACGACATCCTGCTCGCCGTCAAGGAACGGGCACAGCGAGAGCAGCGCACGGCAGGCGAGGTGCTGTCCGATCTTGCACGCAGAGCGCTGACCGGGCCGCCGGAAGACCGCGGTGCCCCGGGAGCGGGACACCACGGGTTCCGACCGCTGCCGCGCCGAGGCGCAACCGTCTCCAATGCGCTGATCGACCGGCTCCGCGAAGAGGAAGCTGAGTGAGACGAGCGTTGCTCGACATCAACGTGCTGCTGGCCCTGCTCGACAGCGATCACATGGATCACCGGCGCGCCAGCGAATGGCTGGACGTGGAGATCGGGACCGGATGGGCGTCCACTCCGATCACTCAAAACGGCTTCGTACGGATCATCAGTCAACCTCGTTACCCGAGCCCGGTAGCTCCGGCGGTGGCCATCGATCTCTTACGCCAGGCATGCGCGGGAGATCACCACGCGTTCTGGCCCGGTGACGTCAGCGTCCTCGACGGCAAGATCGTCGACCGCTCCCGGCTGCACGGTCCACGCCAGGTCACGGACGCGTACCTTCTTGCCCTGGCCGTGACGCACGGTGGCCGCTTCGTGACCTTCGACCGGTCCGTGTCGTTCGCGGCGGTGCCCGGGGCGACCGAGGAGCACCTGACCCTGCTCTGAGCCGCCTTACGTGAAGCGTTCGCCGGTGAGCCGCTGGTACGCCTCGAGATAGCGCTCCCGGGTCGCCTCCACCACGTCCGCCGGCAGCTCGGCCGGCGTACCGGCCAAGCCGCGTTCGGTGAGCCAGTCCCGGACGTACTGCTTGTCGTACGACGGTTGCGAACCACCAGGCCGCCAGTCGTCTACCGGCCAGAACCTCGAAGAGTCCGGGGTCAGTACCTCGTCTCCGAGCACAAGCTCGCCGCCGGGAGCCAGGCCGAACTCGAATTTGGTATCGGCGATCACGATGCCGCGGTCCAGGGCCAGGGCCGCCGAGCGGGCGTAGAGCGCGAGCGTCCGCCGGCGCAGGTCGGCGGCGAGGTCGGCACCCACCGCGGCCGCGACCGCGTCGTAGGACACGTTCTCGTCGTGCCCCTCGGTCGCCTTCGTGGCCGGAGTGAAGATCGGCTCCGGCAGCCGATCCCCTTCCCTGAGGCCGAGGGGCAGCGGCACTCCGCAGACCGCTCCGGTGCGCATGTAGTCAACGGAGCCGGAGCCGGCAAGGTATCCACGGGCGACGCACTCAACGGGCACCATCTCTAGCC
>JBDUDX010000038.1:0-6794 GCA_040002735.1 Frankiaceae bacterium | reverse complement strand
ACCGCGCCGGCCGCGGCCGGCGCCGACGCCACTCCCGGCATCCGCCAGGTCGACGGCGCGCGCACTCCGCTGACTCCGGCGCTGTCCCGCAAGCCCGGCGTGGGCTACGGCGGCGGCGCGGCCGGTGCCGCGGACGGTGTCACAGACCAAGCCTCGGCGGGCCGGATCACCGTGCTCGATCCGGTGCAGATCCGCCCGCTGCCGCCCCCCCGAGTAGCTGCTGCCGCTCCGGGGCGTTCCCGATTGCTCCTCGCCGGTCTGGCCGGCGCGCTGAGTGCGGTAGGTCTACGCGCAGGGCGGGAACGTTTCCGTCGCTGATGGGTAAGAAGACGGCGAAGCCGATCTGTGATCGGCTGATTCCAGGTACGTGCCGACTGACGAACGGGACATGGACATGACGCAGCAGCGCACCGCCACCGCGGAGCAGGTCCCGGGCGGGCAGGCGGAGAAGCCCACCGACATTCCGGCCGCGGGCTGGAAGCAGATCGTCAAGCGAGCGTTGGCCGAAAGCAAGGCCGACCACGTTCCGCTGCTCGCCGGCGGCGTGGCGTACGCCGCCTTCCTGGCGATCTTCCCGGCGCTGATCGCCGCAATTTCGGTGTACGGCCTGCTCGTGGAGCCCGCGCAGGTACGCAAGCAGATCGAGGACACGGCGAGCGCGCTGCCCAACGACGCGAAAAGTCTGATCACTACCCAGCTCACCAGCATCGTCAGCGGATCCAAGAGCGCGCTGGGGCTGAGTCTGGTGATCAGCGTGCTGGCCGCGCTGTGGGCGGCGTCCGGCGGCGTGATGGGCCTGATGAACGCGGTCAACATCGCCTACGACGAGGAGGACAACCGCAACTTCTTCAAGAAGCGCGGGCTCGCCCTGCTGCTCACCGTCGGCGCGATCGTGATGTTCGGTGTCTGCATCGGGCTGGTCGCCGTCTTGCCCCCGGTGCTCAACAACATCGGTATCGGCGCCCTGGGCCGGATCGCGGCCGAAGTAGTGCGCTGGCTGTTGCTGATTGCGTTGGTAATGGGGGCGCTGTCGATCGTCTATCGGGTGGCGCCGGATCGCGACGCGCCGAAGATGAAGTGGGCATCGCTCGGCGCCATCGTGGCCACCGTGCTGTGGGCGATCGCCTCGATCGGGTTCTCCCTCTACGTGAATAACTTCGGCAAGTACGGCAAGACCTACGGCGCTCTCGCCGGGGTCGTGGTGCTGATGATCTGGCTGTACTGGAGCGCGTACATCATCCTGCTCGGTGCCGAGATCAACGCCGAGGCCGAACAGCAGACCGCGAAGGACACCACGAAGGGTCCGGCGAAGCCGATGGGCGAGCGGGACGCGGTGAAGGCCGACTCGCTGCCCGGCGACGAGACCAGCAGCGGGCAGATGGGGCAGCCGAAACAGCGGTGAGTGGGCCGGTGGTGCTCTACCTCAGGTCCGGCGGCGCCGTAGGAGGAAGCCTCCGCCGGCGAGGAGCAGCCCGATCGCGCCGCCGACCGCCATGGTGCGGACCGGCGGCGGGTCCCGGTGATCACGGCCGTTGCCACCGGCTCCGAGCGTCAGGGCGGGCGGGGCGCTCTTCGGCGTCGCAATGGCCTCAGGTACCGGACCCACCAGCGTGCCGACCGGGGCGGCGCGCCCGTCGGCTCGAAACCCCCAGTCCAGCAAAGTCACCGCCTGGTCCCACATCCGCGCGTCGGCATGCATCAGGGTGACGATCATCGTCCGATTGCCGCGCCGGGCCGCCGCCACCAGGCTGGACCGGGCGGCATCGGTGTGGCCGTTCTTGATCCCGATGGCGCCGGGGTAGCGAGTGAGCAGCCGGTTGTGATTGTCGATCTCGAAGAACTTCCCGCCCCGCGCCGGCATCCACGCCCGGCGGATGGCCACGTACCGCCGGAAGGCCGGCAGCGCGAGGCCGGCTCGTCCAAGCAGGGCCAGGTCGTACGCCGAACTGCTCTGACCGGGCGCGTCGAGCCCGTGGACGGTCCGCGGCACCGTGTCCAGCGCCTGCAATCGGCGCGCTTCGGCGCTCATCAGCGCCACAGTGGTGGCTGTCCCACCGGCCGCCCGGGCCAGCACATTCGCCGCATCGTTGCCGGAGACGACCAACATGGCGGTGAACGCCTGATCCAGCCGTACCCGTAGCCCCGGCACCAGGCCCACTTTCGTGCCGTCCACCATCTCATCCGCGTTTGTCACCGCCACGATCCGGCGGGGATTGAGGCGGGGGAGCAGCGTCAGGGCGGTGAGAATCTTCAGCGTGGACGCCGGCCCGAACCGGCCGTGAGGGTTACGTGCCGCAAGCACGGCACCGGTCGTGGCGTCGGCGACCAGCCACGACGACGCGGTGAGCCCCGGAGGTAAGGTCGGCGCCCCACGAGCGACCACGATCGCGGACGAGCCGAGCAGGGTGCCGCCGACCACGGGTCTTCCGGCGGCTGCCACCGGAGCCGTCCCGAGGCCCGCCGAGCCGACGATCAGCGCCGCCAGAGTGGCCGCGGTGGGACCAGGGAAACGCCAGCGGCCCATGGTCGCCAAGGCTAGCCACCGGACGCGTCCGGCGTGGCGTACATCACACCTACGCCACGACGCGCCAGCGATGTGTGGGCCGAGAATGAGACATCCCGGCTTCGGAGGTCTCGCCTGTGACCAGGCTGTCATTGCGATTTCGGCGGGTCATAGGATTCCCCGGATTAGCCGGATTCCGCCGCAGTAGCTGAGAACGGACGTTGATGGCCACCCAGACACCCTCCCGGAGACCTTCCAGCAGACCGGTCGCGAAGGCTCGGGCCGAGATCGGCACCCGCACGCTGCGCCGGGACGCCTACTGGGTGCAACCAGCGCTCACCGCGTTCGGTTTGCTTGCCTTTGTTGTGTACTCGACGTTTCGGGCCTTCCAGGGCAAGTACTTCTTTTCCGAGCCGTACCTGTCGCCGTTCTACTCCCCGTGCCTGAGCTCGAAGTGTGCGCCGGCGCCGCACCTGTCGATTCTTCCGACGTTCTGGATTATTACGGCGGCAATTTACATCGTGATTTTCCCGCTGGGTTTCCGGCTGACCTGTTACTATTACCGGAAAGCGTATTACCGCTCCTTCTGGTTGTCGCCACCGGCCTGTGCGGTCGCTGAGCCGCATAAGAAGTACACTGGTGAGACCAAGTTCCCGCTCATCTTCCAGAACATCCACCGGTACTTCTTTTACATCGCCGTCATCTTCTGCTTCATCCTGACCTGGGATGCGCTCATCGCGTTCAACTTCAACGGTTCCTTCGGTATCGGCCTCGGCACCATCATTCTGCTGATCAACGCTGCACTGATCACGCTGTACACGATCTCGTGCCATTCCTGCCGGCACATCACGCTCGGTCGACTCAATCACTTCTCCAAGCATCCGATGCGCTACAAGGCGTGGACGCTGGTGTCCAGGCTGAATTCCCGGCACATGCAGCTGGCCTGGGCGAGCTTGATCTGGGTGGGCCTGACCGACCTCTACATCGCGCTGGTGGCCGCCGGCACGATCACCGATCCGCACTGGGTGGCCTGACGTGTCCGTTTCGATGACCCCGCCGTCGGCTTCCCCCACTCCGTCCGGCGATCCCGAGGTGGAAACCCACGACTACGACGTCGTGGTGGTCGGTGCCGGCGGTGCCGGGCTGCGGGCGGCGATCGGGGCGCACGAGGCCGGGGCCCGGACCGCGCTGGTCTGCAAGTCCCTGCTCGGCAAGGCGCACACCGTGATGGCCGAGGGCGGGATCGCCGCGGCGATGGCCAACCTGTACCCGGAGGACAACTGGCGGGTTCACTTCCGGGACACCATGCGTGGCGGCAAGATGCTCAACCACTGGCGGATGGCGCAACTCCACGCTCAGGAGGCCCCGGACCGGGTCTGGGAGCTGGAGGAGTGGGGGGCTCTGTTCGACCGGACCAACGACGGGCTGATCAGTCAGCGGGACTTCGGCGGTCACCGGTACGCCCGGCTGGCGCACGTCGGGGACCGTACCGGCCTGGAAATGATCCGCACCCTGCAGCAGCACGCGGTGTCTCTCGGCATCGACGTCTACATGGAGTGCACGGTCAGGCGGCTGCTCAAAGACGGCGATGCCATTTCCGGCGCGGTCGCGTACTGGCGGGAGAGCGGCACCTTTGTGTTGTTCCGCGCCCCGGCAGTCGTGCTGGCCACCGGTGGGATCGGCAAGTCGTACAAAGTGACGTCGAACTCCTGGGAGTACACCGGTGACGGGCATTCCCTCGCGCTGTGGGCGGGGAGTTCGCTGGTCAATATGGAATTCGTCCAGTTCCATCCGACCGGAATGGTCTGGCCGCCGTCGGTAAAAGGCATCCTGGTCACCGAATCGGTTCGTGGTGACGGCGGTGTACTGCGCAATTCCGAAGGCCGCCGTTTCATGTTCGATTACATTCCGGACTTCTTCCGCGCCGAGACGGCGGACACCGAGGAGGAGGGCGACCGCTGGTATGAGGACAAACGCAACAATCGACGCCCGCCGGAGTTGCTGCCCCGAGACGAGGTAGCCCGGGCGATCAACTCCGAGGTGAAGGCGGGCCGGGGCAGCCCGCACGGCGGCGTGTTCCTCGACATCGCCAGCCGCCGGACGCCGGAGTACATCCAGAAGCGGCTGCCGTCGATGTACCACCAGTTCAAGGAACTCGCCGAGGTGGACATCACCGCCGAGGCGATGGAAGTCGGCCCGACCTGCCACTACGTGATGGGCGGCGTGGAGGTCGACCCGGACACCCAGGCCGCGGTCGGCGTGCCCGGGCTGTACGCGGCCGGCGAGGTGGCCGGCGGCATGCACGGCGCGAACCGGCTCGGCGGCAACTCCCTCGGGGACCTGCTGGTCTTCGGTAAGCGCGCCGGGAACGCGGCCGCCGAGTACGTTGCCGGCCTCCGGCAACGCCCGGCGGCGGCCGACCGTGACGTGCAGGCCATTGTCCGGGAGGCCCTGCTCCCGCTGGACCTGGCGAACGCCGCCGGCGTGGAGAAGGCGGAGAACGCCTATGAGCTGCAGGTCGAGTTGCAGAACACCATGCACGACCTGGTCGGCATCATCCGAACCTCGAGTGAGTTGGAGCGGGCACTGAAGGAGATCGCGGTACTCAAGGGCCGGGTGCCCAATGCCGCAGTTCCCGGCGGGCGGATCTACAACCCCGGGTGGCACCTCGCCATGGACCTCAAGTCGATGTTGACGGTGTCGGAGTGCATCGCCACGGCCGCGCTGGAACGCCGCGAGAGTCGGGGCGGGCACACCCGCGACGACTACCCGAAGACGGATCCGGAATGGGGCAACCTCAACCTGATCCTGCGTTGGGACGGTGACGAGGTCACCCTGGACCGCCAGCCCTTGCCGCAGATGCCGGAAGATCTCGCCGAGCTATTCGAGGAGAAGCACTGATGGGGTACGACCTGACGCTGAAGCTGTGGCGAGGCGACTCCGCCGGTGGGGATTTCGTCGAGTACACCGTCCCGGTGGAGGAGGGCGAGGTCGTCCTCGACGCGATCCACACCGTGCAGCGGATGCACGCCGGTGATCTGGCGGTGCGGTGGAACTGCAAGGCCGGCAAGTGTGGCTCATGCAGCGCCGAGATCGACGGCCGGCCGCGGCTGATGTGCATGTCCCGGCTGTCCTCGTACGCCCAAGGCGACACGATCACGGTCACGCCGCTGCGTACCTTCCCGGTGATCAAGGATCTCGTCACCGACGTGTCCTACAACTACGAGAAGGCCAAGAAGATCCCGGCCTTTGCGCCGGGGCCGCGGGAGAAGGACGGCACCCGGCGGATGCAGCAGCTCGACGTGGAGCGCTCCCAGGAGTTCCGCAAGTGCATCGAGTGCTTCTTGTGCCAGAACGTCTGCCACGTCATCCGGGATCACGAAGAGAACAAGAAGGCGTTCTCCGGTCCCCGGTTCCTGATCCGGCTCGCCGAGTTGGACATGCACCCGCTCGATACAAAAGACCGCCGGGACCTCGCCACCGAAGAGGCCGGCATCGGGATGTGCAACATCACCAAGTGCTGCACCGAGGTCTGCCCGGAGGACATCCACCTCACCGACAACGCGATCATCCCGCTCAAGGAGCGCGTGGTGGACCGGCGGTACGACCCGATCGGCAAGCTGCTCGGGATCGGCCGGCGGAAGTCGGCCACCTGAGTCCCTATCCGGGCGCTGGCTGAAACGATGCGAACAGCTCGCTCATCAGCGGTTGGGATGCTGCCCACTGGTTCTCCCGCGTCTGGAAGTTCAGCGCGTACCCCCGGCCGCCGGTGACGATGCCGCGGTCGATGCCATGCAGCCGGGCGTCCTTGTCCCGGTAGCTGTACTCCCAGTCGGCGACGTCGGGAAAGCCGCGCCAGGCAATCGTTTCCAGGCGGATCCTGGCGTAGTCCTTGTGTCGCCGGGCGAAGGAGACCTCCAACCCCTGCCAGGCACCGACGGCGGACGGCTTCGGCTGGTCGGTGCTGTCGATCCGCAGGTACCGGCCGGTGGCCGGATCGACGAGGTCGGTGAGGCTGCCGCGCTGCCGGACCCGCCACTGCGCCGGCTTGTCGATGGACCAGCCGACTTTCGGGTCGGTGTACGTCGAGGCACCGGCGGGCAGAGCCGGGCCGGTACCGGCGCTGGTCGAAGCCGCGGGGGAGGAGGGCGTCGAGCGGACCGCAGTCCCGCCACTTCTGGATCCCGTGCCGCCGGGTGCCGCCGGGGTCGGCGACGTCTTCGTCACCGGAGTGCCTCCCCCGGACACCCGGGGGGCCGTAGGGCGGCCGTCGGCCGGCCGATCCCGCAAC